>JAGXGG010000065.1 GCA_024636855.1 Ignavibacteriota bacterium | reverse complement strand
GTGTATAAGAGACAGGTGATAAGGTTATAGGCTGGGACTTAGATAAATTAGATAAGCGACAGACAGTTTTTACAAAAATCGATATACCCAAAGGAATGAAAACCAAGCACAGGAAAGCATTAAATGTAATCGTAAATCATTATAAGCCAATAATTAAAGAGATTGAACACGAGTGGATAGATAAAGAAGGGAGAAAAGTTGTATGAAAGCAAAAATATTCCTGTTGCCGATTAAATATCAGCCAGAAATAGATAAAGAAAACTACTGGGATGAAGTGTATCGACGCTACTATAATGAGCAGGGAGAAGAATAATCCAACGAATTTTAAGAACTCTTGACTTTGAAAAAATCCGTGTTATGATACAAAAAAGAACAGCCGAAGCTGTACCTATATTTCGCTATGCTATTTTTCTTGTTGGTTTCTTTAATTATACCAACAGGTTAAATTTAATGCACTATGAAAGGGGCTGGTTTATGTTTCTATGCCTACAATTGAATATTGAGAACATAAAAAGGTGGTGATCTTTAGGAAATATTAACTTTAGTATACTCAGAATATACTTAGTCTAATATATTCCGATGAAATTGTCAATTCATTTAGGGTAATTAATAAATAGAACTTACGAGGAGGAAATATAATGAGTTTTACTGAAATTTTGGTAAAAAATTTAAATTTTAATAGATCACTGGATAAAAATGTTCGCGATGTATTTAATGAGATTTTTTTAGATATTGAAAACGTCGTTAAAGATACTGAAGGGTTTAAAAATGTAAGCATTAAAAAAGAAGTTACCACAAAGAGTACAGAACATAGTTTTAGAATACACAACATTAATGTCAAGGTAACCGTCAGTGATGTATTTAAAGAATATGTTAAAACAAAACCATATCTTGCAGAAGAAGCAACTAAAACAGAAGTGAGAAACATCATGTAAGATATTATTCTTGCTCAAATAAGAGGGGCAAATTTAGCATATTAAAATAACCAAGATCAAGGCAGGGGGATAATCCCCTCTGCCAAACCAAAATAAAGGTATTGCAATTTGCAACTCTTAGAATTTAGATGTTCCAATTCACCTATCCATCATGACGGTCACTTTGAGTGACTACAAACCACCCTGCAATTACCGCAGATTGGCTTTACTAATATCAATTCTAAGTTCCAATTCCCTTATTGGTTATGGACAATTTAAACAGATATGCATGAGTTGGTGTATTTGGTCACGGAAATAGAAATAGATTAATTAAAAGTAAATACTCTACCTTGCTGATGGCAGCCAGGTCTAATTTGTGGCTGTCTTTTTTACTTAGATAGATATGAGATTAGATAAAATTAGGAGGAAATATGTTTGAATAAAAACAACATCTATATAATGAGTATTGAAGCATCAGATTTGTATTGCCACAATTACAGGGGTACTACAATCTATCCAAAATATTGTGGGATGATACCTGCCAGTAAAGAGCTAACGAAACTAAGGGAGTATGCTAAACCAAAGGAAAACAAGAGAACAAAAAAGGAAACGTCCGATGTTATCATTAATGTAAAATTTAACTCAAAAGTAAAATCGGCAGAAGAAATAATCAAAATAAGTAAAAAAAGCATAGAAAAGAATAGCAAGAAACTGGACAAATTAAAAACAAATAGTTGCCTTGATGATAAAAGAGAAGAAAGAGAAAATGCTATCAAAAAATTAGAGGAAGATAATGAGAGACTACGAAAAAGCATAGAGAATAAAACAGAACTAGTAGGGAAAGAAGAGTGGGAAGAAGTTAAAATTGATGATTTGCGATTTCAACTGTATGAGGAAGGGTTCTCTATGACAATTATAGATAAGAAAACAAAGAAACCTAAAACCACAAACTACAAAATATATAAGAGATCTAGCTCTAAGTCTCGCACTGGTCAAGTATTAGCTATCAGGGAAAATTTGTATGACAAGATGATGAATTGGAGTTGGACAGGTCTAGATTTTAAGGAATCTAATGTTGACTATCCTTCCCTCTTGGCATACGAATCACTAATAGGCTCTGGTTCGGAGAGCAGTATTGAGATTAACCCTGATAATATATTAATGGTACAAGATGTTAAACAGATATTTAAGCGAAAATGCAACGTTATTAGAAGTGGTGAAGACAATCGATTAAATTCGTTCGAGGAAGAAGCGGATTTAGAATCAAATCTGTTTGATGGGCAATCATTATTGCATTATACATACTTTGAGGAGACAGAAGGCAAAAGTATGATGCTACTCAGAAACCACTTTTTTAAATCAGCAGCATTTGCTTGTGATATACAGGGATTTCTGAGAGATTACTTCGAAAAGCTATCACTTGATATAGATTATGATGAGTGGCAAATACCTACTATGTTTAATACAGATGATACCCCTGATACTATGTACGCTAAAAATATCAAGATGATAACATGCCCATCCTCACTAAAAGAGTTAAAATTTAGCAAAGTAGTTGGAAGCCAACTAGATATGTGGAATCATTGGAAGCAAGTTGTACAAAGTGAGGACAATATCTTTGCAATCTGCAAATATGAGAAAAAATCTAAACATGGGGTAGACGAGAATGGTAAAGTGTTACATAGAATGAGCTATCAGATGCTTAACTCCCTTCCAGCTAACAAAGAAGATGTAGAAGTATTAGCTAGCCATGAAAAGAAATTTATTGACGAATTGAAAAATGATGATGATGTTTTCATCGAGTACATAAAAAATAACGTCCACGAAACAAATTCCAATCAAATGTGGGTTAACCTATACAGCCTTAATTCGGATATAGTAGGGGAGAGTACATTTCGCAATTTTCGCTCAAAGCAAATAGGGAAGTATCTTAAGTATATAAGGGGTGGGAAAATCAGGCTAAATGGTGATTACTGTTATCTACTCGGTAATGGTGTTGAGATGCTATATCACGCTGTAGGTGTTGATGTTTTGTTTAAGGATTATGAACCTGTTCTCACTGGCAATCAGATATACACGAAACTATTTGATTTTGGTCAGGAGTATGCATGTTTTCGCAATCCACATACAAGTCCAAGCAATGTTTTGGTTGCCGAGAATATACAAAACAAAATGATAGATAGGTATTTCGGGCATCTAAGTGATAATGTAGTTATGGTTAATAGCATTAGTTTTCCAATCCAAAGAATTTTATCAGGAGCAGATTTCGACAGTGACAGTATGATTGTGTTCGATAATAGTAAACTGCTCGAATTAGCTAAAAAGTGCTATAGTGTATATAATGTTTGCCAGAATGCAGTAGACAACAATCCTGCTACATACTCTATCAACAATATCAAAAAAGCATTGATTGACAATACATTGAGCAAGAGTCAATTTTTGATTGGTCGAATAGTTAACTCTGGTCAATGGGCTATGTCAAGATATTGGGAGAGCAAGAGAGATGAAGAAGCGAAAGAATATCTAAAAATTGTTGATGTCTGTACTGTTTTATCTGAAATTGCTATTGATAGTGCCAAAAAGACATATGATATTAATTTAGAAGATGAAGTAGGTGATGTAGAATCTAAACTAAAAGGGTATAAGCCTATTTTCTTTCAATACGTTAGCCAAAATAAGAATATCAAAAATAAGATCAGAAAACATGATTGTCCAATGGATTATTTAGCACAAGTTTTAACAATTGATGCCGCCGACTATCATAAGAATGCAGATTTCAAATCTCTATTAAAAATACAAAATTTTACCAAAAGAAAAAGGAAGCAAATTTCTAAAATTATAAAATACGTGACCGAGATGGATGATCATATCAAGCATATAGAGTCTCTCTATGATAATATCTCTGAAGACGAGGATAAGAAAAAAGAAAAAAACAATCTTATCATAGATGTCCATAGGGAATACAAGTATTTGATTTCTAAGTTAAAGGTTGAGACTGATACAATGTACGCATTATTGATACTGGCAGATAGAGAAGAAAAGGATAAGTTTACTAGGATATTATCCGTATTAAGTGAGACTCATACCTATATTTTTAACAAGGCATTTAAAAAAGGGGAACAGAAAACGCCAAAATAATCTTATATATAAAGTAAAAATCTCTGCCCATAGGGAAGGGGGCGGTGTAGAGGTTAACCCTGCGAAATTATCGCATGCTACATCCGAAAGTCTATAGGATGAGTAGGACATCCCCTTCTTTCTTTATTCAATTTTTTCTAAACAAATAAATTAAAAACAGGAGAGAGTACTCCTGTTTAAATAAATAATTCTTAAGAAAGGAAGATATCAATGGCATTTAATATAAAAGATCAGGAAGGTTTAAGAACCAGCCTAATTTCTCATTTAATTGAGTCTGGAGTTAAGACAAGGCATATATCAAAGAAAACAAATATAGGGGAAAGTGTGCTTTGTCACTTCAAGAAGGGGCGTATGCAACTCCCCGATAGGCAATTTAACAGTTTACTAAATTATCTTATCCAGCATAAATAATTTTATTTTATGCGTACAAATAAATAACCAATACTACTATAACATTATTGTTTGTCAATTGTCAAGAGATAAATTAGTGAAAATAATTTAAAAGAAAAGCAGCTATTTGCTTATTATAAATGGTTGCTTTTTTTATTTGAGAAAAGGAGTACGGAGAATGAGAGAACACCACAGAATCACTGATGATGGGAAATTGATTTTTAGTCCAAAAGTAGCAAAATATCTTCTAAACAGAAACTATCAGATTGTAGACATTAAACCGGATCGGAATGATAGGAATAAAACGATTTTTATCTTTAGAAATGATGCTGGATTAAATGAAGCGATTCTTGATTATTCAATATCTAAGTAATTAAATATGGAGAGGAGTACTGATGAGGGTAAGCGAGCTAATTACAATTAAGAAGATAGAATCTTGGGTGCCTGGTGATACCATAACTATTAAAGCTGGGACAGGAGCAGGGAAATCATATTTCATTAAAAACAATCTATATGCTTTAGCCAAAAGAAATGGTGCAAAGATATTAATGTTGCTACATAGGACTAATTGTAGAAATCAGTTTATCGACGAACTGATAAGGGATAAGAAGACTGATGTAATAGACATAATGACTTATCAAAAATTGGAAAAGAAAGAGTTAAATAAAAAACATATTGATCTTAGTCAATACAAATATATTGTCTGTGATGAATTTCATTATTTTATGTCCGATGCATCCTTTAATATTACAACGGATATTTCTCTTAATGCGATATTAAATGAGGTCTTTCCGGTTAAAATTTTTATGTCAGCTACTGGTATCGATATGAAAACATATATCAATAATATAAAAGGCATTCCTACTATTGATTATGAGTTGCCTATTACATATGATTATATCAAAAACCTTGCTTTTTTTAATAAAGATGAGACACTGGAGCTATTTATTGAAGAAGCAATAAAGAAGAATTACAAAGGCATATTTTTTATTCAGTCTGCTAAAAAGGCGTATGAGCTTTACATAAAGTATAAAGATTATTGTTTGTTTAATTGCAGTAAAAGCAATAACAGCAACTATTATCAATATGTAGATCAAGATAAAATAGAAAAAATGCTTAAGGATGAGAGATTTGAAGAGCAAATTTTGATCACGACTACTTGTATGGACGCAGGAGTAAATATTATCGATTTTAATTTGAAGCACATAGTTTGTGATGTTAAAGATATTTGGACATTAGTTCAATGTATTGGCAGAAAAAGAATTCAAAATAAAAAAGATAAGTTCAATCTCTATATTAAAACAATAAGTAATCAAGCCTTAGGAGGCATGGAAACACAACTTAATAAAAAGGTAAAGATGGCTGATTATTTAAGAACTCATACAGTTAAAGAATATATTGATTTTTATAAAAGACAATATGATAGCAGTAATATCGTTTATGATGATATGGTCGAAGAAGATGATAAATCAACTAAAAAAATAAATGAATTGATGTTCTATAAAGTGAAATTTGATTTATCAAATATAGCTTCTATTAAACAGTACGGAACATATTGCTATTGTAAATATCTTGCGGATATGTTTGGTTTTCGTGATAATGAAGGATTTTATCATTACAGAATTATAGAAGAAGATTATGAAACAGATAAAATAACTAAGCATTTAAATAAAATCGTAAATCAAAGATTGCTTAAAGAAGGGCAACAAGAACTAATTGATGTCATTGATTTAAGGGATTCAAGAGGAAGACAACAAAAATCAATAGGACAACTTAATGAATATTTTAAGGCCAATAATTTAAAATACATAATCGTTTCTAAATCATCAAGTGAAATTGTTGAGGGGATAAAAAAGAATTATAGATATTGGCAAGTCCTAAATGATATAAAAGAAATAGAATTACCCACAAAATATGGAATAAGCTCTATATAGAGGTTATTCCATAAATTGTGGGTAATTTAATAATATCACACTTAATAATGCCCTGGTTCTCTTATATATACTATAAGGAATATGGGTAATAAATATAAAACTAAATATTATAATATCGTTTTGCCACGGTGGCAAAACGAAAACAACAATTTAGATATTTGCTTAGTGAGGGCGACGAGAGGAAGCCCGAACTTAGCAAATTCTAATTGTTGTAACGCCTTTGACTTAAGTGATCTCTAATAAAGCGAGGTCTTTTTGTTATGTTCAAAAAACATAAACAGGAAAGGATAATGATTAATGAGTGATTGGAATCTACAGCATTACTAATAAAATCAGCAATAGGATTTATATTGGCAGCAGTATAGATATCGATAGACGCTGGAAAGAGCATGTCAATAACTTGAATAAAGACAAGCATATCAATCATGATCTTCAAGATGACTGGAATTTATATGGTCAAGATAATTTTGAATTTAGTATTAT
>JAGXGG010000064.1 GCA_024636855.1 Ignavibacteriota bacterium | reverse complement strand
GTAGAAAAGGCAGCTGCAATCGTTACCAAAATCAGACCTGTAACTCCCAAAGCCTTTTGTCCTGCAATCGATAAGGCAACTTCTTTTTCCTGAATTAATGTCTCTGCACCCACTAACATAACGGAACCCAATGCAACTAGGATATAAATAAAAATAACTGCAATAACAGCTGATAGGGTAGCCCTGGGTAATGTTTTTGTAGGATTTTGTATATCTTCATAATCGTATGACAACAACTGAAATCCTTCATAAGCCATAAATATTGTTGCCGCCCCAATAATTGCTGTACTCCAGTTTTTTGGTTCAATTCCGGCTGTCAGTTGTTCGGGGCTCCATTGAATTATTCCAAATACTGATAAGCCCAAAAGAACAAATAATTTCCCCCATACGGTTATTATTTCTACTCTGGATGAATCTCCCACACTCTGCAAATTTACTAGAGCTAATGCTGCAATAATAGAGAATGCAAGTACTCGTGGCAACCAAGCTCCTAAATTAAAAACATGCGCTACATAATGTCCAAATGTAAAGGCATATACAGAAATTGTCAAAATGTATCCAAGAATGAGTATCCATGATAAACTTCCTGCTATACCTTTGTGATTAATTTCATTTAGAAAAGTAAAAGCACCACCACTTTTTTTGTATTTAATAGATAATTGACTGTAACTAAATGCTGAAATTAGTGCTATAAGTCCCGCTAAAGCAAAACTTAACCAAGCCCACTGACCAGCCACACTAATAATTAATTACGCCTAAAACTGAAAAAATCCCACCACCGACCATACCTCCTACCGCCATGGACCATGTGGCATTGAAACTCATTTTTTTATTTTCTTTTACCATCTTATTTTCTAACCATATTTTGAATCCCATTGATTCAGTCCAATCACCACTTGCAACTTGGTGAATTATACTTAAGGCCTTACTTTTGAATTTCTTCGCACCAAAATTTCCCCCACAATGCTTCAATGTCGTTGGCAGATTGTCCTTTTTCAAAAACCACTTTTCCTCGGCAAAAATAAAAATCATTAAAGCAAAGATGGCAGCACCAATCATTACACCCGTACCCAGAGAGACTGTCAATGCGAGGCTTGAGCTGTATTTTTTGTATTCACTAATTAAATTGTGGTACTACTTTTCAAGTTCTGTTTTTCTTTCTTCATATTCGTCTTTGTCAATTTCTCCCTTGGCATACCGTTCTTTAAGTGTTTCCAGCGCAGAATCATTTTTGTTCTTGATGGCATTTGCACCAGTATTCTTTGGAAAAATTCTGCCTCTTCCTAGTGCTGCAATTAAAACAACTATTAGTATTAAACCGATAATCCATCCGTACATCATAATTTAAACCTTTAATATTTTGTTAACTTTTCGCATGTGTCCCAACGGTGAGTATATGCGTAGTGCGACCGATAGGGAGTATTATCGCATATACATTGTTAGCATTAGTAATTATTATTTCATTTCAATGTCAGGTCTATTTTATTTTTTATTCCGAACAAAATGTCCTTCTTTTTTTAACATTAAGTAGGTCCAAGCACCTCCTAAAAAGTCTATTATTGAGATTATTATTATGCTTGAAGAAACCAAATTTAACATGACAAAAGCTATAAAGAAGAAAATAATTGTAAATCGAATAAAAGCAGTTGCTTTCATTATTACAATTAACTCATATTTAGCGGCAAGGAAATAATAGACGGCAAGGGCCATTAATAAAATCCCCGCAAGTCTAATCCATACTTCAGTTGTAGGTCCTATTCCCAGAGAATTAAGCAAAACATTAGGTACTAATAGAAGCATTAGTCCATTAATTGCTAAATAAATACTATAAATAAAAACACTTATTGCTGATTTGCTCATTTTTTATCCTTTTTTCAGGTTTATAATTACCATTAACTATCCAAATATACAAAAAATGATAAATAAAGATAGAATTGCCACAAAAAAACCTCGAACATTGTCCGAGGTCTTTTTAGAATTAAAATCTATGAAATAGAGCTTAGTCTGTTTATGTAGTGGCTCTTGCTTATGCATATTCAAAATTCGTTATTCACCTTCTAATATTTTTAATAATTTATTCGGGTCTTGCCGGTTATCCCAAAATGAAGTGATAATAATCTCACTATTAGTTACTTTATAGAAAATACTAAAATTGCCAAGTGAAGCGACACGATAATTATTATAGTCAGTAGATTTATAAATCAATGGTGCTGCAGCGATTTGTTCAGTTCTTTCTGATACTAAGTGCACTAATTTCTTAGAATATGAATTAGACTTGTTTCTATGTACCCAGTATTCCAATATACCAGAAAACTGAACATCAGCTGTCTTTGTCCAGACTATATTGCGTTTAGCCATTCTAAGTTTCTTTTATTCATTGCCTCTTGTGATATGAGTCTTCCATTCTTAATGTCGTCCTCACTCATTTCTAGCATTTTCTTTTGTGCTTCAGTCAACTCAATAATATTAGTTTCTGACTTACTTGAAGCTATAAGTTTATCTAATGCAATAAGAAAGTCTTCGTTCTTTATTGCTAGGATTTTTTCTATTAATCCATTTCTTATTTTATCAACTGTTTCCATTTTAAAACTTTTTAATTAGTTAACTACTCAAATATACGAACTTCTATATTAAAAAGTTGAAATTTCCACAAAAAAACCTCGAACATTGTCCGAGGTCTTTTTAAAAATATAAATCTATGTCGTTTCCGATTAGTTTCTGTATGCAGTGGCTCTTGCTTTTGCATATTCGAAACTAATTTATAGTTTTTATGAATTTGCATTACCTTGAAGAAGCACATTCAAATGCAGTTAAAAGTTGGGTTTATTTATTCAAATCATAGCGGTCTGAATTCATAACTTTTATCCATGCTTTTACAAAGTCGTTTACAAATTTTTCTTTGTTGTCGTCTTGTGCATAAAGCTCGGAATAGGAACGTAAAACTGAATTAGAGCCAAAAACTAAATCAATTCGTGTAGCTGTCCATTTTGTTTCTCCGCTTTTTCTATCAACTATGTTGTATAAATTATCAGATACTGGTTTCCATGTGTATTTCATGTCAGTAATATTTACAAAAAAGTCGTTGGTGAGAACTCCTTCTGTTTCAGTGAAAACACCATGTTTTGTTCCACCATGATTTGTCCCTAAAACTCGCATGCCCCCAACCAAAGCTGTCATTTCAGGAGCGGTGAGACCCATAAGTTGCGTCCTATCAAGAAGTAATTCTTCTGGTTTTGCTGCATAGTCTTTTTTTAGCCAGTTTCTGTAACCATCATGAATTGGTTCAAGAACTGAGAAGGATTCAATATCAGTCATCTCCTTAGTTGCGTCCCCACGTCCTGGGTTAAATGGAACTTTTATATTTACACCACCATCATGAGCAGCTTTTTCAATCGCGGCATTACCACCTAAAACAATTAAATCTGCTATGCTTACTTTTTTGTTAAATCCTGCTTGAATTTCTGTTAGCTTATTTAGTACTTTCTTCAAGCGTTCTGGTTCATTGCCTTCCCAGTCTTTTTGTGGACTTAGACGAATTCTTGAACCATTTGCACCCCCTCGGTAATCAGAACAACGAAATGTTCTTGCACTATCCCATGCTGTGGTAATAAGTTCTGTTCTTGTCAATCCGGAATTAATAAGCTTTGTTTTTAATTCATCGACTTCTGTATTAGTTAATTTGTAATCAACTGTAGGAATAGGGTCTTGCCAAATTAATTCTTCTTTCGGTGCATTTGAACCAAGGTATCGGCTATTAGGACCTAAATCGCGATGAGTTAATTTAAACCATGCTTTTGCAAAAACTTCTTCAAAATATTTTGGATCCTTATAAAACTTTTCAGATATTTTTCTATACTCAGGATCTATTTTCATTGCCATATCTGCATCGGTCATCATTGGGTTTCTACGTACTCCTGAAATATGTGCATCAAAAGGTTTGTCTTCCTCTTTGATGTCGATAGGTTCCCATTGTGAAGCACCGGCAGGACTTTTTTTCACTTCCCATTCATAATTCAATAATAGATGGAAGTAGGTGTGGTTCCATTTATTTGGTGTTGTAGTCCATGCTCCTTCTAATCCACTTGAAACCGTATCTTCTGCATTCCCTTTTCCTTTAGGATTCATCCATCCAAAACCTTGAGTTTCCACATCCGCACTTTCAGGATCTGAACCTAAAAAAGAAGCATCGCCATTTCCATGTGTTTTACCTACTGTATGACCACCAGCTGTTAATGCAACCGTTTCTTCATCATTCATAGCCATACGTTTGAATGTTGTTCTTACATCATTAGCTGTTCTTAACGGATCTGGTTTCCCATCAACACCTTCGGGGTTTACATAAATTAAACCCATTTGTACGGCAGCTAAAGGGTTTTCAAGCGATTCGCTATCCGAACTACTTGAGTAACGAGATTTCGCAAGCCACTCTTTTTCTCCACCCCAGTAGATGTCTTTTTCAGGATGCCATATATCTACTCTGCCTCCAGCAAAACCGAATGTTTTGAATCCCATTGATTCATAAGCCATATTACCTGCTAAGATGAATAAGTCAGCCCATGAAATTTTGTTGCCATATTTTTTCTTGATAGGCCACAAAAGTCTACGTGCCTTATCTAGGTTTACATTGTCAGGCCAGCTGTTAAGTGGGGCGAATCGTTGGTTACCTGTGTTACTTCCGCCACGTCCGTCAGCCGTGCGATATGTTCCAGCACTATGCCAAGCCATGCGAATCATCAATCCTCCGTAATGTCCCCAGTCGGCAGGCCACCAGTCCTGACTTTCGGTCATTAGGTTTTTAATGTCATTTTTTAATGCTTCAAGGTCAAGCTTTTTGAAGTTTTCCGCATAGTTGAAATTCTCTCCTAGTGGATTTGTTTTTGTGTCTTGCTGATGCAAAATGTCAAGATTAAGTGCACTTGGCCACCAATTCATTACTGAATTATTTGTTTCTGTATTCGCACCATGCATTACAGGGCATTTTCCTTTACTTGTATTGTCCATGATATTTATTTTTAACTTATATGATTAATTGTAATTAAGGTCAACATTGCTGCAAACCCAACTAATATACGAAAATCCTGTCATTAAACATAAAAAAAACCTCGAACAAAATCTGAGGTCTTTTTACATAAACTATTTATGGTCTTCAATTCTAATTTTAAATACTCAACCCGCTTAATAGCAAAACGCCTGTTATGTTGTGTTCTTAAGATTTGTTTCATTTTGTAATTTCACCGTCATTGCTTCAAATGTCGATATGTAGTTTTGTTCACTAGTTTCCGTAGGAAAATAAAATCCTGAAACTGATCCATTGTCGAAACGAAGTGTCAAAATTCCCAACTTAGTCCCTGTAGATGTTTGGAGGTCAATTACAAATCTAAACTCACGGTCTCCGTCATATTCAATTAATTTACCTTTCCAATTCGAAATTACTGAACCCTTTTGTATTTGAGTCCTACCGCTTATTCTTGTCCACAACATGCTTTGACTAATTGAGAAGTCTTCGTAATGGATAATATTATTAGGATTTTCAGTTTGTTTTGAAATTCCTTTATACTTATTTGCTATATAAGCATGCCCAAGAAAAATTGAAACCATCCATTTCCATTTTAGAGTCAGGAATATTAAAATTGTTGTTACGAGAATTCTTGAAATTGTCATAAGACTCGTCCAATGGTTACTTTCAATTTGAAAAAAGTATTCTTGTACAACTGTCAAGCCGTGATAAATTAGGAGGGCAAAGATTAGTCCCGCGAATAGAATTGTTTTAATTGTCTTTTCGTTAATCATATTTTAATCTATTTTTAAATAACATCAATTTTTGCATTTTTAACTAACACCAATATTAGTCTAGTATATCATTTAATTTTTCTAAAAGCCAGTTCGAAGCTATCAAAACAGCTTGAAAATCATCGTTGCTAATTTCCTTAGCGTGTGCATCTACTCTATGTCTGTTTATAAGTGTTAGATATATATCAAATAATTGCTTATCAATAAATACTTTTTCGAAAATATTCCATTTTTGGAGAATGAATTTCTTTAAATCATCTAAATAAATTTCATTCTTACCATTTAGTATTTCATCAAGATTCAATGCAGATAATCTTTCAAATCTTTTAGAACTTGAGTCAATAATTTTCAAGAATTCATTTCTGCCTTTTACGTTACCAAATTGGAGTTTTAAATTTAATTTAACCACTTCACGTAATTTTTGTTCTCCTAACCCCCTTTTCTCTGTAATTTTTTTCCATTTATCAGTTGTCGTAATATCTTCAGGTATTTTTTGAGTTTTGTCTTTAATATAATCACGAATAATGTCAATTTTAATGTAATAGTTCCCATCATCCTTTGTTAAAAGATTGTATCCAATTAAATGTTCAGTAATGATGTCGCTTTTAGATGTATTTAAATTTGACTTTCCAAGTGCAAAATGTTCTAACAATTCATACTCCTCAGGATACCAATTTTTCAAAACCTGTATTATTAAATCTATATAATCAACTAACCTTTTATCGAAAACATCTTTTTTAGATTTATAATAAAATTTGGTAGCTCTTGTTGGTCTTGATTTTGTTAAATCGTTATGCATAAAGCTACAAACTTGTCTAATAAGGAATGGGTGACCACCAAATTCTTCTGTTAGATATGTATAAATTTCTTCATCATATGTTATGCCCATATAATTTCCTATTGTACTAACCATTTCTTTAACTTGTTCTACATTAAAGAAGTTTAAATATTTAGGAGTTATCATTCTGTAAATAGGGTTGTCAAAACCATTTACTTCACCTGTTTCTATGATTTTAGGATTTACGCCTGAAATAAGAAATGAAAATAGATAATTGTTCGCTTGGTAAGCAGACCTAATGGTTTGCCAAAAACTTATATAATCTTCTCCATTTTTCCAATGATCAGTGGGACTTAACGAAAAAGTCAGATTCTCAATCTCATCAAAGATTATCAATAATCTTTTGTTATCAAGTATTTTGTAAACCTTTTTTAAATCCGCAACGAATGAACTAGAAGCATTTTTTTCAGAATAATCAGTCTCTAAATCAAATTCGTAATTTAACTTAGACTTCAGTTTAGTTGAAATCCTATGCATTATATGTTCGATTGTTTCAAACCACCTTCTTTTGTGTAAAGAAGGATCTTGACAATCAATGAAAATAGAAAATTCTTCCCGAGCAATTAGTTGTCTTTCTAAAGCATATAAAACAGAAGTTTTACCAATTTTTCTCAATCCAAAAAGTCCGGAATTTTCACCAGTGCGATATTTGTCGTAAAAGAAATGTACAAACTCATTACGACCAAAAAAGTATGTGTCATTTTGAAGTGGTGATTCAAATGAAAACAAGTCCCTTCCATAAAATTGCTCTTTTAATCTGTCCCAAATAGATTCTTGCGCGTTGTCTAGAAAAAATTCGTCATAATGATATGGCACAATGATTCTAGATTCAGGCTCCCTAAGTGTTAATTCTTTTATTTTATCTTGAATTTTCGAGTCATTACTTACCAATAAAAAGCATAATTTATCAAGTCGATTATGATATTCAAACATTAGTTTATCAACAAAATCTAATATTCTAGTATCGAATGTGTCATATCTAAGCATAATAACTAAAATTTCTCTTTCTAGTCGAAAGGCTTCTTGTATTTTTTCAGTTGGTCTGAGAAAAGCAAATGAATAATCTGAACCTTTGAAGTTCTGATATTTAGCAAAAGTCACAAACCAAAGTTGTTTCAATTGCCATACAATGTGCTTTTCGGATCTATAAAACCCTGCTTTGTTTAGGTCAATATTTGTGTGTATACCTGGTTGTAACTTTTCTGTCATATCTTATTTGATTTAAAGCCAATGTTTATTTATTTTTTTGATTGTTAAATTACATCTAACTCCCCAAACATACAAAAAATCTTACACTAAACCCACAAAAAAACCTCGAACATAGTCCGAGGTCTTTTTAAAATATAATCTATGTACCAGTGCTTAGTCTCTGTATGCAGTTGCTCTTGCTTTTGCATATTCGAAATTCATCTCAGAGATGAACTCTACAGATATTGACTTAGGACAAGCCGCCTCACATTCGTAGTGATTAGTACATGAGCCAAATCCTTCTTTGTCCATTTGTTCTACCATAGCAAGTGTACGCTTTTTCTTCTCAGCTTGACCTTGTGGCAATACATTCAGGTGTTTCAACTTAGCAGATGTGAATAGCATAGCTGCTCCGTTAGGGCAAGCCGCTACACATGCGCCGCAACCACTACAAGCCGCTGCATCCATAGCTACATCTGATTTAGCTTTTGGTACGGCTATATCATTGGCATCTGGTGCAGAACCTGTTTTGATACTTATGTATCCACCAGATTGGATTATTCTATCAAACGCGCTTCTATCTACTACCAAATCTCTGATAATAGGGAACGCTGTGTTTTTGAATGGCTCTATGTATATCTCTTGACCATCGTTGAACTTTCTCATGTGTAGCTGACAAGCTGTAGTAGCTTTCTCAGGACCATGCGGATTACCGTTGATAGTCATAGAGCAAGATCCACAGATACCCTCGCGGCAATCGTGATCGAATGCTACTGGGTCTTTGCCGCCTACTATCAAATCTTCGTTCAGTACGTCTAGCATTTCAAGAAATGACATATCTTCAGAAATATCACTAACAGCGTATTGTTCGAACGCACCTTTAGTTTTACTGTTTTTCTGACGCCATATATGAAGTTTTAAATTCATTTTCAAATTCTCCTTAATTGTTATTTGTAGCTTCTGACAGCTAGCTTAACATTTTCAAATTTCAGTTCTTCTTTATGTAACTCTGGTCTTTGACCAACGCCTTTGTATTCCCAAGCTGCTACATATTTGTAATCATCATCATTTCTCTCTGCTTCGCCGTCTGGTGTTTGGTGTTCTTCACGGAAGTGAGCACCAGCCGATTCGTCTCTGTCCAAAGCATCATAAGCCATAATCTCTGCAAACTCAAGGAAGTCCGCTACTCTCGATGCTTTTTCCAATGAAATATTGTACTCAGCTCCGGTTCCACTTATCTTGACGTCTTTCCAGAATTCTTCACGTATCTTAGGTATTTCTTCCAATGCGTGTTTCAGTCCAGCTTCATTTCTCGCCATTCCTACTTTATCCCACATTAGTTTACCCAATTTTCTATGGAAGTATGATGGAGTTTTAGTTCCATTTACATTGATTAGCTTGTTAACTTTATCTTCTACTTCTTTTACAGTTGCTTTACACTCAGGAGTGTCAGCATCTATTTTCTTCAGATCAGCAGTAGCTAAGTAATTACCTATTGTATAAGGTAAAACGAAATAACCATCGGCTAGACCTTGCATAAGTGCCGAAGCACCCAATCTATTTGCCCCGTGGTCAGAGAAGTTTGCCTCACCGATTACGTGCAATCCTTCCAAATTACTCATCAAATTGTAATCTACCCATAGACCGCCCATAGTATAGTGCGATGCAGGATATATCATCATTGGAGTTTCGTAGGGGTTGTCACCAGTGATTCTCTCATACATTTCGAATAGGTTACCATATCTTTCTTCGATAGTGTCTCTACCTAATCTAGCTATTGCATCTTTGAAATCTAAGTAAACACCATAGCCAGTAGCACCTATCCCTTGACCATTATCACATGCTTCTTTCGCAGAACGTGACGATATATCTCTAGGAGAAAGGTTACCGAAACTAGGGTACTTTCTTTCTAAGTAATAATCTCTTTCATTTTCAGGAATTTCTCTTGGCTTACGTTTGTCGCCTTTTGCTTTTGGAACCCAGATTCTACCATCGTTTCTTAGTGACTCTGACATCAGTGTCAATTTAGATTGATACTCACCACTTACAGGAATACAAGTAGGGTGAATTTGAGTATAACAAGGATTAGCGAAGAATGCACCTTTTTTATATGCTCTATAAGTAGCTGTTACATTACATGCCTGAGCATTAGTAGATAAATAGAAAACGTTTCCATATCCACCAGTTGCTAATACAACTGAGTCAGCTAAGTGAGTTTCTAACTCACCTGTTACTAGGTCTCTAGTGACTACTCCACGAGCTTTGCCATCGACTACTATGATATCCATCATCTCTTTTCTAGTGCGAAGTTTCACACTACCACTATCTACTTCTTTTGCTAATGCTTGGTAAGCACCCAAAAGTAGTTGTTGCCCTGTTTGTCCTCTAGCGTAGAATGTTCTTGAAACTTGTGCGCCACCGAATGAACGGTTAGCTAAGTTTCCACCATATTCACGAGCGAAAGGTACACCCTGTGCCGTAGCTTGATCTATAATGTCAACACTCACTTGTGCTAGACGATATACATTTGCCTCACGAGAACGGAAATCGCCCCCTTTGACTGTATCATAGAATAAACGCCAAACACTATCGCCATCGTTAGGATAGTTCTTAGCTGAGTTTATACCACCTTGAGCTGCTATAGAGTGTGCTCTACGTGAGCTATCGTGAAACGTAATAGCTTCTACTTGGTAGCCCATCTCTGAAAGAGATGCTGATGCTGATGCACCTGCCAAACCAGTACCTACTACTATTATCTTATACTTTCTTTTGTTAGCAGGGTTTATTAATTTTATATCAAACTTATGTTTGGTCCATTAATCTTGTACAGGACCTTCGGGTATTTTAGCGTCTAATTTCATACTTGACCTCCAACTATTCCTAACATTATGCTTATTGGTATTGAGATTAAAGAAATTACTATTATAATGGCTACTATTGCAGATACTTTCTGAATCATTGGAGTGAACTTTTTACCATGTATGCCTAATGTTTGGAACATACTATGAATACCATGTTTCAAGTGTAAACCTAAAAATGATACAGCTAATATGTAAAATAGTGACACTATAACATTTCTAAATCCAATAACTACCATCGAATAAACATCATGTACCACTCTTCCATTCTCCAAAGTTGTTTCCATGCCAAATGTACTAGCATCAACGAAACCAAGTGTGAAGTGAGCAAGATGATAAAGTACAAAGAAAAGTACGGTTAATCCTGCGTAACCCATGAATCTTGCAGAAAAAGTAGATGCTTTGTAATTACTAACTTTGTAACCAGTAGCAATTTTTTTATTCTGACGCACTAGATTAATAGTTGTTATAATGTGTAAGATGAAAGCTACTATTAGTACAATCCTCACAACCCAAAGTCCGGGGCCTAGATCTTTCAATCCTACAGCGTATGTGTTGAGTGCTTCAGGACCTGCAAAAATAAGCAGATTACCTAAGGTATGACCGATGATGAATCCCACCAATATCAAACCCGTTATAGCCACAACGAACTTGCTTAGAATATTAGATTTCAAAAATCCTAACATAATTAAACTATCCTATGTGATTTTAAAATTTCTTTTTGTTTGTTAAATATTTATTATATCTTTAGCGATTAAAAATTACGAAGTAGAAAATAATCTTTGAGAAATAAATAAAAGTAAAATTGTTAGATTTACTTTTTACTATATTATAAGTTAAGAAACTTGTGATTTAATTCAAATACTTACTTCGAACATTATAATTTTGTTGATAAAAAGATTGAAAGGTATATATGGCTGAAAGAGAGCATTGGAACAGTAGGTTAGGATTAATATTTGCAATGGCAGGTAATGCAGTAGGTTTGGGGAACTTCCTGAGATTCCCAGTACAAGCCGCACAAAATGGTGGTGGGGCGTTTATGATACCTTATTTCACTGCTTTTATTTTGCTTGCTATTCCGCTTATGTGGGTAGAATGGTCAATAGGAAGAAGGGGAGGCCAATATGGGCACGGTAGTTTGCCTGGTATGTTCGATACTCTTACCAAAAATAAAGTCGCCAAGTACTTTGGGGCAATAGGTATTCTGATCTCTACTCTGGTTATGATATACTATGTTTATATTATCTCCTGGACTCTAGGGTTCTCCTTTTTCTCTCTAATTGGTACATTCAACGATTTTCATACTTTAGAAAGTATGAAGACCTTTCTTTACTCTTATCAAGGTATAGGTGAAGGTTACTTTAGTTCTCACTGGCCTGCATATATATTCTTATTAATAACATTAGCTGTTAATTTCTATATACTTTCAAAAGGTATATCAGGTGGGATTGAAAAATTTGCAACTGTTGCTGTACCCTTGCTAATAGGCTTTGGGATTGTCTTAGTAGTTTGGGTGTTCTTCTTAGGTGCTCCTAACCCAAATTTACCCGACTTTAGTACTTTTGTAGGGATAAATTATATTTGGGAACCAAATTTTGAACTCCTAGGAAACTCCAAAATATGGTTAGCCGCGGCCGGGCAGGTCTTTTTCACCCTTAGTGTGGGTATGGGAACTTTGCAGGCTTATGCTAGTTATTTAGATAAAGATGATGATATTGCACTTAGTGGATTAGCTACTGCTGGTATCAACGAGTTTAGTGAAGTTGTGTTAGGTAGTATGATTGCTATCCCTATTGCAACTGCTTTTTTTGGATTAGCTATGACTCAGACAATTGCTGAAGCAGGGGCATTTGACTTAGGTATTATTGCTATGGCTTCTGTATTTACAGAGATACCATTTGGTAACATACTTAGTTTCATTTGGTTCTTCTTGCTATTTATAGCTGGGGTTACATCTTCAGTTGCAATGGCTCAGCCATTAATATCCTTCCTACAAGAACAATTTAGATTTAATAGGAATAAAGCTACAGTAGCAGTAGGTATCTTGATATTTATAGGCGTTCACTTTGTATTCCTATTCTTAGAGCATGGATTCTTGGAGGAAATGGATTATTGGGCTGGTACTTTTGGACTAGTTATTATTTCACTTTTTGAAGTAATTCTGTTTGCATGGATATTCGGTATGGATAAGGGTTGGGAAGAAATCAATCGAGGCTCAGACATCAAAATACCAAAGATATTCTACTATATAATCAAATACGTTACGCCGACATATTTGCTATTTATACTTATATTCTGGACATACCAAGATGCTATCCCTACATTACTAATGGAAAATGCCAAAGAAGCAGATATTGCATACAAGTGGGGAGCTAGATTATTCATGACAGCTATATTTATGTCGCTTTGTGGAATGATTTGGTTAGCTTGGAAACGAAATAATGGAAAACCTTATACACAAGAAGAAATAGAAGGAGGTAAATAATGGATCAAATTAGCATAAGTGCTATTATATTTATGGGACTTGGATGGGGTTTTGTTTTATGGATGGTTGTTTCATCCATGAAGAAAATCCTAACTGATAAGATTAGTTATGAAGAAGACGATTAAATAATCGATAACTTTAATATATTTAATAAAATAGCTTTAAAATTCGATTTTTAAAGCTATTTTTGTTTTTAATACGTTTACAGATTTAAAAATTATACTAGTAATATGAAACACGAAAGAGCAAAACCTAAACCGAAAAGATTAGGTAAAGAGACTAAACAATACAAGAAAGAAAAAAAGATAGACATGTTGGATCAAACTGTCCGTCTCAATAAATTTATATCTGATGCTGGTTATACATCTAGACGTAAAGCTGACGAGCTTATAGAAGCTGGTAGAGTTACAGTTGGTGGTAAAGTAGTTACTGAACATGGTACTAAAGTCAGAAAGGGCGATAATGTCAGAGTTGATGGTGACTCTGTCGGCTACGAAGAGAAAAATGTTTACTATGTTCTCAATAAACCAAAAGATACTATTACCACTACAGAAGATCAATTCAAACGCAAGACTGTAATGGATATAGTTCAAGTTAGACGTAGAGTATATCCCGTAGGTAGACTAGATAGAAACTCAACAGGTGCACTGATAATGACTAATGATGGAGAGTTGGCCAATAGATTAACTCACCCTAGTTATGAAATAGAGCGTGTATATAAAGTTAGGTTAGATAAGAAACTTGAAATGCCTCATGCTAGAATAATCGCTAATGGTGGGGTTGACCTAGATGGTGAAACTACAGCACCTTGTGAAATATTCATAGACCCAAAACATGGTGATAATCTTACTATCTCTATGTACGAGGGTAAAAATAGAGAGATTAGAAGAATATTCGAGAAGTTCGGCTATTTTGTTAAAAAACTTGATCGTAAATCATACGGCTGTATATCAAATGCGGGTATGGCTCGTGGAGAATATCGTCAATTGAACAAAAATGAAATTAGTGCGTTAAGAAAGCTAGTTGGATTACGTTAAATAGAATAAAAGATTAATGAATTTTTTAAACCCATTTGTACTATTTGGACTAGCAGCAGCTTCGATACCTATTATATTGCATCTAATTAATCTTAGAAAGCAAAAGACTATCGAGTTTTCTACTCTGAAATTTCTCAAAGAACTACAAAAATCAAGTATAAAGAAGCTAAAGATAAAGCAGTGGTTGCTATTACTACTGCGTACTTTGCTTATTATATTTGCTGTTTTGGCGTTCTCTCGTCCTACTATCCAAAGCTCACTTCCAGGTTTTACTGAGTATTCCAATACAAGTATGATTATATTAATCGATAATTCATATAGTATGGATGTATCTGATGAAAATGGAAATAGGCTTAGACAATCCAAAAAAATTGCAAACACGCTTATTAATTCGATGAAAGAAGGCGACCAAGCCCTCATAATGCCTCTTTCTAGTGAAAGACCATTACGTTCTTACGCTTGGTCAACAAACAAAGACCTCTTGAATAAAAGCATAGAAGAAGTACTGATAGGTACACAAAAAGCGAATTTGAATACTAATCTCAAGTTTGCTTCTATAATGATGACAGAAGCTGTTAATTTGAATAAATTAGTATATTTAGTCTCTGACATGCAAGACAATTTGATGACTGAGGTTGATACCAATAAGTATTTTGATAATAATATTTCTTTCCTTGTAGCAAACGTAGGGAGAACTTCTAAAAAAGAATTTAGTAATCTAAGCATAGATTCTGTCAGAGTAGTCAGTTCCATAATCCAAAAAGACAGACCAATAGAACTAGAGATTTTTGTTAAAAATCACAGCAATAAGAAAGCCACTGATAATTTAATTAGTCTAATATATAATGATAAAAAAGTTGCTCAAAAGACAATTGATATAGCGCCTGATGAGCTAAAAAGTACTGTTATTTCTGCACCATATAATAGTACAGGTATAATAAAAGCAGAGTTGCAATTAGAAAGCGATGAGTTACTACCAGATAATAACTTTTACTTTGCTATTAATATACCCAAACAACCTTTTGTAACTGTTGTCTCGGAATCTTCAAATATTTTCTTCGATGCCATATTGAGTAACATGAAAGAATTTAATGCTATCTCTGGTTATCAATTCGTACAAGATATAAATGGATATAGCGCAGGACAAGAAAAAGTACTAATCGTAGCAAAGAACAGTCTGAGTAAAGCTGAATTATCAGAAATAGCTAAGCTACAATCAAATAATGCAAAAATTATACTTTTTGCACCCAAAGATAACCTTACTGACTTTCTTACAAATTCATCAGTGATAGGTATTAATACAAAGGCAGTATCTAGATATGATGTAAATCCAGCTGAATTTACAAAGGTTGACAAACTCCATCCAATATTCAGTGGTGTATTCAAAGTGGAGACTGCAAATCAAAAAGAAATAGAGTCACCTAAAATAAAAGTAGAGATTCCTTCGCAAAATGGAAGACCTATAATAGAAACACAATCAGGTAATTTCCTTAGCCAATTTGATATTGCGAATAGTTCATTATTCTATTACTCAGTACCGGTCTCTACAGATTGGAGTGATTTTCAAGTACTAAGTATATTCCCATCACTACTATATAAATCAATAACTTATCTGAATACTAACTACGACGATAATTTATCAAACAAAGTAAATCTAAGCACATTGATTATAAGTGATGAATTGTCAGGAAGTACAAAATTTAGTATATTGACACCGGATGGTACAGAAGAGTTTGCTGATGCTAGTAAAACAGGAAATGACTATATACTTTCAATTGATGATAAATCACAATTCGGCAATTATTTAGTAAAAAATAACAATCAACAAATAGTTGCGTATTATAGTATAAATCCTAATAAATCTGAGTCAGATCTGAAACCAATGGATGACGGAATATTTAAAGAAAAAATGTCAAAAATTGGGCTGAATTCTGACAATATCAGTATATTAGAAGATGATAGAAACATTGAAGAGAGTATTCAAAGAGCGAAACTAGGTACAGAGCTTTGGCAGCTCTTCTTGGCACTTGCTTTGCTTTGTGGATTAGCAGAACTACTAGTTCAGAAAGCTACAAAAAATATCGAATAAATGAACAAGAATAAACTACATAAAGCTTCATACTTAAGTATAATCACTTTGCTATTTCTAGTTGGGTGTCAGACTTTTGATAATTTTACGACTTATTTCAATACTTGCTATAATATGGAAAGATTGATGGATAAGGCGGAAGATGAGTTCGACTTTATGGCATTTGATGTTAGAGAAATTCAAGTTTATGTACCAGACCCTAACCTAAAAGAAAGAGAGGATTATTCATTAGGGCCTCCTCCATTTATGAAGGATTTGATTATAACTCAAAGACAAAGACAAGCAGTAGAAACTAAGCTTGATTCTATCATTATAAAAGGTTCTAAAATACTAGCACACAATAGTAAGACCGATTACGTAGAAGGTGCTATTTTCTTGATGGCTAAATCGTTCTTCTATCAAGAGGAATGGAGACCTTCAGAGATTAAGTGTAGCGAGTTGGTTGACAAATACCCTAATAGTGATTTCTCACCAGATGCTCATTTACTATTTGCTAAGAATTCACTAATCCAAAGAAATTTCTACACAGGAAAGATAATGCTTTCCCGTACTGTAGATATAGCTTGGCAGAAAAAGAGATATGATATCCTATCTGAAGCATTTCGCTTACAAGCAGAGCTATCGCTATATGAAGGGGATAAAGAAGAAGCACTAAGACCTTATAGACAAGCCGTAGCACAATCTGAAAATGCTGAGTTAGCTGCTAAATGGCAGCTGGAACTAGGGGCTTTACTTTATAGAATTGCTGAGTTCGAGAAAGCAGCAAAGGAATTCGCTAAGGTTAGAGACTTTTCTCCTACTTATGAGGGATTATATGAATCTTATCTTTATGAAGCACAGAGCAACGCAAGGATAAAGAACTTTGAGAAATCTAATGATTTATTAACTCACTTAGAAGAAGATTCCAAATTCGAAGAATGGATGGGTTATACTTATTCTGGTAGATTGACAGAAAAGAGAATGAAAGCTGATGATGAGGAAGCTCTAGAATTTATGGAAAATCATTCGGATACGACTTATGTAAATAACATATTGATTAATACATATAACTTTGAGAGAGGGATGGATTTCTATAATAATAAAAACTATTTCAAAGCTCAACAATACTTTTCGAAAGCTAGAAATCAAAGAACTCCAGTTTTCAGACAATCAAGCTACATGTTCAAAGCATTGTCAGAGTTGCGTTACAAAGTAAAAAGTGCAGATGACTATCTAAAGAGAATAGAAAGCGATACTACTGGTGCAAACAATGATACTATTAGATATAGTACTGCTCTGCTATACTTTGAGGCAGGTCGAATACACGAAGAATTAGGAAACATTGATTCTGTTAAGTTCTATTATGAAAAATCGTATAATGTCGCTCCTAAAAACATGAGTGAGACTTCACGCTTTCTGTATTCATACGCTAGAGTTATTAGGGAAGATGATGCTTATAAATCTGACTCACTATATGAAGCAGTAGCAGATAATTATGCTATGACTGACTATGGCAGAGATGCAATGAAAATACTAGGTTTTACTGAGGAATTCATTGTAGATACAGTACAAGAATTGTTTGCTTCAGGTATGAAGCTAAAGAAAATAGGTGAATATCCATTTGCAGTAAAACAATTTTATAGTGCTTATCAGAGGTTCCCTAGACATAAATTAGCACCTCGTTCACTTTATAATATCGGTTGGATATTTGAGAGAGATTTGGCTGATTTAGACAGTGCTATCTATTATTATGATTTGCTTATCGAGAAGTATCCCAAATCAGAATATGCCTTAGAGATGCTACTTCCACTTGCACAATTAAAGAATATACGTAGAGGTGAGGAATTTCCTGATTCATTAGAATACAAGCCAAAATATGTTGCAAATGAAAAAAATGCTATTAAAGGTTTGCCTAATGCCGTATCTGCTACTCCCAACCAAAAAAACATTAATTTGAATAAGCCAGTTACTCCTGATGATTTGATTAATGATCCAAGCAAGGCTTTGGAAGAAGGCGAAGGAATGATATCAAAACCATTAGAAATGTTGAAAAATATTGATTTCGATAAAATCAATCCACTTAACTTGTTTAACTCTGATGAACCCGAAACAGAGTTACCTCCTAACGAAAATGAAACTGAAAAAGAGATTGCTCCCGCAGACTCAACTAAGAAAAAATAATTGATTTTCATCTTATAATACCTTACATTGCATAATAAATAAAATAGATTATGCTTTCTAATGGGAAAAGACTTCGAAATCGAAAGAGGGTACGCTGAGACAGAAGAGTTAATTAATAAAATTGACAAACTGGAACAAAAGCTACTCTGGTACAAATCATTTTTTGATAACGCTACAGACGCTGTATTTATAGTCCAACCTGACGCATGGGATGTGCTTGATGCAAATGATTATGCTGCGACTCTATTGGGAATCCCCAAAAATGAACTAGTTGGTGCTGCTATGCCCCAATTTAGACGAATATTCAAACTGCTAAAAAAATCATCTTCACCAGTTGTTCTGAGTGAACTATCTATAGACACTCCGAATAACCCGAATCTGATGGTAGAAGTAAGTGCTAGATTTTTTAGACACTATGATACTGATCTCATTTATGCGATAGCTAGGGACGTAAGCGAACAACATGCTCTTACAGATAAGATGGTGCAAGCAGATAAACTTGTACTACTAGGTCAACTAAGTGCAGGTGTAGCACACGAAATAAGAAACCCACTAGCTGCGATTAACCTCAATTTGCAGTTAATGAAAAGAAATCTCGGCGAAGAAAATAAAAACTATAATTATATTAAAAATGCAATTTCAGGTGCTGAGCGAATATCTAGAATAGTAGAGCTAACACTTAATTTCTCAAGACCTGCTACACCTAAAGTAGAAAGACTAAATGTAAATAAGATTATCCCTACTTCACTTGATATGGTGAAACCTGTTATAAAAAGAAAAGATATAGATATTAGAATTGAGTTAGATGATAATCTTCCTGATACAGCAGCCGATGCAAAGCAAATACAGCAAGTCTTTATCAACTTGCTTACTAATGCTAGTGATGCTATAAAAGATAAAGGGACTATCACAATCTCAACTTATGTTGAAATGGGTATAAAGGCTAGTGAAACTAATTATGTAGTAACGGCTGTGAAAGATACAGGGTGTGGAATACAATCAGAAGATTTGCAGAAGATATTCAATCCCTTTTTTACTCGAAAAACAGAAGGAACTGGATTAGGATTACCAATAACACAACGTATATTGCACCAACATAATGGAGTGATAGATGTAGAGAGTAATTTAAACGAAGGTACTTGTTTCTACGTAAAGTTACCAATATTATAATAAGCAAAATAAATTCATTAAGTTTACAATCGAATTTCAAATAAAATATTAAAAGATGGCACAAAAGAATTATACAATAGCGATAATAGAAGATGATAAACTGGTTAGCGATACAGTTAGTGATATTTTATCGGAATCATATACTAAAATACAAGTTTATAATGATGCCAAAGTAGCACTAGAAGAAATCGGTTCATTGAGCCCAGATTTAGTACTTTTAGATATTTTTCTGGGGCATGCGAATGGTCTAGACATACTTGAAACTCTTCGTAATGAAGGTTTCAAAATGCCTGTTATTATGATGACAGCATTTTCTGATATCAAGATGGCCGTAAGAGCAATGAAGTTAGGTGCCGAAGATTTCATAGTAAAGCCATTGGACTTAGAGCAATTAGAACTAAGTGTAGAAAAAGCACTAGACAATCACGACCTCCGACGTAAAGTAGATATTCTTTCAGAGCAATTGAGCGAATCTAAGCCAAGCGAAATAATTGGTAAATCTGAAGGTTTGAGAAGGGCTATGGAAATGGGTAAACTATTTGCCAAAGCAGAAAATACAACTGTACTAATACTAGGTGAATCAGGTACTGGTAAAGAGCTGATGGCTCGCCATATTCATGATAATTCCCCTCGTGCCAAAGGCCCATTTATAACTATTAACTGTGGTGCTATTCCTAGAGAACTTGCTGAGAATGAGCTATTCGGTTATGAGAAAGGGGCATTTACAGGTGCCACTGAGAAAGTAAAGCAGGGTAGATTTGAGCAAGCGAACCACGGTACTATATTACTAGATGAAGTTGGTGAATTAAGCTTAGATTTGCAAGTTAAACTACTTCGTGTACTACAAGAGAAAAAATACTATAGACTTGGTGGTTCCAAAGAACTAACGATAGATGTTCGAGTAATAGCAGCTACAAACCGTGATTTGGAAGAGATGGTCGAGGAAAATGATTTCAGAGAAGACCTTTACTATCGTCTTAACGTGGCATCAATCACATTACCACCTCTAAGAGAAAGAAACGAGGATATTCTAATACTTGCCTCTAATTTTGTCGAGAAATTTAACAAGTCATTCGGTAAAGATATAAAAGGCTTTACACCTGAAGCAGCTCAAATACTACAAAAATATCATTGGAAAGGTAATATTCGTGAGTTAACGAATGTAATAGAAAGAATTGTACTTCTCGAGCAAGATGATGTTATCTCCAAAGAATCACTTAGCTTCCTTAGAGTTGATAGAAAAGCATCTAAGAACAAAGATGAAGCACCTAGAGAGATTTACCTAAATGAATGTGAGCATTTTCTTAAGATATCTGATAAGGGTGCATTTATGGGTAATATAATCAAGGATTTGATTCATCAAACGCTATTGATTACCAAAGGTAACCAAATAAAAGCTGCTAAAGTATTAGGTATTTCAAGAGCTAAACTGAGATACAGACTAGAGCAACTCGACATAGACGCTACTTCAAGAAATTACAAAGCACTGAAAAATGAGCAATCCTAAGAATATAGATCCATTCGAAAGTGAGTTCGAAGATGAGAATAGTGGCGAAAGCCTTCTATCAACTAAAGATTTGTCTAATTCACTAGACTTAGAGGATTTCGATAGCTCGTTTTCAGTTCCCAAATTCGACACAAAATCTAAGAAATACGACAAATCATTCATTGAGTCTGAAGACCTAGAGGACAGCACAAGTACCGTTGAAATCTCTAAGCCCGGCGACACAACTGGCAAAGCCGAAGTATATATAAACCGAAGAAAAGACGGCGACCTGGAATCTATAGAAGTCGTTGCCTCCAACGGCGAGCGAATACTCATTCGCTTTGAAATAGATGAAGAAATGGATACTACCGAAAACCCAACCGACGAAGCAGAAGCTCCAGGGCAATAGTAAAACACCCTCCGAAAATACCCGAGTCACTCTGAGCTAACATAGTTAGCGAAGAGTCTAAGAGTTATCTGAAGAGTATTAAAATGCGTTTATTGAGCCTGTAGAAATAAACGCCCCCAAATATTACTAATCCGATTCACTCTAGCTCTCGTTAAAACATTCATATACAAATGTTGATAAAAGACGCTTGATTTTCAAAAATAATTTGGATTTTATTTTATTTTATTTTAAATTAGACACAAATGAAATTAAACAAAATTTGTAAAGCGTTTTATTAAATGAATTACAAATGAATCCATCAACTAAGCACCACTCAACAGGAGGCTAAAAAATGGTTTTCAAATTCTAATAGCTATAAAAAAAGTCAGAAAAAACGAAAGTTGTTTTTCCTGACCTGTAGTTGTCAAACAAAATTCGTGGTTGAACACATTTGACATCTACAAATATATCAATAATTAATTATTAATTAATATTTGGAGTCAAAGATTATGAAAAAATTATATCTAATCATTTTGTTGATGGTTTCAATAACAACAATAAACGCACAAATAGATTCAGTTTGGATAGGTAAATCCCCTGAACCTTGTGCCTTATCTCAAGTTGATATTGATACTTGCTATAGGACAAGTGGGTGGGTAGGACCTAAAACTGATACAATACGTGGGAGCTCAGCTGACCCATTATGTAATCCAGATTGCTACTTTGTTGTTGTGTATTACGATAGGTTTGATACCCTTAATACAGAATGTTATGGTGAGGAATATGAAGAATATCAAGATGATGAAGTTCAGTTTTATTATCCTTTTATCTCAGGAATTTATTGGTACGGAGAAGATGACTGTTACGAATGTGAAACTGACAAATTAGAGCTATATTTTTTAGAGCAGTTCTATAAAGATGCTGAAGAAGAAATGCCGGGGATAATAAATAATTTATCTGTTGCATATGTTGATACCAATAGAATTCATGCTGATGGTATAGCAACTTATTATTATACTATTGGTAAGTGTTACGATGGTTCTGGAAAAGAATGTGATTCATATACCCAACGCTGTTGTGCAAATAGAATAAATGTAAATTCAGATGCAACAGATACATTGAATAGAGAAGTTGATTCAATTAGTTATTTCCCTGCTGGTAGTGGACCACTTCCGCCATGTCCTGGTAGTTGCGAAGATGGTTGTGACCCCAAAAAGAAAAGCTTGTTAGCTGGGCTATCAACTTGTGCTATTCCTTGTAATGAAGGACTTTGGGTGTCTGATTCATCAGAAACTATTTCAATTGATTCATTGCTTACCGGTTGTAGTGGATGTACAATAAAAATTTATTATGGTTGGAGAGATAATAATAACCCTTCTTGTCCTGATAATTACAAAGATGCAAGGATAGATTCAATATCCTATGACTGCCCTACCAGCTGTATTTTGCAAATCCCACCCGAGGAAATGAGTGCATACGTGAATGAATGGTTACTTAAATTCAGTAAAATAAATAATATTGGAACAAATGATTGTAGGGATAATTATAGATTAGTAAATGCTCTTTGCGTAACTGACTATGATACTGTAGCTCAAACGGGATTGGGGAATTGCAATCCTATGCAAAATGATATGCTTGGTTGTTGTTGGGGACGATACTTAGTATGTAACATAGGTGACTCTGTTTACACAGCTGTAAAAATAGATGGCTCTGAAATGATAGGTGATACTTGTGTATGGTTTACCCGTCCTTGTGTTTCTATATGTGAGAGCGTATATAGTAGTATAATGAGTGATCCAAACAATCCTTATGGTGACAATACATTTGAAGACGTATATAGGTCAATGGAGGGAATTGATAAAGCAGAAAGTTATGTCGTCTCTTCAGTTAATGAAGGAATAAATGTATATGATGAAATAGGAAGAGAAAGTAAGGTTCTTATATATGATTTATTTGGCAAGTTAGTAGGAAATGAAAATACACTTCCTATATTATATCAGCATTTAGTTAAGGGAACGTACTTTATAACGGTAAAAGAAGGTAATAATGTTTTAAGAATCTATAAAATCTATGTAGAAAAATGAAAGAATTATTAATAATAATAACATTTATGTTCTGCTCACCACTGTTCGGTGGTGAGTGGACTAATTTAAGCAATCTTGGAACTAGTTTAGTTGGTCCGAAAGTCGAAGCGGTCGGTAATTATGTAATGATTTCTGGGAATGTGGGAGGAATAATTCCTCATGTATTCAAATCAACAGACAGAGGAGAGAATTGGGTGGTTGCCCTAGATGATTCTGTTAAAAGAGATGAGACTGGAAAAGTTATATATCATCCTGTACGCTCTTATGACCTTACTTACACTGATTCAGATCATGCTATAATGATGTGTGAAGGACTTAGATTTTGGAGAACAGACGACGGCGGTAAGAATTGGGTATATGACTCATTAAGAGGCGGAAGTAAATCACAAAGTGATATAATTGCAAGAAATAATATTGCAATTGCTCGCTATGGTAGTGAATTATACTTTTCTATAGATTATGGAAGAAATTGGGATAAATATGAATCAAAATTTAATCGAGAATTTGACTTAGATAATGGGGATCTTAGACCTCACGCTTTATTCTTTCTCGATGATAGTACTTTAATTGCTGATGGTTCTTATTTTGTAGATTTTTATCATGAGGATAATCAAAATTTTATTATTAAGTCAACAGACTATGGAAGAAATTGGGAAATAATTTATGATAAAGAAAGACAATTACATTTTAGTTATAGATTATTAAATAATAAAATTATTGCAGTTGGTTCTGTTCAAACCAAACCCTATGCAAGTACTTACGTAGATGTAGTGCAAATATCAACAAATGGAGGTTATAGTTGGGAGATTGTTCTTGATACTATATCATCACCAAGTTCTACATTAAATGAGATAGAATTTAATAACGATATGGAAGGAATAGCTTACTCAAGTGGTTTTTCGAAGTTATTAAGAACGTCAGATGGTGGCAGGACGTGGTACAGAGATTACGGAACATATGATTTAGATACTTCTCCTGATGATTATGCTTACTTACCTAATGGGGAGATACTAGCAGTAACACGAACAGGTAACGTTTATAAATGGACAGACCCCATACTCAGCGTAGAAGACGACAGAAAACAAGAAGTAGAGCCGTCGACTAAACTATACCCGAATCCACTCTCTATAAACCATGCATTAAGCATAGAGTTTGTTCCATCGTTCTTAGGAGAAGTGGAGCTAACCATTATTGACATTACAGGACGTAATATAAGTACATTTAAACTTGACTTAACAAATCCGACAAAGCAAGTGTTAAGTTTTAAGCCAGACAACGAACTGACATCAGGTATTTACTTCCTTCAGATTAGCTATAAGAACGGAATAGCAGAAAGACATAAGTTTGTGGTGGAGTAGAATTGAAGGTGAAGTCGAATCAATATTCACTTACCCATTAAATCAAGGATCTATTTATTTTGAGGAAAATGATCCAGTTTGGAAAGTTAGTAGGAAATGAGAATACACTCCCTATAATATATCAGCACTTAGTTAAGGGAACATACTTTATAACTTTAAAAGATGGTAATAATGTTTTAAAAATCTATAAAATATATTTAGAAAAATGAAAAAACTAATATTAATAACATTTATGTTCTGCTCACCACTTTTTTGTGGTGAGTGGACTAATTTAAGTAATTTGGGAACGAGTTTAATTAGTCCCAAAATCGAAGTCTTTAATAATAATGTAATGATATCAGGAAACGTTGGTGGGATTATCCCCCATGTTTTCAAATCCACTGATAGGGGAGAAACTTGGGAAATCGCATTAGAAGACTCTGTTAGAAAAGATGAAAATGGAAAGGTTATATATCATCCTCGAAGAATGAATGATTTTAAATATATGACTAAAGACCACGCTTTTGTAATGAATGAAGGTACATTATATTGGTACACATCTGATGGAGGTGATAATTGGTATCAAGATAGCATTATAGATGGCTTAGAAGGTGGTATTAATAGATATATAAACTTTAATTCTAAAGGATATGGAGTTACAAGTATTTATGATTTATACTTAACAAAGAATTGGGGTAAGACTTTTGAGACTATTGAAATAAAAAGTGAAACTGATACTTTGATTAATAAATCTGTATATGATGATCTTATTATTACAGATAATGGATTAATATTTGGAGCAGGATACTATATTGTAAAACCATATCATGAAGATAATAAACTGTTCACTATACTATCTAGAGACTTAGGTAAAACATGGGAAGTTAGTTCAATTCTACAGAAAAGAATGAATGGTTACACCCAATTATCGAATGGAAATATAATCGCAGTTGGTTCAGAGCAAACCAAACCGAATGCATCAACCTACAGAGACATAATACAAATATCAACAGACGGTGGCTATAGTTGGGAAGTGGTTTTAGATACTCTATCTTCACCTAGTAGTATATTATGGGAAGTAGAATTTATTAATGACAATGATGGAATTACTTTTTCTCCTGGGTTCTCAAAGTTATTGAGAACATCGGACGGCGGTAGAACTTGGCAAAGGGATTACGGGACTTTTGATTTACCTGATTCACCTGATGACTATGCTTATTTATCTAGTGGGGAGATATTAGCTGTTGATAGAGCAGGTGAAGTCTCCAAATGGACTGACCCTATCCTTAGTATAGAAGAAGATTGGACTCAAGATTCAAAGCCAACCGCTAAACTATACCCAAATCCACTCTCTAAGAATGAAACATTGAGCATAGAGTTTATACCAACCTTCTTAGGGGAGGTAGAATTATCAATTATTGATATAACAGGACGAAAGATAAGTACCTATCTGTTAGACTTGAAAAATTCAACAAAGCAATTACTAAGTTTCAAGCCAGATAATGACTTGACGACGGGCGTTTACTTCCTACAAATTGGTTATAAGAACGGAATAGCAGAAAGATATAAGTTTGTGGTGGAGTAGAATTGAAGGTGAAGTCGAATCAATATTCACTTACCCATTAAATCAAGGATCTATTTATTTTGAGGAAAATGATCCAGTTTGGAAAGTTGTTTCTGATTCTATTAAATCAACCTCAAAACATTGGAAATTTAAACTAGTAGAGTGGGATATAGATTCTATTGAACCTGAAGAAGCAAAAGATACATTTAGAAGTTACAATAAGAATAGAACAAGTCTCCCTTTTTTAGGTCAACCAAATTTTCTGCTAATTATTTCTATTTGTAATGAATGTAGAGGGAATATTTATCAATTTTACCACCATATTAATGGTTTTGAATATAGATAAAAATGAGAATAACAGGATATTAACATTAACAGAAGAACTCAAAAGGTTCGAAACAAAAAGTATAAATGATTACTAAAACCTATAAAGTTAAATATGAAAACACTATATACGATTTGGCTAATACTACTTCTCTCCCCTTTTTACTCTTCCCTAATTCCATCTAGTATATCTATTTTTGATATTCGTTTGGTTGGTAGATAGGTTGCTCCCCAAGATAGTAGTATCGAGACTACAACGATTGCAACATAGACCTCGTACTCATAGCTGATAGGGAATGCCGATTGTATCGTTATTCCTTTTCCGAACATAATTAGCCCGGCTGTGTCTTGCAAATAAGTTAATATGAGCCCAATAGTTGTGCCGAGTATAGTGCCTATTACCCCTATGAATATACCTTCATTTCTGAATATTGCGACTATTCTGTTTTTTGACATTCCTAGAGTTCGGAGTATTGATATATCCTTTTTCTTCTGTACTACTGTCATCGAGAGTGAGGCTAATATGTTGAATGCTGAGATTAGTATAATCAAGAATAGGACTACTATTGTCATCACTTTCTCGAATTGCATTATCCTATAAAAATCAGAATTCAAATCTTTCCAAGTGAATATAACTAAGTCTTTATATGATGTTTGGAGTTTCGTTACATACTCGTCCGTCAGGTCGTAATCCGTTAACTTAATATCGATGAAGTCTTTCTTAGGGCTTTTGTCATATATGTATATCTGCTTTTCGTCATAGTCCTTTACGCTACTGTAGAATATCCCACTTACGACATATTTCGAGCCGTCCAATTGTCGGAACATACGGGCCGATTTCTCTAGTGCTTCGGGAGTTATTAGCTCTACTTCATCGCCTCTAGTTATATCTAGACCTTCTGCTAATTTGGAACCCATTATAAGGTTTTTGGAGTTTGGTTGCAATTTCCCAAATAATAGCGATTGGTTCAACCCATCCAGATAATTCTTACTCATCGGGTTTATATAAAGTAGGCGAGCCACTTTGAAATTATCTTTCACTCTTAGTGCTGATTTCTTTTCAGTAGTTAGAGCAAAGTCTCTCATATCTTTTGATTCTCGAACATAGTTTATAAGAGATTTATCTATATCACTTTTGCCACTTAACTTCACCCGAACGTGGGGATCATAGCCGAGTATCTGTTCGTAGTTCATCACCTGAAACCCACTAAGTATGGATACTACAAATATAATAGATGCCACACCTATCGTTATCCCGAGTGTTGCTAATAGGTTAATTATCTTCACGAAGCTAATATCTTTGCTTGTGAAAATATATTTGAGTGCTATTTTATTTTCTAATTTCAGTTTGCTTTCATCACTTTATAATCAGGGAATACATCTTTTAATTTTTCTACATCAAACTCACTTTCAAACATACCAAATACTGATGAACCACTTCCAGACATTAGAGAGAAAATAGCACCATGTTCGTAAAGTTTATGCTTGATTTCTTTTATTTCTGGATGCTTTGCGAATATTGGTTTCTCAAATTCATTGAATATCATGCTTCTCATAAGCGAGGGATTATCATTCGCTTTATCAAGTATTTGCTTGAAGTCAACCATTTGTCTTGGAGTAGAATCTCTATTAAGCTCACCATAAGCTGCGGGAGTAGAAACATGAATATTGGGTGATACTATTACAATTTGAAAAGGGACAGTGTAATCGAAGAAAGTTAAAGATTCGCCTCTGCTTCTTCCTATCGCAGCTCCGCCTTGTAAGAAGAATGGTACATCAGAGCCAACAGCTTGAGCAAGTATTAACTTGTCATTATAACTGAGCCCAAGTTCGTATATCTGATCAATCGCATTGATAGTACAAGCAGCATCGCTGCTTCCTCCACCTAATCCGGCTCCCATTGGTATATTTTTAGTCAAATTAATATTGACACCAATTTTCTTATTAACTTTTCGCTCTATTTTACGAATTGCTGTGTAAATTAAGTTATCTTTTGTATTTAATTCGGGAATATTTGAGTCGATTTTAACTTTTTCATCGTTATTTCGTTCAAATATGAGCTCATCATACAAATTGTGGAGAGAATAAAAAACGGTGTTGAGGTTATGGTAATCATCACTTCTTTTGTTTAATATCTCTAAACCGATGTTAATTTTTGCGTTAGCATTTTTTTTAATTTTCATTTTATTCTATTTTTGTTTTGTATGTCAAATGAAAGCAATATAAGTTATAAGCAGGAAATTCTAAGAAAAGGTATTCATTTAGCTTCTCTTTCTATTCCGATTAGCTACATTTTCTTCACTCGTGAAAATATGTTGAGCTTCCTTATTCCTGCTACTATCTTATTTGTAATATTCGATATACTGTCTAAAAAAGTGCAGTTTTTCGTCAATTTGCTTTTGAAATACTTTGGTCAGATGCTCAGGCCTCATGAAAAGAAAGGTAAAGGTTTTTTCAACGGAGCTACTTGGGTACTCATATCAGCGACAATTTGTGTCCTCGCTTTCCCTAAAATCATTACGATTACTGGCTTTACTATTCTAATTATCTCAGATATTTGTGCAGCACTTATTGGACGCCGTTTCGGTAAGCATGGATTCTTTGATAAGTCGTGGGAAGGGACTATTTCTTTCATCGTTTCTGCAATTGCTATTATCTTTATTTACTACAATATGTTCAATCTGCCTTTCAGTTATCTTGTGATAGGTATCATAGCTGCGGTTATAGGTGGATTTGTTGAGGCCGTTTCTAAAGTAATAAAAATAGATGATAATTTATCTATTCCCATCTCGGTCGGATTAGTGATGCTTGTTGGAGAGTATTTATATGGATTATCTGGACAATCTTTTCTTGGGTTCTTGAATTAACCACAAACTATCCTAAAAATTCAATTTAACAACCATATTCTTTATCTTTGTAGTTATATATTTTAACTAAATGAAAGAAAAAGAATTATGATTGATTTAAGAAGCGATACCGTAACCAAACCAACCGACGAAATGCGTAAAGCCATGGCTGAAGCTGAAGTTGGAGACGACGTTTACAAAGAAGACCCCACAGTAAAAGAATTAGAGAGAGCAGTCTCAAACCTATTAGGTAAAGAAGCTGGACTTTTTGTACCTTCTGGTGTTATGGCTAATCAGATTGCAATTAAACTACATACTAAACCCGGTCATGAAGTAATTATGGATGCTGATGCTCACATATTCCACTATGAGACTGGAGCACCTGCTGTTATTTCAGGTGTTATGTGTCGTTGTATTCCTTCTGATTATGGTAGCCCTGCAATTGAAGATATAGAAGCTGCTATTCGACCGAATATTTATTATAATTCACGATCTTCATTGATTGCTCTAGAAAATTCGCATAATAGACATGGTGGGACTTTGCTTGATGTTGCTTATACGCAACAAGTTAAAGATTTGGCTGACCAACACGAGATTAAAATGCACTTAGATGGTGCACGACTATGGAATGCTCACGCTGAGACTGGTATAGCTCTCGAGAAATATGCAGAGCCATTCGATACTGTTTCGGTTTGTTTATCTAAGGGGCTTGGTGCACCTGTAGGCTCTGTTCTAGTTGGTACATGGGAGCATGTTAATCGTGGTAGGAAATTCAGAAAAATGCTAGGTGGCGGTATGCGTCAAGCGGGTATAATAGCAGCTGGTGGACTTCACGCTGTTAAGCATCATATAAAGCATTTAAAAGGTGACCACGTTAAGGCGAAGTACTTTGCTCAAAAAGTTATGGAATCACCACTCATAGCTGTTGATTTGACTCGTGTACAAACGAATATCGTGAATTTCAAATTAGCTCCACAAATCAAAGCTGCTGACTTCGTTGAGAAGGCAAAAGAAAAGGGAATGCTATGCAGTGAGATAGGTCAGAACACTATCAGAGTTGTATTCCACTTCCAGATAAGTGAGCAAGAGACTAAAGAAGCTGTTAAATTAACAACTGATTGCGTCTTACTATTAGCTCAATAATTATGGAAACAAACTACAAAAAAGAAGAGTTCAGACACGAATATACAGGTGAAGTAAAATTCAGCGAAGTAGATTCGTTCAATGTAGTTCACAACTTGGCGTATTTATATTGGCTAGAGTGGGCTAGAACTCAGTATTTGTTTGATATTGGTATGCCTCGTGACGATAGTATTTTTTCTATACGAATGCCAATTATGACTGTTCATAGCGAAGTAGATTACTATAACTCTATGAAATTTACTGATAGATATACTGTACTGACGAAAGTAAGCAAAATAGGGGATAGCTCTATTACATTTATAAATCAAGTTTACTCAGATGATAAACTGATATTAGAAGCTAAATCTATATTAGTATATGTAGATACGAAAAATGGTAAGCCGGTAACAATACCGGATTTTGTAAGAGAAAAGATAAATAACTACGAAAAGTAATGGAATCAAATATAAAAATAGCGGCAAGATGTGTAATTCCTAGATTGAATACACCCTACTACTATGAGCAAGAAGATTATAAGAAAATAATCCATAAGCTGATAGAATACGGGGTTAGTGGGTTTTGTATATTCGGTGGTGAAGTTAATCAAGTTAAAAATATGATTACGGAACTGAAAGCTATTGCGGAACAGCCTCTAATATTCAGTGCTGATTTGGAGTATGGTCTTCCTATGAGGTTTTTGGGTGGAACAGGATTTCCTCATGCAATGGCACTAGGTAGAACTGAAGATCCGACTAAATCAGGAATAGCTGCCAAGTTCATAGCTAAAGAAGCGAAGCTATTGGGTATAGATTGGAACTTAGCGCCAGTTTGCGATATAAACTCAAATCCGAAGAATCCGATAATAAATATTCGTGCTTTCGGTGAAGATGACCTGACTGTATCTCAGCACTCTGTGTACTATATGAAAGCTACACAAAATGAGAAAGTGTTGGCTTGTGGTAAGCATTTCCCTGGTCATGGTGATACTGAAGTAGATTCACATTTAGATTTGCCTATATTAGAGAAAACTGGTGAGGAATTTCAGATTGAGCTAAAGCCATTTATTAATAATATAAAAAATGGTATCAAATCTATTATGATTGGTCACTTATGGGTGAAGGCGATGGATGAAGATAAGATTCCAGCTACATTATCACACAATGTAATAACTAAATTATTGAAAGAAAAGCTAGGGTTTGAAGGGCTAATTATAAGTGATGCATTAGAAATGAAATCTATTGCTAATCATTATAAATCTGGAGAAGCAACAATTAAATTCTTCGAAGCTGGTGGAGATATTGCTCTGATACCAGAGAATCCATTCGATGCCATAGAAGAATTATCAGCGGAAATAGCTAAGAATTCAGATTTGAAAGAACATCTAAATGAATCTTATAGAAAGCTAAAAAAAGAAATGAACTTTGTTGGAGCTATGAATCCTTCAAGTATAGATGAAGATTTCAAAGATCACTTCATGGAACATGAGAAAATAGCACTTGAGCTAGCTCGAGAAAGTGTTGAACTTAAAATAGAAAATAACGTTATACCGATTCAAGAAGGTATGCAATATGCGGGTTTCGCTTTTTTGCAGAAAGAAGATGATTTCGGACCGGCAAGTATGTTCTTCAATTTTATGCAGCAAGCACTCGAAAATGATTGCGATTTCGCATATATCAATGAAGAAATAAGTGAAGAAGATTTGGAACAAATGAAACTTGGTACAGATGATGCTGATATAATTCTATTCGCTGTATTTCACAGAAGCAGGTCTTATGTAGGTGATATAGGAACTTCGGAAAAAATCAGTGCAATTATGAAGAAAATAGCAATGGGTAAACCAATTATAACAGTTTATTTTGGCAATCCATATTTAGCAGACGAGATTAGATCAGATGTATCTGTGTTAACTTATTCTAATTCACTTGCTTCATTAGCTGCCGCTACTATGATACTAAGCGGTAGGTCAAACAATATGGATGCTCAACCAAACAATAATTAGTAATATACTATGAAGAAAATATTAGTAACTGGAAGTGCGGGATTTATTGGTAGTAGCTTTGTTAAGCTAATGCTAAATAGTGGCGACTACGAAGTTGTTAGTTTCGACGCACTAACTTATGCCGGTAATTTGGAGAATCTAGCTTCTCTCAAAGATAATCCTAATCATACCTTTGTGAAAGGAAATATAGAGAGTAAAACAGATTTAGAAGGAGTGTTCAACGAACATAAATTCGATGGTGTTATTAATTTTGCTGCTGAGTCGCATGTAGATCGCTCTATTATGGACTCGTCACCATTTGTCAGTACAAACGTTTTTGGTACTGTCAACCTTCTTGATTACTCGAAAAAGCATAATGTAGAAAGATACTTACAGGTATCAACTGATGAGGTCTATGGTTCACTAGGAGCTACTGGTAAATTCACTGAAAAGACTAATTTGAAACCAAATTCACCATATTCTGCCTCTAAGACAGCTGCCGATAATTTCGTTCGTTCTTACTATAAGACATTTGAATTTCCTGCATTGATAACAAGATGTTCTAATAATTACGGCCCTTACCAATTCCCTGAGAAGCTAATACCACTGATGATAATGAACGCTCTTAGCGATAAGGATTTACCGGTTTATGGTGATGGTAAGAACGTTAGGGATTGGATATATGTTGATGACCATTGCCAAGCTATACTAGAAGTATATGAGAATGGGAGAGTAGGTCAAGTTTACAATATCGGTGCAGAAAATGAAATGCCGAATATAGAAATAGTTAAGCAGATATTAAGCTATCTTAATAAACCAGAATCACTGATTAAATATGTTAAAGACCGCCCTGGTCACGATAAGAGATACGCTATGGATAATACCAAGATATCTTCTGAATTGGGGTGGACACCAAAATATGATTTCGAAAATGGATTGAAGTTGACGATCGATTGGTACTTGGATAATATGGATTGGGTGGAAAGAGTTATTTCGGGCGAGTATAGAGATTATTATAAATCAAATTACAGCGATAGATGAAAAAAGTAATATCAGTGGTTGGTGCAAGACCAAATTTTATGAAAGTAGCACCAATACACAGAGCGTTTGAGAAGTATCCCAACATAGAACATTTTCTTGTTCATACGGGACAGCACTATGATAAGAATATGAGTGATGCCTTTTTCCAAGATTTGGAAATGCCTCACCCTAAGCACTTTTTGAGTGTAGGCTCTGGTACTCATGCTCAGCAAACAGCCAAAGTTATGGTTGAATTCGAGAGAATATTGGAATTGGAAAAACCGGATTTGGTAATAGTGGTTGGTGATGTTAATTCTACTGTTGCTTGTAGTTTAACAGCTGTTAAGCTTCATATACCTGTTGCTCATGTTGAGTCAGGTCTCCGTAGTGGTGACAGAGAAGTGCCAGAGGAAATCAATAGGTTAGTAACTGATTCTATTTGCGATATTGCTTTCGTGACTGAAGAGAGTGGAAAAAGAAATTTATTGAACGAAAATTATCCCGAAAAGAATATACACTTCGTTGGGAATACTATGATTGACTCACAGCACTTTGCATTGAGAAAACTAGCTGGAAATAATGTATTAGAAAGATTGGGTCTGACTAGCAAAGGATATGTTCTTTCTACAGTTCATAGACCTTCTAATGTAGATAATAAAGAGCAAATGAGTGATTTATTAGATATATTCGAACTAATTTCGAAGCGAAGAACTGTCGTAATACCTATGCACCCAAGAACTAAGAAGAATATTGAGAATTTTGGCTTGACTGAAAAATTAGAATCTATTGAAAATCTAGTTATTACTGAGCCATTAGGTTATCTTGATTTTCTGAATCTAATGAAAAATTGTGATTTCGTAATGACAGATTCAGGTGGTATACAAGAAGAGACAACGGCACTAGGAGTAGATTGTATCACAATTCGAACGACTACAGAAAGACCAAGTACTATAGAACTGGGTACTAATATACTAGTACAACCAAATAAGAATGATATTGAAAAAGCTGTTAATAGATATTTAAGTGGTGATAGAAAAGATGGTAGTATTCCTTACCTTTGGGATGGAAATGCTGCAGAAAGAATCGCCGAAGTAATAAGTAATAGATTGTCGGAGAGTAAATGAAGTTAAGGTATTTGATTGTTATGTTGCTATCTACAATGACACTGATGGCACAAGTAACTGGTATGGGTGAAAGTAGCTCAATACTAAAAAGTGAAATTGAGAATAATAAGGGTATGGATTCTCAAATGTTTGAAACAGAGCAAATGCCAGTTTCTAATATTGTAAATCCTGATTATTATTATATGGGTCCTGGTGATGTGCTTATGATTAAAGCTATACCAATGTTAACTACACCAGTACCTGTCGTAGTATCTCCTGATAATATGATATTACTTCCTCGCTCTGGTGGATTGATTGATGTTAATGGAAAGACGTTGACTGAAGTCCGAAAACTAATTGAGGAAAATATAACCAAGTATAAGTCTGATGCTATAGTAACAACTTCATTTCAAAAGCCTCACTTATCTTTCGTAGAAGTAGAAGGGAATGTGTTAAACTCTAGTGTTTATAATCTGCCATCGACTTTTAAAGTATCCGATGCTATCCAAATTGCAAATAAGAGAGGCCCAATCTCTGAAAAAAATAATGCAAGCGAAGATACTTATATACAAGAAAGATTAAGAATGAAAAAAACTTATTCCAGAAATCAAGATAATAGTGAAGTAGTTGATTATTGGAAGAGAAATGTTTTGGTAGTACATGAGGATGGTACTAGTACTCTAGTTGATTTGATAAAAGCTAAATCAAAAGATAATGCTTACAATAACCCTTATGTTAGACAAGGTGATAGGATAATAGTACCTTTCAACAGATCTCAATTTGGGACTTTATCTATTTCAGGTGAAGTGAATAGACCTATTACATTGCCTTATAAAAATGGTGATAAACTATCAGAATTGGTTGAGTATGGGTTAGGTCTGACTTCTTTTGCAGATACAGATAATATTTACTTATTTGATAATGGAAATAAAGTAAAACTAAATTCAAAAGATGGTAAGATAATAGTCGATAACGATAGAGAACTTAGTCCTGGCGCAGTTATAATAGCTACCAATATTGAAGAAAAAACATCTATAAGCGAGGGTGTTGTCACTATAAGAGGATATGTAAAGAGTCCTGGTGCATTCCCGATTGTCAATTCGAAAACTAAACTTAGTGAAATAATAGCACAAGCAGGAGGAATCTCCGAAGGAGCTTATCTACCTTTGGCTAAGCTATATAGAAAGAGTAACGAATTCGATGATTTAAGCGAATCTAGAACAGAAGCATTCAAATTATTTAGAAAGAGTAATCTTACTTTAGAAGATACAGTAAGATATACACTTGATGTCCACTCTATTGAACCAATAGTATCTGTCGATTTTACAAAAGCTCTTAACGATAAGAACTTTGATGTTACTTTAGAAAATGGTGATGAGATAGTCATACCAACTAGTCCGAATAGAGTTTACATATTTGGTAGAGTTGAGAATCCAGGTTTTGTTGAGTTCGAAAAAGGAAAAAACATTCTGTATTATATTGATAAAACTGGTGGCTTTACCAATGTAGCCGATGAAGATAGAACTGCAGTTATAAGAAAGAATACTAGCTCATGGGTCGGTGATATTGAAGAAACCTTAGTCTACGATGGGGATTATATATATGTACCTGGTGAGGTTGATGTATCTACTTCAACAGAGCAAGCAAAAGTTTCAACTTATGCCGCCATTGGTAGTATTATATTATCTCTCGGTTTCTTGATTGTCAATATTGTGAATACAGTTAAAAATTAATGTTAAAAAGGATAATCATATCGGTTCTACTAGTTTTTTCATTAACTAGTAGTTTGCTAGATGCACAAGTGGAGCATGTTCCGTTGACTTCCCCTGTCTATGATTATCTTCTAAGAGCTGAGAATAAGGGATATTTGGAACATAAATCTTTATCTAGTTTACCTCTTCAAAGAAAGGAGATAACTGCTATATTGAACCAAATGTACAATGACAGTAATCTATCTATAAGAGATAAAGAGATTGTTATATTCTATCTGAAAGAATTCAATGCACTACCAGAAAAAAATACTGTAGTATTTGAAAATGACCAGAATACGGATAACATTTTCTTCGATGATTTGCTTGGCAATAAAGACAAATATATATACAAATACACAGATAGCACTAGCAATGTAGAACTAAAACCACTTCTTAAAGCAGAATCCTTTTTTACAAATAATCCTAATTATGACGAGAGCAAAAGTGTTCTACTCCACGGTGGGATTAGACTAATGGGTACACTTTCCAATTCATTTGGTTATTACCTACAAGCTACAAATGGCTCAATAATCTCCGGTGATAGGAGGTTAGCTATAGATAGGGAACAATCGTATAGTAATAATGTTAAATTTGCATTTCTGGAAAGTGATTTGGATTTCACTCAGTCACATATTCGATATGACAATGATTGGTTTTATGCTACATTAGGTAGAGAAGTCAGAAATCTAGGTGCCGGATTATTTCAGAAAGTATTTATTTCAAACTCATCACAACCGTTTGATGCCATAAGTTTGGGAGCTAAGTTTAGTAGTTTTGAGTATCGATTTACTCATGGCTCTTTGCTTTCTTCACCTCAAGATACAAATATAAGCCAGGGATTTAACTCAGTGATTCCAGATAAGTTCTTAGTTATGCATCGATTCGCATTTCGACCTTCTTGTGGAGAGATTGCTCTATGGGAAAGTGTTATATATTCTAACCGTTCTATAGATTTCGCTTATTTGAATCCCATCTCTTTCTTCAAATCACTTGAACACGCATTACGCGATAGAGATAATTCGATGATGGGTATAGATGCAACTATCAGACCATTTAATAATTTGCAACTGAAAGGTAGTTTTTTATTAGATGATATTATTATTAGTGAAATAGGCAATGGATACTGGAGTAATAAAACAGCTTGGAATATAGCAGCAACATACTCTCTTGACTTACCTTTTGACTTGGGTATGGAGTATTCTAGAGTAGAGCCTTATACTTATTCTCATTTCAACGGGCTTAATTCCTATACCAATGATAGAGGTTTACTTGGCTCAATTATCAAACCAAACTCTGATTATCTAGGTTTTATGATCAATTATTGGATTAGTAACAAATATCCAATTAGCTTCCGTTTCATTAGTACCAGACATGGTGAGAATGTATTCGAAAATGATGAACTTGTTGAGAATGTTGGTGGTGATGTAAATCAATCAAGAAGACCAGATGATAAACTGGTAGGAATTGAATTCTTAGATGGAAATCTAATAAAAACAAGTATATTTGAACTTTCTGCAGGGATAGAACTAATTAGAAACCTTAATTTGAAAGCAATGTACTCATACGAAACTAAAGTCGAATCAAATCACTATTTTAGAGTTATCCTAACTCTGGAGGACTTCTAGTTTATAATGAATATTTCTCTATTTATATTGCTTTTCTCCTTACTCTTAGTGACTTATGTCTATTTACTATATCCTATTATATTGTATATATTGGCTATTAATAAGAGTGTTGTATTTGGAAATAAAGATGATAATTTAGAGAAAATTTCGGTTCTAATTGCAGCTTATAATGAAGAAGATTATATCAGTGATTGTATTAACTCAGTTTTGATGGCTGATTATCCTCCATCTAAATTAGAAATATTAGTAGGTTCTGATGGTTCAACTGATAATACTGACGAAAAAATCAAGAAAATAGCAAATGAATACGAAAATGTGACTTATTATAGACACGAAAGAATTGGTAAAAATTCAATATTGAATCGTCTTTCTGATGAGATGACAGGCTCTATTATGTTAGTATTAGATGCTGATTGTAGATTGAAGACGGAATCTCTAAAACAAACTAATTCCATACTGAAAGATAAAGTTGGATGCCTAGTTTTTTCAGTCGAGTTTAGACAATCTAGAGACAACACTGGATCAAAGGGTGAATCTTTCTATCAGAAATACGATAGTTTCCTAAGAGAAAGAGAATCCCTAGTAAAGAGTAATATTAACTCGCTAGGTAGTCATGCTATTCGCAAAGAGTTATTCCAAAAATTTCCAAATGACAAAGTATGCGATGACCTTTATTCACTACTTGTAACTATAGAAAACAAGAAAAAGGTAATATTCAGCAAAAAAATTAACTTAGTAGATGTTAGAGAACGAAACTTTAGTGAGGAATACCTGAGGCGTAAAAGATTAGTAGGGGGTGGATTAGCGACTATATTCAGTTTCCCAAAACTACTTAAACCTACTTATGGATGGACTTCACTTTTCTTATGGTCACACAAAATACTAAGATGGTACTCGTCTATTATACTTTTGTTAGCTTATATAGTATCATTTTTCATACTAGATACAGAACTAGGTGCTGCATTTATGTATTTCTTCACTATCACAATAGCCCTTAGTCTAATAGGATATGTCTTAGAAAAGAATCGTATAAGTAACCCTCTGAAACTGCCATTGTTCTTCATTTCTATGAACATAGGCTTTCTGGAAGGTATAATTCAGTTTTATAAGAAAAAACAAAATGCAATTTGGAGTAGAAAAGGCTTAGAGTGATAAATAATCAAAAACATATTAGAAATGAATCAAGCTCAGAGGTAAATATATGGATGTAATGTCTATTATACTTGCTATTTTGCTTATTCTTTTCGCATATCCATTGGTTATATATCCAATAATACTTGCTATACTTCCCAAGAATAAAATTCAGCATAGGGACGAGAATATAAACTCGCTAAGTATTATAATAGCAGCTTATAATGAAGAAGAGCATATAGTAGATTGTATTGAATCTATTTTACAATCGGATATTTCTGGGCTCAATTTAGAGATTCTAGTCGGTTCAGACGGTAGTGTTGATAGGACAGTAGAGTTCGTATCAGCTATGAATAGTGAGTATGTAAAAGTATTCGATTATTCTAGACAAGGTAAAAACCAAACATTAAATCAATTGGTAAATGAATCTAATTATGAGAATCTTCTTTTCATTGATGCTGATTTTAGATTGAAAGAAAAAAGTATTAAAAATTTACTTGATAACTTCGGTAAACTTGATGTTGGGATTATAATATGTCCAATTGAAATGCGTTCTAAAAGTGGCGAAGATTCTAAAGAAGGAGAATCAGTATATCAAAAATATGAGTCTTTTATAAGAAGAAATGAAAGTGAAATAGCTTCGTGTGTCAATTCATTAGGTAGCTATATAATAAAGAAAGATATTTTTGAAAGTATCCCATCTGATAAGTATTGTGATGATTTACATTCTATACTTACTAGCGTTAAAAAGGGAAAACGAGTATATTTTGATGAAGATAATAAAATATACGAAGTTCGTAAGTCCAATTTCTTTGAAGATTATTCACGAAGGAAACGACTAGTTGGTGGCGGACTTTCTACTATATTCGCATTCAAAGATTTGCTTTCATTTAGCAATGGGTGGAGTTCATTTTTCCTATGGTCACATAAGTTACTAAGATGGTTTTCTTCTGTTTTCTTGATGTTGGGATATATATTCTCTCTCTTTATGTTAGATACGTTCTTTGGACTAATAACGGCTTATACCATTTCTGTATTAATAATAATTAGCGGTATTGGATATTTACTTGAAAAGGGTGAAATGACAAATCCACTTAAATTACCATTGTTCTTCGTTTCGATGAATATTGGATTTATTAAAGGTATATTGCATTATATGTACGGTAATCAAAATGCTAAATGGAGTAGGAAAGGATTAGATTGAGCATAGCCGTCGAAAATAGAAAAATAATTGCTGAGCAAATCAAGACTTCTTATTCTACTAGATTTAAGAACTTGATTTTACCACTATATTTGGAGCTTACTGCTGATATTCTAGCTATTGTTGTTAGCTTTTTTATTCAGTATTATATCAGATTTGAGACTAGTTTATTCGGTGTAATAAAGCCAAACTTATCTTATGATTGGTCATTGATATTATATCCTTCTCTCGCTTTAGTAGTGTATTGGATTGCTTTATTTGCTGTTAATGGTATGTATAGAAACTGGTACGAACGATCTCCAATTGATGAGATATTTACCATGCTCAAGTTAGTTGGGTTTGGTTGTTTGATGCTTGCTATAGTAGTACTTTCGGTCATCCAAACTAGCCCTAGGATGCTGATTCTAATTTATTTTGTTGTATTAAGTGTTAATATAGTTATATTTAGAACTATCGCAAGAAGAATACAGCTATCATTAAGGAAAAGAAAAGTAATAAACTTAAGAACAATTTTCATTGGTAAGAAAGAAAAAGTATTTCAAATAGCCAGAAAAATGCAACTTTCACCAGGTTGGGGATTCAGACCAATTGGGTATATAAGTACTTCAGAAAATAAAGAATCTGAAGAAGGAGTTGATTTGATACCTAATATAGGGTCAATCAATGATTTCATGAAAATATTAGAAGAGTACAAGCCGGATTCGATAGTGATTGGTTCTAAGATGAGTCACAGAGCAAGTATGTTTAACATAGTTCAAATATGTAAAGATAATAATATTAGTGTAAAAATAGAGCCTGATTTATATCATATATTCACTGGTCAATCGAAGACTACGAACCTTTACGGTATTCCTTTGATAGATGTGAATTTGAATCTAATGAAACCGTGGCAGAGTTTCGCTAAAAGAATATTTGATATTGTATTTAGTACATTGGTACTTATTATAGGATTGCCTTTATGGCTACTGCTTGCATTGGCTATAACTATAGAATCAAAAGGTGGAGTATTCTATACTCAACCGCGAGTGGGGAGACATGGCAAAGAATTTAAGATTTATAAGTTTAGATCTATGGTACCTGCAAAACCAGATGCTGAACAAAAATGGACAGTAGTAGGTGATAAGAGAGTTACCAAGTTCGGTAAATTCTTGCGAAAATCTCATTTAGATGAAGTCCCTCAGTTTTGGAATTGCTTTATAGGTGATATGAGTATAGTGGGACCGAGACCCGAACAGCCTAAATTCGTAAAAATGTTTTCTGAGCAACTTGATTATTATAATCGCCGTCACAAAGTCAGACCAGGAATCACAGGTTGGTGGCAGATAAAATATGAGTCACATGAACTCAGTTTAGAAGAAATAGAAAATAGAACTAAAGACGATTTTTATTATATTGAAAATATGTCATTGAAATTAGATTTTGAAATAATTATTCGGACAATTTGGTTAGTGTTCAAAGGACATGGACAAACATAATATATGAAAGCAATAGTAGTAATACCGACATACAACGAGAGTAAAAATATAGTCAGAATTATTGACAAGATATTCTCAGTTCACAATGAAATAGATGTACTAGTTGTAGATGATAATTCTCCAGATGGTACAGGCAAACTTGTCAAAGATATGATGCAAGATTCTAGCAGAATCCATATAATCGAGCGTGAAGGGAAAATGGGGCTCGGTACTGCTTATCTTGCTGGATTCACATATGCCCTTGATCATGGTTATGATTATATTATGGAAATGGACGCTGATTTCTCGCACAATCCAGAAGAAATACCGAACTTCTTAAAGTATATTGAAGAATATGATGTAGTACTTGGTTCTAGATATATCAAAGGTGTAAACGTAGTCAATTGGCCACTTAAGCGCTTACTCCTTAGCTATTTTGCAAATCTTTATACTCGCGTTATTACAGGTATGGATGTAAAAGATGCTACAGGTGGATTCAAATGTTTCAGAGCTACTGCACTTTCCAAAATCAATTTTGATGAAGTGAAATCGAATGGATATAGCTTCCAGATAGAGATGACTTATCGCTTGTGGAAGAAAGGTGCAAAAGTAAAGGAAATCCCAATTATATTTGTTGATAGATTGGAAGGTGAATCAAAAATGAGCAAGAAAATCGTATACGAAGCTATTTTTATGGTGTGGAAGCTCAAGTTGGGCTTAGTCAAAATCTCAAAATAACCTTCAGTTAAAAAAATTGCAACCCAATATTGACATATCCATAGTAATCGTGAATTACAATGTGAAGGATTTCCTTTCGCAATGTATAAGCTCGATAAATAAATCTATTACAAATTTGCGATATGAAATAATTGTAGTTGATAATGCATCTACTGATGGCTCTGAAAGAATATTCAATGAGTTGTCCGAATCAGAAGAGAATTTCTCCTACATTTACTCTCCAAAAAACGTTGGTTTCGGTAAAGCTAATAATCTGGGATTCGAAATTGCTAAAGGGAAATATACTCTAATACTCAATCCTGACACTCTTATAGAGACAGATACGCTGCAAGTTATGTATGACTATATGGAGTCTAATCCTGATATAGGTACATCAGGGTGCAAAGTGCTTAACCTAGATGGTACATTCCAAACAGCTTGCAGAAGGGGTTTTCCTACACCTTGGGCTTCCTTTTGTAAACTTTTCGGTTTACAACGATTATTTCCCAAATCTAAACTTTTTGCAAAGTATAATCTTAGTTATCTAAATGAAGATGAGACTAACGACATAGACGCCCTAATAGGTGCATTTATGTTCACAAGGACGGATATGCTAAGAAAGATTAATGGCTTCGATGATAACTTCTTTATGTATGGAGAAGATTTAGATTTATGTTACAGAATAAAGCAAGCAGGGTATAGAGTTTCGTATTATCCTAAAACAACGATTACCCATTTCAAAGGGGAGAGCTCTAAACGAAGTACACTGAATGAAACTAAACACTTTTATGATGCTATGGAGATATTCGCTCGTAAGCACTATGGTAAATCAAAGATATTCTTTGCTTTTCTAAGATTAGGGATAAAATTGCGAGCTTTTATTAGTTATATGAGAAAGCATAGAAAAGATATCCTTTTCATTATAATAGATTTGATAATAGTAAACTTATCCCTTTTACTTTCTTCATTTCTTAGATGGGGAGAAGCATTTCCATTTCCAGACTATGCATACCCAACAGTTTTCGTATTTTTAAGTATTATTACTTTTATATCCATGCTATTCTCAGGTGAGTACTTCGAGCAAAACCAGACTATTAGAAAAGCATTTTTTGGACTTTTGTCATCTTTACTCATATTAACATTTTTCACATATTTCTTTCGTGATTTCGCATTTAGTCGCGGTATATTGTTGATGACTATTTCATTTTCTACAGTATTCATTACTATTACTAGGATTCTTAGCAGTATTCGAGAGAAGCAAAAGAATGTTAAGGAAATAAATAGAATAGTTCTAGTTGGATGGAATGAAAATGCACCTAAGCTAATTCATAATATTAAGTCAAAATATAGCAATTCCGTTATAGTTGGTTTTATAAGTAACAATCAAAACGTAACGGATGATTTAGAATATATTGGTGAGCCAGATTATATTCAGAAAACTATTAATGATAAATCTATAACAGAAGTTATAGTTCTAGATAAATCTGAGTTCCAATTCGATGATGATACTAAATTTATTCGATTAAAAAATGATAACTTGGTGCATATTTACTTTGCTTCTGACTACGATAATCTAGTAATATCGAAAATACTTACTGAAGTCTCAGGAGTTAATCCGGAGACGAAACAGAGCAAATTATCACAATTAAGATACAAACTACTCAAGAGGATATCAGATGTTTCTATCGCACTTCTGATGCTCACAATTGGATTACCTTTTTTAATTGTAAAAGGAAATACTAATTTATTCGTTAACTTGTTACTTGGTAAACTAACATTTATTGGTTTATTTCCTGAGATCAATAATTTGACAGAAAAAGGAAAATTAGGTATTATTGGACTTGCTCATGTTAGCGAACCACAAAAATTAAAAGAAAAAATGATAGTAGAATTGAACAATCATTACCTAGATAACTATTCTCTATCTTTAGATTTTGACATACTTTTTAAATATTTATTTAGAAGATAAATCATGGCAAATAATTTCACTTTAGATTTTGAAAAGCCAATCTTAGAATTGGAAGATAAAATAGCCGAAATGAAACAATTAGGCGAAGAATTGGATATAGAACAAGATATAGAAAGTTTAGAAAAGAAAGTAGATATACTAAAAAAGAATATCTATGCTGGGTTAACTAGGTGGCAAAGAGTACAAATAGCTCGTCATCCGGAAAGACCTATTACTTCTGATTATCTAGAAAACACTTTTGATAGTTTTGTAGAGATGCATGGCGATAGAAAATTCAAAGATGATGCTGCTATAATGGGTGGTATGGCTACTATCGGTGAACATCAAGTAATGTTCGTCGGACATCAAAAAGGTAGAGATACTAAGTCTAATATATTAAGAAACTTCGGGATGCCAAATCCTGAGGGCTATCGCAAAGCACTTAGACTATTCAAATTAGCAGAAAAATTCAACAGACCTATAGTCTGTTTCTTAGATACACCTGGCGCTTACCCAGGTATAGAAGCCGAAGAAAGGGGTCAAGCCGAAGCAATAGCTGACAATCTAATTAAAATGGCACAATTAAAAGTGCCTATTATAGTTGTTGTAATTGGTGAAGGTGCTTCAGGTGGTGCACTAGGTATTGGTATAGGTGATAGAGTACTTATGTTAGAAAACTCTTGGTATTCTGTAATTGCTCCCGAATCATGTAGTAGTATTCTATGGAAGACTTGGGATTTCAAAGAACAAGCAGCCGAAGCTCTAAAACTAACAGCACCAGATTTGAAAGAACATAATATTATTGACGAAATTGTGAAAGAACCACTTGGTGGTGCGCACAAGAACCCTGATGATATGTTCGCTATTATGAGAAGAACTCTATTAAAAGAATTAAAAGCATACAAAAAATACGATTCCAAAAAGCTCATAGAAGTACGTCATGAGAAATTCTTAAATATGGGTGTTTGGGAGGAATAACTTGTTCAAGAAATTTACTGCCTGGCTAAGGCGAATGACAGATTGGATGGAAAGTTTTGCCGACAAGCCTCATGCTATGTTGGCATTATTTGTTTTATCCTTTATGGAATCATCATTTTTCCCGATTCCACCTGATGTACTATTAATTGCGATTGCTATTACAAACCCCAAAAGGGCCTTCCGTGCTGCACTTTGGTGTAGTGTAGGCTCAGTATTAGGCGGTATCTTCGGTTACTATATTGGTGCAGTTCTAATGGATTCTATTGGAAACCCAATATTACAATTCTATGGTAAAGAGAATGCAATGGCAGATTTTGTCAAGCTATACGAGGAATGGGGAACACTTTTTTTAGCAGGTGCAGCGTTCTCACCTATACCTTATAAAGTAGCTACTATTGCTTCCGGTGCTGCTAATATGGATCTGACTACTTTTATAACAGTATCTTCTATAGGTAGAGCCGCTCGTTTCTTCTTAGTGGCAGGTCTTCTATTCAAGTATGGAGCGCCAATAAAAGCATTCATCGAAAAATATTTTGATATTATTTCAATAGCTTTTTTAGTTATTCTAGTTGGTGGATTCGTAGCAGTAAAGTATATGCTATAGATGGATAGAAAGAAAATTATATATGTATGGAAATCGCCTTATCCGTGGGATGTAAGAGTTGAAAAAATCTGTAAATCACTTGCCAATGAATATGAAGTTCTAATATTAGCAAGATGGGGTAGTGAAGCTAAAAAAGCTGAGCAAATAGATGGAATAACTGTTCGACGTGTTGGTTTTCGTGAGAAACCAATTAAAAGCATACCACTATCATTTAACAGAACTTGGAAAAAAGAACTAGAAACTGTTATCAAAGGATTTAAGCCCGATGCTATTATTGTACGAGAGATTATGCTCGGTACTTTAGTTGGCAAATTAGGCAAGAAACATAATATTCCGACCATTATGGATATGGCAGAGAACTATCCTGCTGTAATCAAACTATTTAAGAAATATAAGCAAAACATATTCTCAAGATTTCTAATCCATACTCTTGATTTGGCTAAAGTTGTTGAGAAGAACTCTTTGAAACTTATTAAGAATATTATTGTTGTCTGCGACGAGCAAGTTGATAGACTTAAATCTGAGAAATACATCAGTAATCATAAATTCTGCGTAGTTGAGAATACACCTCCATTTGAAGAAAATACTAAAATCGATAAGGAATTTACTAAACCTATATTTGGTCATCATGGTAACCTGACGGCTGATAAGTCTGTCTTCGAATTCCTACAAGCAGTCATAGAGTTATTGAATGAAGGCTTTGATATGGAATTCCACATTATGGGGAATGGGGAAATCTATCAGGAAACTAAAAAAATAGTAGATGAATCCGGGCATTCGGATAAGATTATTATGTATGGTAATTGGAAAGATGAATTGTATCAGAAGTATCTGAATACTATCAACTTTGGTGTATTACCTTATGCTGTTAATGATTTTACTAATACTACAAATTTCAATAAATACTATGATTTTCTTAAATTCGGTATTCCGGTTATTACTTCTGATACAAAACCCATGTCGAGGTTGAATGATCAACTTGGATGTGGAATAACTATCAACGTTGATTCAGTCGAGGAAATAAAAGAAAGGATAAAAAAATTATATAATTCAGACTACGGAGTACTTTCTAATAATGCTTATAAAGCTTATGAAGAAAGATACAATTGGTCTGTAGATGAGATAGCATTACTTCAATTTGTCAAAGAGTTAATATAAAATGTTTAGAACAATCCAAGTGCATGTAGCAGTAGCTAAAGAAAATGAAATACGACATTCAGCACTTCGTAGGTCTGAGTCCTGTAAACTCTTTCCTACTATGTGGCAAACAATTACTGGTACTCTTGAATTGAATGAAAATGCTTTTGACGCAGCAAAGAGAGAATTGAAAGAAGAATCTGGGCTATCTACAGATGTTTGGTACAAACTACCATTCCTAGGTGGCTTTTACGATATAAAGCGTGATACAATCGAGAGTGTCCCTACTTTTGCTGTAGTGTATGAAGATTTTCGAGATATTATTCTATCTGAAGAACATACTGAATACAATTGGCTTAAGAACTCTGAACTTGAAGATTTTTTCCCAATTCCAGACCACATAAATGGGGCTTTACAATTGGAGAAAATGCTAAGAAACCCTGAACAACTTAGGATATTCTCATTATGAGTATAGCTGCTATTGTTATAACTTTCAATAGATTAGAACTATTAAAAAAGACCATATCTGGTTTGAGAGCACAAACTCATAGTATAGATGAGATAATAGTAGTAAACAACGGCTCTACTGATGGAACAGTTGAATGGTTAGCCGAAAACACTGATATATTCGTAGTTACACAGGAAAATATCGGAAGTTCTGGCGGTCAATACACTGCATTCAAAACGGCTTACGATAGGGGACACGAGTGGATATGGGCTATGGATGATGATGTCGTACCTAGACCTAATTGTTTAGAGCATTTGGTAGCCCATATAGAATCTAATAAAGTAGTTGCTCCACTCCGTTATAGTCTAGACGGCACACCTTTTATTAATGATACTATCGAATTTAATCTTACAAATCCATTTAGTAATATATGGAAACGATTATTGAAAAAAGAAGATTTGGTGAATGAAGTAATACCAGCTACGGGTCTTACTTTTGAAGGTCCAATGTTCCATAGATCTTTAATCGAGAAAATTGGTTTACCCGAAAAAAAATTCTTTATTTATGCAGATGATAGCGAATACATGATCCGTGCTAAAAAAGCCGGTTTTAAATCATTAATTATAAAGGCTGCAAATCTCGATAGAATGTTAGATGCACCTGATTTGAACAAAGAATTTTCATGGAAGAATTATTATATTATCCGTAATATAATCGCAATTGATGTATTGCATGGTAGTTTTCTTGTCAGATGGTTAAGACCATTTGCCTATTTAATATCTTGGCTACGCAAAGCAAGCAACAAATCAGATAGACAAACAGTTATAAAAGCATTTAAAGAAGGATATTTTTACAAGTCTGAAAACTAAAGTATCACACCCAAACTTACTGCCAGGAACTTTTTATCAGGCTCGCCTAAATCTTTCCCAATCAAATTTATATGTTGGTATTTCAACTCTAAGTTAAGCTTAAATAGCTTCAAATCTAAATCAGTGCCAGCCCCTAAAAAATAGCCTAATCTAGAATCAGTTGGACTCATATCAAGTGGAACAGAATAATTGGACTCGTTGGATACATAATCAACTGAATTAGAAATATAGTTATAAGCAAATCCACCAGTTGCGTATATATTCAACAAATCAGTATTGATAAATGCTAAATTGATACCAGCATGAATAGGAATAATGTTTTGAGTTGACTTGAATTGATGTATTTCACCAGTTTGTGGGTCTTTTATCTTGAACTCCGAGCGAGGAAACCTGTGGAACTCTACTCCACCTACGAAATGAAACATTTTTGAAAGCTCAATCCGAGCTGCTACACCCAGATGATAACCCAATTCAGCATTTTCGGTTAAAAAATCACCAGTGCTAATATTATTAGAGGTTAAATTATCGTCTGAGTAAACTTTTGATATCTGGTCATTAGGTGTAGATAATCCAGCTTTGAAATGTAATCCTAATGGACCTGCAGCAGAAGAAATACTAAAATTAATTAGTATAATACTGGTTATAAGAAGAAATCTTGTAACTATTCTATTTGAGTTTGCGTTAAAGCTTTTCATTTGACTAGATTATTGTTAATTTTGAATAAATAATTTTTAAATATACTAAGGTTCTTTTACTATGAAAAAGTTAGTCCTTTTTGTTCTACCAATTTTAATTGGTTTCAATTTAATTAATCTAAACGCACAATCCAAAGAAAAAGATATACCACTCAACTTAGGTGGCTATTTAGGATTGAACTATAACATGCACAATGGCGATTTCCAATATCCAACAATATTCAACTCAGACCCCCTAACATCTGTTCCAGTTGGGTTCTACGGTGCAGAATCATCATTAGGTATTAATGGTGGATTTATAATAAACGTACCATTCGATAATATGTTCGTTTTTTCTGGTAGATTAGGATTGCATGGTGCTGGTGCTGATTTTGCTACAAATGGTGGTCCAACATTTCTACCTCCAGCTGATACAGCAGTATATTCTGATGAGTTCGAATCTTCATTGATGTATGGTGAAATAGATTTGTTTATGCAGTTTCATAATTTAATCCCTGTTGATAATCTTTATTTATTAGCTGGTCTTGAATTAGGTATTCCTATAACAGCATCTTATAATAGATTAGAAACTAGGATTTTAACAGATGAATTTGGAGTTTCTACACTAAATGATGTAACTTCTTCTGGTGATATCATAGATACTCCTCTTAGACTAGCTCTAGCACTTGGTGCTGGCTATATGATGGAAATTGATGATAATGTTTTTTTAACTCCTGAAGTTAGTTTCAGATTACCTTTCTCAAACGTTAGTGATTTCAATGGTGGTACTAATAACGATTGGAACTTCGCTCAACTAAGAGCTGGTGTTAGCTTGACATTTGGTTTTGGTGATGATGAAGTTGAACCAGAACCAGAATCTACAATCAATGTTGGCTTGAAAGATATCAGAGCTTACAATAAAGATGGTATGGCTTACAGCGTTGATAATATCAGAGTAGAAGAAGTTAAGTACACTGAATTATTCCCAATTGTACCTTATGTGTTCTATAACGAAGGTAGTAAATATCCTTCAGCTTCAACTCAAACATTAGCTGCAGAAAGAGAAACTGGCAAATTTGTAATTGAGGATATGGAAGCTGACGCTATCGAAATAAACAAAAATACTTTGGATATAATCGGTACTCGTATGCAAAAAAATACTAATGCTGATCTGAAAATCACTGGTACAGTTGATAGTAAAGCAGAGAAAGGCAAAACTTCACTTGCAAAAGAAAGAGCTGAACAAGCTAAAAACTATCTAGTAGTTAACTATGGTATTTCTCCTGATAGAATAACTGTTGAGGGATTGGCTGCTCCTACTAAACCATCATCTACTAGAGTAGAAGACGGTGTAGCTGAAAACAGAAGAGTTGAATTTACGACTAAAGATAATACTTTATTAAATCCAATGTTAGTTGAAAAAGAAAAATCTTCAATTGCTAGCCCAGATTTAGTAGAATTCGTTCCTGAAGTAACATCTTCAGATAGTGTTACGAAATGGCAGTTAGAATTATCACAATCAGGTAAAATGATTAAAACTTTCAATGGTGGTGGAAGCCCTAATGAAATCCAATGGGCAATCAAGCCAAACCAATTATCTGCAAGTGATTTACCAGTTGAATATAATCTATCAGTAGAAAACGTAAAAGGAAAGTCAAATAACATAACAGGTTCTATTCCAGTTGAGTTTATCTCAACTTCACAAAGAACTCAAGAAGTTAAACCAGATAAAACTATTTCTAAATTCAGTCTGGTAGTTTTTGATTTCGATAGTCCTGAGATTTCTGCTCATGACAAAGAAATTATTGACAACAATATACTTCCTGCTATTGCGTATAATTCAACAGTTCAAATCTACGGTTATAGTGATAGAATTGGAGAAGAAAACTATAATAAGAAACTTGCTTTGCAAAGAGCACGTAATGTAGAGAAATATATTAGTTCTAAAGCTAAAGATGCTAAGTTTGAAGTATATGGTATTGGTGAAAGTATACAACCATTCGACAATGACTTGACGATTGGTCGTCAGCTATCTAGGACTGTTCAAATTTATGTTATTACTCCAAAGGAAAAATAAGGTTAATGTCGAATCATTCAGACTATAAATACTTAATGGATATAAATTCACCGGCAGATTTGCGCAAGCTACCAGCTTCCAGTCTGCCGGTTGTTTGTGATGAGGTACGTGATTATATTATCGATACTATATCACAGATAGGAGGCCACTTTGGTGCTGGTCTCGGAATAGTAGAGCTTACAGTGGCTTTGCATTATGTCTTTAACACACCCGAAGATAAAATTATAATTGATACTGGTCATCAAGGATATCCACACAAAGTATTGACTGGTCGTAGAGATCAGCTTAATACTATTCGTCAAAAAGATGGCTTGTCTGGATTTCTAAAAAGAACAGAAAGTGAATATGATGAGTTTGGTGCTGGTCATGCTAGTACTAGTATTTCAGCAGCGCTAGGTATAGCTGCCGCTAGGGATATTAATCATCATAAATACAAAGTAGTTTCTATTATTGGTGATGGTGCTATGACTGGTGGTCTTGCATTCGAAGCATTGAATAATGCTGGTGTAATGCAAAAAGATCTTCTTGTTATTATGAATGACAATAATTTCTCAATTGCTCCTAATGTATCTGCTTTATCTAACTATTTTAGTGAGATATTTACTTCGAAGCCATTTAAGAAAATGCGAGCAAAAGCTTGGCAAGTAACTGGCAAAATGGATGATTTAGGTGATAGATTACGTAAGATAGCTTCAAAGTTAGAAGATGGAGTAAAAGCTGTAATCACTCCCGGAGTTCTATTCGAAGCACTTGGATTCAATTATATCGGCCCAGTTAATGGACATAATATCAATAAGTTAGTTGGTATATTAGAAAATATAAAAGATATGGAGGGTCCAATCTTCCTACACGTAATGACTCAAAAAGGTTACGGCTATGAGCATGCAACTCGTGAAAAGCAATTTATGCATGCAATAGGTAAGATTGACAAAATCACAGGTAAATCTGTAGCTGGTGCTCCTTCAGCTCCAAAACCACCTAAATACCAGGATGTATTTGGTGATGCAGTACTCGAATTATGTAAAAAAGACAGCAAGATAGTATCTATAACTGCTGCAATGCCTGATGGTACGGGTCTTGATAGAGTACAAAAGGAAATGCCTGATTGTGTGATTGATGTGGGTATAGCCGAAGGACATGCCGTTACTTTTGCAGCTGGATTAGCTTCACAAGGAGTAGTACCTATTGTTGCTATTTATTCTTCATTCTTACAAAGAGCTTATGATCACTTAGTTCACGATTGTGCAATACAGAAGCTACATGTAGTTTTTGCTTTGGACAGAGCTGGATTAGTAGGTGCTGATGGTCCTACACACCACGGTGTATTGGATATCACATACCTACGCCCGATACAAGGTATTGTGCTTATGGCTCCGAAAGATGAGCAAGAATTACGTGATATGATTTATTCTGCTGTTTATAAATTTACTGATGGTCCAGTTGCTATCAGATTCCCACGTGGTGAGTCTGTAGGTGTACCAATCAAACCGATGAACGCAATAGAGCTTGGACAGTCAGAAACGCTAAGAGATGGCTCAGATGTGGCTATATTGGCACTTGGGAACATGGTTTCCATAGCTATGGAAGCTGCTGAGTTACTAGAAACAGAGGGTGTCCACGCTAAAGTAGTAAATGCTAGATTTGTTAAGCCATTAGATCACAGTATGGTAGATGAAATCTGTAGAACAGATATGCATATATTTACAGTTGAAGATGGACAAAAGCAAGGCGGATTCGGTTCTGCTGTAGCAGAATATATGGCAGAAATGAACTATCATAATAACCTTACTATACATGGAATCGACGATATATTCGTAGAGCATGGTACACAACAAGAGCAATTTGAATCTATTGGTATGGATAGCAAAGGGATAGCAAATCTTATTTTGAATAAGATAAATCATAAGGTAGAAATATAGTATTTTTTTTGCAAAATGTTTGCATATTAATTTAATATGCCTTAGTTTTGCATTCTGTTTTTGAGACGGCGACTCCTTAGCTCAGCCGGTAGAGCATTTGATTTTTAATCAAAGGGCCACAGGTTCGAATCCTGTAGGAGTCACAACTAAAAAGCGATTAAGCCAGTTAAATTTTTTTTAACTGGCTTTTTTTTTAATTTATAATTAATTGAAAACAAAAAAACTATTATTATATGCAAAAAAGTTTAATCTCAATTCTTCTCTTCTTTCTCGTTAGTTGTTCCTTATTTAGCTCAGACCCAAAGGAAGATATAAAACCAATTTTAGAAGAAGGGCTTTATTTATATAGACTAGAGAAAGCATCTTGGCATGGCACAGATTTATTCTACAATGAGTTTAAAAATATAGACGAAATAAAAGGATATTTTTCATATCCTGATGGCAATAAAACTAAATGTATTTTTTTTCAAACTCTGAATTACCTAAAGTAATTGGTCAAATTGAGTTTGATGAAACATTTGATACAGAAACGGCTAGTATAATAATAGAATCTCGTGATATGACAGAGTATGAAACTGATTTATATCAAATATGGGAAAGTGCTTTATTTACTGCTATTAACGATACTCTAATAGAGATATATAGTAATACTAGCTTAAACTATATCCCAATTATAAGAAATAATGAAAGAAAAGTATTTATTGTGACAGGGTCAACATTAAACGGATACATATTTTTAGGTAATGATTATGGACTAGAATTCAATGATATTAATAAAATGATTTCAAAAAAGAAAATACATAATAATTTAATACCTATTAGATTCTTAACAGATACTGGGGAGTATTTGGAGGATCCTAGTTCACTGCATAACCATTCATCAAAAACTGGTGACTATATTACATCAACTGATATCTGTACCTTATTACTAAATAAAGATTTCACTAAATGGAAAATGCACCATGTTCTTACTCCTGAATATTTAAATTTTTTCAATCTTGAAAGTAAAACTATTTCATTTTTTCCTAGAGACGCTTATGACAAAATGAATAAGAATGAAGATAAAAAGGATTAATTAAATTTACGATAAAGATTACTAATAAATAGTAAAAAACTTAATGCTGAGAGTATTTTTTCATTTTCTTTTTGTATATTCTCATAATTCAAATCAATCAAAAAGATAAAATCATGAATAAAACTATTTCTACCCTCTGCTTAGCATTTATCATAACTTCTAGTACATTTTCCCAAACTTGGTTTAACGAAATATCAGACGAAGCTGGACTCTCTGAGACCAAAGGTTTTCGTGTGTGGTTAGCCGATGTAAATGGTGACGATTATCCTGATTTACTTTGGGGGGGAGATAATGGTGCATTATTTAATAGTATATATTTGATGATGAATGTTCCAAATCCAGACCAAAACTCAAGTGTGAAAAGAATATTCAAAGATTATACTGCCGAATCTGGTCTTCAAGTAAGTAGGATTGATACTAATGAAAGTAGAACCGTAGATATAGCTGCATTAGCTGATTTAGATAATGATGGTGATTTGGATATAGTAACTAGTATATATACTCATAGAGTACAAAACTATAAGAGTACTGGTGATAGATCTGAAGTCATGCTTAATGATGGAAACGGTCATTTCACTTTAGTTGATAATCACGGTCTTGATAATTTTAATTACGCAAGTAGTTTGGCACTGGGACAGACAAATACAACAGGATTATCATTTCTTGATTATGATTTAGATGGTAACATAGATTTATATGTTGGTACTTGGTTCGCTCACTATGGTGAAGGTGCTGATGTATATATGGGGAATTTCCTTTTCAAAGGAAATGGCGATGGTACATTCCAAAAAGGATTTCAATTGGGTGCAACTGAACCACTATATGGTACTAATGTCACAGATTGGAACAACGACGGTTGGCCTGATATTATCAACTCACCTTATTGCCGTACTTCGGGACAATTTTTCAAAAATGTAAATGGTGAATTTATTGAAGCTTCGTTTGAAGCTGGATATAATACTCAAAGAATAGGTGGAGATCATGGTCAAAACCTTTGCCAGTGGGAAGCAAATACTGCTGATTTTGATAACGATGGTGATATGGATATACTAGAAGTAAAAGTACATGGCGGTTATAATCCCGGTGAAGGTAGAACTACTATCACCGTTAATTCCGGACAAGAAAATGGTTTCAAATTAGATTGGGAGTTGAATAGAATAAAAAGAGCAGCACCTATGGAATCTCACCTTGGTGATCAAGGAGGAACTTGGTTCGACTTTGATAATGACGGTTTGCAAGATATAGCTTTAGGACAAAACTCTTATCCTAGTGCTAATATATATGGTCAAGAGAGATTATATTTACTACTTCAAGATGAATTAGGTAATTTTAACGAGGTTTTGCCAAGTGTAACCAAACTTGATACATTAAAAGAGGCACACTCAATGGAGCCAGCTGATTTTGATATGGATGGTGACCAAGATTTATTTCTTTCTCGAATTGTTCGAGAAACAATAATGGAAAACGGAGAACCTAAGAATATTACTTATAATGCAATCGAATTAGTAGAAAACAAGAAAGCTGAAGAAAATAATTTTGTTCAAGTGAAGTTAGATAAAAACTCAACTATTAAAAATGCTAATGCGGCTTACATAGGCGCTAAGATATTTGTATATTCAGGAGCATCTACACAGAAGCAAGAAATACAATCTGGACTAGGTCACTTCGCTGGTATGCAACCATTCACAAAGACTTTTGGCATAGGCCAACAAACTTCAATAGATTCAATAGTTGTTATATATCCTAATAAGGACCAAGATAGAGTCGTAATTTACACAGTACCTGTTAATACGTTAGTTAAGATCGGTGATAATGTAGACTATGTAGATATGCAGAATGCTGAATCTAAGTTAATAACTACTTTGGGGTATGGGAATTATAATTTTGGAAGGGGAGATGTAAACAAGACAACTACTAAAAATCTTGAGTTAGTGAACCTATCTATGGAAAATGATTCTCCGATAACTATTACTAAAATTGAGTTAGAAGGGGATTCAGAGTTTACATTTGATGATTCGATTTTACCACTTACAATATGTTGTAAAGATTCTATATTAAACTTACCCATTAGTTTTACTCCATCTATAAGAACTGAGTACTCGACTAAGATAAGAGTATTTAATAACTCTGATAATGTTCCAGTATTATCAACTAATATCTATGCAGAAGGGTTTGAACCTAAACCAGTATTAAGTGTGAACTCTACTCAAATAAAATTTGAGGGCGTATGGGTAGATAGTACTAGAAATTTTGTAGCTGAGTTTACAAATACAGGAGAGGAAGATCTAGAAATATCTTCTATCCAATTAGTAGGTAGCGAAGAAGCTTTTGAAATTACAGAATCAACTCCAATAACATTGAAATCAAAAGAAAAAACATTTGTGAATATCGACTTTACACCTAAACAAAAAGATATATACAATGCTAAAATCAATATAGTATCAAACGCATATAATAAAGACACTCTTTCATCGATTGATTTAGTTGGCATATGCGATGGACCTAATTCAATTTTAAAAACGAATGCGGGTTTTGTTATAGTTTTTGGTGATGCTCCTGTAAATGGTAGTAAGGAGAAAGTGCTGAAAATATCAAATGAAGGTGAGGGGGAATTATTGGTTAACTCAATTGAAATAGATCCTGAAGGTGAGTTTACACATTCAGCTAATAATTTTCCTTTAAGAATTGCAGATGAGTATGATCTTACTCTTACATTTTCACCAAAGACAGAAGATTTCTCTACGGCAAATCTTATTATAAATAGTGATGCAGTGAATGAACCTAGATTTGAGAAAAAGATGACTGGTACTGGTATTACAACTTCAAACGTTGATATGTGGGAGAATGGCAATAGAACTTATCATTTTAGTATAGCACCAAATCCTATTAAGAGCGAAGGTCAGTTAGTAGTAGAGTCATTAGACCCTAATAATGCAGGACAATTATCAGCAGAAATGTATGATGCTACAGGTATGAAAGTAATGCAATTATTTACTCCTACTCACATTGCTAATAATACAACATTTGATATAGATATAACAGGAGTTGTATCAGGGACATATTTTATTAGGATTTATTCTAATAATGAATCGGTAGTAACTTTACCAATAGTGATACAGAAATAAAAAAAGCAAAACCTTATTTGCTTTGGAGGGCTAATTGAGGTTTTGCTCTGGGCTTAAAATGAATATGACTATAATACGCTTGAATTTTAAATAGGTTATATTAAAATGTATTTTTTTTGTGATTATTGTTGCTAAAAAAACTGAGATATTAACATTTACAATTTGTCCACTTTTATTCAAGTGATATTAATATTTCTATTTTAATTAGCAAATATTAATTATATTGGAAGCTAATAATTAGCTCAAACAATGGATTTAACTTGATTTCAATATTAGATTTAATAGGTCACTTGTTCAACATACTATATGTTGTAGCAGCTTCATTTAAAAAAATGATATGGCTTAGAAGTACATTAGTGCTCGCCTCTATAATGGAGATTTATTATTATTGGAATATAACTGATTCGCCGCTTTGGACTGATATTATTTGGTCAGTTGTTTTCATTGCCACGAACATTTGGTGGGTATCCGTTCTCTACTACGAGAAGCTAACGCTCAACTTAGGTGAACACGAAAAGAAAATGCTTGAATTCACCTTTAGTAAAATGAATCCCATCCACTTTAAAAAATTAATTAGACTCGGTACAATAAAAACTGTCCCCGAGAACACTTCCCTAATAAAAGAAAAAACCTATATAAATGAACTAATGCTTATAACAAGAGGACTAGTTCAGATAACTAGAAATGATAATGTGTTAGCTTATCTTAAAGATGGTAGATTTGTAGGGGAGATGAGTTTCATGTCCGGTGAAACTACTACTGCAAATTGTGATACATTAGAAGAAACTGAAATGGTAGTATGGGATAAAGATATACTAACTGAATTCCTAAAAAAGAATGAAAACATCAAAAAAGAGCTTAATGATGTATTCAGTGAAGATTTGATTAAAAAATTAGTAGCCGATAATTAATCGAATATATATCTAACGCCAGGTACAGCCAAACTGTGAAAATCGCTATAGTCATGATTTTCGTAATCATCACCGTAATGCATTAGTACTATTTTCTTTCTTAACTCTTCAGGCAAAGTTCTAAGTGATTCAATATCAGCATGAACTGGGTTTGGAAAGAAAGAACAATCGTGGAAAAGATAATCAGACTTACTCGCGTATTCATCTAGCAATTCCTTATCGAACTTAGTATCACCTGAGAAGAATACTTTCCCATCAATAAGTAGCCCATAAGTTATAAATGCGTCTTCAGTCCTTACTGCTTGACCAGGTATATGATTAGTATGGAAAAATTCAAGATCAATTCCTTTGAAATTGATATGATGTTTTATTCTTCCATTTTCGTTTGTTACATCAGGGGTTACATAATCAAAATAACTTTCGAATGTCATTTCGCCTTCGTTTTTACCTAGTTCATTGTACCTAAGACCACCTTTCAAAGATTCATCCCATAATACAGTTTTATATTCATCTGGTATAATCATAGTTAATCTTGGCTTTCCTTTCGGTTGACCAAAATATCTATTCTTAAGTGTCAAATACTCCAAACCACCTATATGGTCAGAATGACTATGTGTAGGTAATATATTTTCTAAATCTAGAATGTCTAATCCAGTAACTGGTTTTAGTGCAAAAGGAGCAGTAAGCCCAAAGTCCACTAATATATGAGTGTCACCCTTGATTATTATAATATTATTGTTACCCAAAGTTTCCGAGAAAGCTGTCCCAGAACCTATAAATACAATTTCTAATTTCCCATCATTTTTGAGGGACAGAGTATCTTCTATTTTAATTTTCTTCATATGTTACTTTCACAATTTTTGTGCCATTCTATTTAATCAATATAAAGAAAAGCACGTATAATTGACTATTTTTGTTAAAGTTTTGTGAACTTTTAGAAAAATTCAACATTAATATACACAATTTATGAATATATCTTTACTAAAAATCACTAAAATAGTTAAACTTTTTAAATTAAGTATTATTACTTAACCTGCAATTTCGTTTATTGCAATAACTAATCTATCTAAATCATCTTCACTTGTATATATATTAGGGGTAACTCGAACACCGTCTATATGTTCATGTTTTATAGCAACTGTATGTATTTTGTATTTACTAAAAAGTTGTTGGTCAATTTCACTACCTGTCATACCCTTAATCCCAAAATTAACCAACGCACAAGAGTATTTAGGATCCATTGAGGTATTCATATAAACTTTAGGGTTTTTAAGAACTCTCGATGTCCAATAATTCTTTAAGTATTGCAATCTATCATGCTTTCTTTTTGTAGTTATCATGTTATGAAAATCAAGTGAGTATCCTATTGCCATTTCTTTAGCAAAACTTCTAGTACCTAAAGATTCAAATTTTCGGATATTATCACCATCGGGGTCATCAGAAGATAGAAGTGCCCATATATTCTTTATTTTTTCTTTTTTAATATACAAAAGACCACTACCAAAAGGTGCGCAAAGCCATTTATGAAGACTAGTACCAAAGTAATCAGCACCTAACTCAGGTATTTTGTAATCTAGATGTGCAAATGAATGGGCTCCATCTACTATTACTTCTATACCTCTTTTATGTGCTTCATCTGCAATCTTTCTTACGGGGATTATCTGGCCTGTCCAATTTATTATGTGTGTTAGATGAACAATTCTAGTTTTTTCAGTAAATAAATCAGTGTAGAGCTTCACTATTTTTTCGTCATCATCCATTGGCAGAGGTAAAATAGCTTTCTTAAGTATAACGCCATCTCTCTTTTCTCTTTGATTCCATGCATTTCTCATATTTGGATAGTCAAAATTGGACATGACTATCTCATCACCTTTTTGTAGATTTAAGCCAAAGATAATAGTATTCAATCCCTCAGTACTGTTCCTATTAATTGCAATCTCTTCTGGTGAGCAACCAGCTAATTGCGCTAAATTCTCTCGGAGCGGCTCTCTTCCAGCATCTATTATTCGCCACATATAGTATGATGGTGCTTCGTTAGACATTCTGTTATACTTTTCTTGAGCATCTTGGGTAATCTTAGGTTGAGGACTCACTCCACCGTTGTTTAAGTTCAATATATTCCTAGATACAGTATATGAGTCTCTAACCCAATTCCAAAATATCTCGTCGCTTGCACTTTTTTCATTATCCATTGCTAGATTGTCAAGTGATGCTGCTTTTAGCCCATTACTTACAGCTGATTCTATCATTGTATGTAGTGAAGCTGTTCCTAATATTGCTGCCATATTTTTTACAAACCCTCTTCTGGAAGACATATTATTACTCATTATTGTTTAGTTCGAACATCTCATAAAGTTCTGGTAAAATACAATCCCAACCGAAAGTATCTTTTAGTTTAACTCTAAAAGCATCAGCCGAATGTGGCTCACCATGTACTATAAATACTTTTTTTGGACTAGATTCCAAATCACTTAACCAATCTATTAGTTCAGACTGATCAGCATGTGCAGATAGTGTAGTTAGATTATAAATATCAGCATTTACATTGTAATACTTTCCATAGATTTTTACTTCTGCGGCACCTTCTAATAATTGTCTGCCTCTTGTACCTTCTGCTTGGAATCCAGCTAACATCACTGTAGTAGATGGATCTTCTATATATTCAGTCAAATAGTTCAAGACTCTGCCACCAGTTACCATACCACTACCTGCTATTACTATTTTGGGTTGTCTATCATCTATTATATTTAGAGTTTCCCTGAAATCCTTTACAATAGTGAATGAGTTACACATTCGCCTACTGTCATCAGGACTCATCTTGTGCCAGGCCTTATGATTTTTGAATACTTCAAGTACATTATTACCCATAGGACTATCCATTATCATAGGTATAATTGGGATTTTCCCCTTTTCTTTCAATTTCCATAGTATGTACATCAGTGTTTGTGCTCTTTCTACAGCAAAACTAGGAATTATTAAAGTTCCATTCTTTTCGTAAGTGTGATGTATCAGTTTACTTAATTCAGTTTCTAAATCAAGATTATCATGTATTTTACCTCCATAAGTAGATTCTATTAGTAGATAGTCTGCTTTCTTTGGTTTTTTGGGCTCTCTAAGAAGCAAATCACTTTTTCTACCTACATCACCTGAAAACACAATAACTTCACCTCTAACTTCAAGTTCTATGAAAGTTGAACCAAGTATATGTCCATTATATTGGAAACGAACTTTTATTTCTGGATATAATTCTATCCAAACACCTTCTTCCAATGATTTGAACCTCGAAATCGCATTCTCTGCATCTATCATATTGTATAGTGGCTCTGCTATTTCATGTTTTGAGTAACCCTCTCTATTGGCTCTTTCAGCTTCTTCTTCTTGTATTTTAGCACTATCTCTAATTATTATCGAAGCAATATCTAGTGTTGGATCTGTTCCTCTGATATGTCCATTGAATCCCATATTGACTAATCTAGGCAGAAATGCAGTATGATCAGCATGACCATGAGTTAATAATATAACGTCAATTTCTGATACCTTAACAGGTGGATAATTCCAATTGAGTAATCTTAATTTTTTAAGCCCTTGGAACATACCACAGTCAATGAGTATTTTTCTTTCTCCAGTATCAACTAAATATTTAGAGCCAGTTACTGTCCCAGCTGCACCTAAAAAGTGTATTTTCAATTCTGAATTCATAATATTATTTCCTGCATAATTCTCTTGATTCTTTTAGTATTGACTTATGTTTTGAATGCTTGATTCCAACCTTATTTAATAAATCAGGATTACGATTCAAAGTAATACACAATACTATATCTTGTTCTAGTATCATTTGCTTTTCCTTTCTATTTAATGTTGTCAAACTAGTAATGGGATATAATCCAGCCTTATCTATCTGCTCTTTTAGACTATTTCCATGTGGAGAATCCCAACTAACTAACCCTAATCCAGAACAGTTTCCATATTGAAAAGCATCTGTAGTAAATCGTGTATTCGTAAAAATCCATCCTTTGTGAATTTTTCCGTTATTCTCTGGCTTTTTTCTTCTTTCTTTTTCTACATCATCGAATCTAGATTTTATGTAAAGTGGAATTTTGACATCGCATTTTCTAGCTTGATCACTATGGAACTTGCATTCAATTATATAGTGTTTGTTATCTTTTATAGCAATGACGTCTATTTCGTGATTAACACAGTGTCCTTTGACTATTATTCCTACTTCTACATCAAATCCTTGATATTTCAGTACTTCACCTATGAATCTTTCGAATGGATAACCAGTTGGACCTAGTTCTAATATCGCTTTTTTAAGTTTATATTTGGCTGCGGTAGGTCGAGAAGATTTTCTTAATAACTGGAATGCCTTCTTATATATTTCTTTAGTGCTAATACCATCAAATAGTATATTCTTAATGTTTCTAGTTATATAGAAAATTGTTTCGTCGGATGCTCCAGACCTTTCTAATGAACTTTTTAGTTTTGATTCATCGAACTCATCTTTCTCACCGGACATTTTTGTAATACTTATATTCTTATTATTCATTTTTTGTTATTAATGTCAGTTATATAACAATATAACGATTCGATTTATCAAAATGAAAAAAAACATATTCATGGTGCAAATATTTCTTATATTAAATTATTGTTTATTTGAATATTAAACAAGAGATACTAATGAAACTTTTGAATATGTTTTTTTTACTATTCTTACCTTATATAGCAATAGGTGAGGATATAGATTTGACTTTCGAATATAATAATATAGAGAGGGAGCTAGCAGTTTATTTGCCTACAAATTACTCCCAAGATTATAATTTTGAATTGCTGATAGGACTTCATGGTTGTGGTCAAGATGCATATAGCTATAGAGAGGCTCTTTCGGAGGTAGCTGAGAATAATGGAATTATACTGCTATGTATCAATGCTCTAGATGATGGATCACAATTAAACAAGATGATGATAGATGATAGAGGAAAGGTTATACCAGCAGCAATCGAATTCTTATCGACTAAATACAATATAGATAAGAAATCTGTTTATCTGACAGGCTTTTCTTGTAATGGTGCTATGACTTTGTTTCATGGACTAAACAATTTGTATGATTTTAAAGGTCTGATTCCTTTTAATGCTTATTTACCTCCTGAATATGATAATAAATATAACCTAGAATCTAAGAAATCTACTTGTTTTTGCTCAGGTACTATTGACGGTAATTATACTCGTAATCAAACACTATACAACCAACTAAAGGCAAATGGGGGAATTACATATTTTAATTCTATGCCCGGAATAGGACATACAGTTACCTTCCCAGGATTTACTGATGAAATGCAAGAATGTATTGATTTCATTAATCAAACAACTACAAAAGTTGAAACAAAAGATAGTGGTGAGTTATTATACCTAAATCCAAATGAGGGAATATTGAATGTAAATATATTTTCTAATAGGAACAAAACTGAAATATTCAATTTACTAGGCGAAACTGTATTTGTATCAAATAATAATAGAATGGATATATCTCATCTTATAAAGGGTTTATATATAGTAAAAGTAATCAGCGGTAAAACTTCGATATTGACAAAGCTAATACTTAATTAGACTTTTTTTTGATTTGTTTTTCATTTCTATTAATTTGTAAATACACATCATTAATCAAATTAGAAAAAGAATGAAAAAGATTGTTTTATATATAGCTACATTTATTATCATCACATCTTGTAAAACTATCCAAAATAATGGAGAAAACTACGTCCCAGACTCCACACCTCCAGCTGGATACAATCCTATATTCGTAACTCAAAAAATGGAATATGATAAGAACGGGAAGGATTCACTCCAAGTAAAAGTAAGTAATGTTAGATTCGAAGGTAATAAAACTACTGCATTCATACATTTGGTAAATGATAGAAATACACTGTTAACTAACGCAAGTAATAAAAAAGATATTTGGTGTGAGATCATAGATTCTACCATTATGGGCGAGAATAAAATAAATTTGAATGTAGTAGAATACAAGGATAAGAACAGCTCTCCTATAAGTATAGCTATTGTTATGGATCATTCCGGTTCGATGGGTGAAGAAAGAGCAAAGAATATGCAAATGGCAGTACAAAAGTTAATAGACAATAAAAGAGACCAAGATAGAATTACTCTTATTAGATATGATAATAAAATAGCTGTACATGCAGGGCCTGATAAAGATATTGCAACTCTCAATGCAGATCACAAGATAAATGGATTACAGGGTTATGGTAGCTTGACTGCTACTAGAGACGCTATAGTTAAAGCAGTTACTATACTTGAAAATGAGCCACTAACTCACAAAAAAGCAGTTGTCGTATTTACTGATGGCTATGATAATTCATCTAAGCTAGCAATAGATGATGTAGTTAAATCGGCTAGAGAGAAAAATATATTTGTATCGACAGTTGACTATGGATATAATGTAGATGAGAAAATGCTTCAAGAGATAGCAAACAGAACTTATGGAATATACCACCACATATATCTAACAAAAGAATTTGATTACGTATTTGATGACGTATATACTAGATTGAATAATTATTATCTTATAGAATATGATGTGGATAGTTTTGGTGAGCACAAATTAAAGCTAAAAATATGTGTCGATGGGAAAGAATACTTTGATGAATATACTTATAATAATACACCACCTATTGGTAGCTTAGTTCTGCTCAATGTTCTATTTGACCATGATAAATCAACATTGAAAAAAGAATCAAAAAATGCAGTAAAAATGTTAGCTGATTATATGAAATCTAATCCTGAATTGAAGATCGAGCTTCATGGCCATACTGACAATACTGGTAATGCTGATTATAACTTGAAATTATCTGATAAAAGAGCTGAAACAGTTAAAAATGAATTAGTTAGTTTAGGTATTGATAGCAATAGAATTAGCTTTACTGGTCACGGAGATGAGAATCCTATTGCAGATAATAATACGAATGATGGAAGAGCACATAATAGAAGAACTGAATTCTTATTAAGGTAATTCCTTATTGACTCAAGCTGAATTTTACTAATACGGGACAGTGATCTGATACCTTTTTTGCTTCTTCTTCAGGAAACATTGCGTTTATATCAATCATAGTAAGTGTTGAGTTTTTCGCTCTACTTTTCATAGATTGACTAACTATAATATGGTTAATTGATTTCCATATTGAGTACTTACAACTCATCATATCACTAGTTAGAAAGTCAAATTCATCATTATCCAATGCTGTTATATTACTATTCTTTTTTGAAGGATTATCATTAAAATCCCCAAGTAATATAACATCTTTGTCATTATTAATGGAAATTAGCTTGTTTATTTCTTCGATTAGAATTGCAGATTGTTCTTGTCTTATATCAAAACTTCTTGACTTTTTATAGGGTGTATCATCATATCTAGAAGTAGATTTGAAGTGGAAAGAACCTACTAAGAAGTCAAATCCATTATACTTACAATAAGCCACTAAACCCGGTCTTAAATCTTCATTACCTAAAGATATAGCATCCAATTGGTAGGTCTTTATAATTTCTATTTTCTTGTTTATGATAAGAGCTGTCTTTTGTTCTTTGGGGTATGTTGAAGCTATAATATAATACTTTGTCGTGTCAACTATACTTTCAATAGCTTTGCTGTTCTCTATCTCTTGTAGAGCTAATATATCTGCATTAAGGATTGTAATTACTTGGTTTATATTTTTTATGTCTTCAAGGGTTCTAGGGGTTTTGTCTTCTTTACCATCTCCTAGCCATGCAATATTGAAAGTTCCAATAGTTATGTCATTATTAGTCCCACAACCCGAAAGTAGCAGGAGTGACGTTATAACTATTAGTAGAGTTTTCATTTTCTTGTGAATATTGATTTAACTATATGTCCTGCCATTTGAGGATTCTCATTCAGTCTTCTGATTGAGTAACCATACCAATCAATACCATAAGGCGTGTATACGCGGACTTTATGTCCATTGGCGATTAGCTTAGCTCTAAGTGATTCTGTTACACCTAGTAGCATTTGGAACTCATATTTATCTTTAGATATCTTTTTTTCCTTGATTAAATTTTCAGCGTAATTCAGAAGTAAATCATCATGAGTAGCAATACATGTATAATAACCATTTTCAAACATATAATTTAACAGTTCTTTGTAATTATCACGTATCTTTTCCCTGTCTTTGTAAGCTAATGATGGTGACTCGTTATAGATACCTTTGCATAGTCTAGTGCTTGGTGTAAATTTACTCATAGATTTGATATCATCCATACTTCGTTTTAAGTATGCTTGTATTACAAAGCCGACATTATCAAACTGCTCATCTCTCAACTTTTTATAGATATCTAATGTCTTTGAAGTATATGGAGTATTTTCCATGTCGAGTCTAACAAAAAGACCCATTTCCTTGGCTTTTGAAACAATTCTTTTAATATTGCTATAAGCGAAATGAATATCTATTTCTAGACCAAGTGAAGTTGGCTTAATAGATAAATAAGAATTTAAAGAATTCTCTTTTATAGCATCTAACACGGCAAAACTCATTTTAGTTTCTTTAGTTGCTTGTTGTTTGGAATTTACAAATTCACCTAATGTGTCAATGGTGGTGCAGGCACCTTTTGCTTCAAGCAATTTACAAACTTTGACAGCTTCCTCAAGTGTAGCGCCAGCTATATATTTTTTTGCAAATAAGTAAACGAAAGACTTTGGAAAGAGAGGTAAGGTCTTTGTAATTAGTTTGTTTATCATATATGATTATCCCAAAAAAAATTCCGCAATTGAAACTATTTCAATTGCGGAATTTAACGAAAATTATACTAATACTATCTAACAACTTTTAGTTGTTGAACGTCTTTGTATTTATCTGTCTCTATCATTACATAATATGTTCCAATTGGTAATTTAGAAACATCTATTTCTAGAGGTGTTTTACCAGTGCCATAGTACTTGTCACCAATAGTTTGATATAATTTACCATCAGTACCTACTATTCTGATATTAGTTCTTACCAAATGGTTTCTAGAGTTATTTATAGTAAGAGTAAATTGACTACCTGCAGGATTAGGAGTTATTGACTCAATCGTAAACACGTTGGAGTATGATTTGCCAACAGAAGAAAGTCCATCGAAGTAAAATACGCCAGTTTCTCCGATTGAAGTATTGTTTCCACTAACTTGTGCTCTCAATTCTCCAAATTGACCAGGAACTATGCTAGCATCAAAATCCCAGACAAATTCATTGTTTTCCAAATCAACTTTATTATTGAATCTTGTTAATTGATTCCAACTTCCAGATTGATCTGCTCTATAATATATTTCAAATTCAGTGTTAATAAAATTTGTATTGAATTTGATAGTATATTCATTCAAGTTAGAGTTAAGAGTATCATTAATCATTGGACTAGTGAAATTAACTGTTTCCATACCTAATATGAACGGAATAGTAAGGTTAACATTAGGGAATTCTTTTGACTCTACAAGCAATATCGCTTTATCTGTTGATACATCTGGGAAGTCAACATTGTTTAAAGAGTTAATGTCTCCTTCTCCAATCTCGGCAAAACTTTCGCCATTGTCTGTAGATAATTTTACAACTACCTCACCAACATTAAATCTAACCCAGCTAAGTCTCTGTTTTGATAAATAGCCTAATTTATCACCTGGTTTAGGAAACTCTGATAAGATAGTGAAATCTGTTACATCGAACGGTAATTCACTTTGGTCAAATACAGATGGGTCAGTAGCGGATTCTATTCTTACCATATACTCTGTTCCTATTTCAGCAGGTATAGTCCAAGTATAAAGTGTATCATCTTCAGTATTGACTTCACTAATTTCAATCCAGTTTTTACCTAAATCTCTTGAATAGAAAAGTTTTGAAGTACTTACGTTAGCCGCAATAAATGCTATTTTCTCGTCTGAACCAGCAAAGTATTCTTCACCACCTATTGGTCTTACTAACCTAACAACAGGTTCTTTAGGTAATATAACACAACTTTTTAGAGCATCTTTTGCTGATTTTCTTATTCTTTGTACCATTCGTGGGTGAAATCTGAAGTCTATTCCACCACCAAAGTGACAGTAACTCATTATAGTTCCATTATGTTTTGTTCTTCTATCTGTTGAAGAGATGCAATAAGCATCACTAGCTAAAGAAGCAGAGACACAAGAATCAATTATAGATTCTCCCATCTGAGGCCAACCACAGAAATGTGTATGAGGGCAACCAAAATTATGACCAAATTCGTGTGCAGCTACTTGTACGTCTTGTGAAAAAGCAACTCTTGGAAATTCTACTCTACCTATCATACCCAGCGCTGAATACCCTTGATTTGTATTACAAAGTGTTCCACTATAATTCTGTCCAGAAAAAGCAATTCCTAGAGTAGAAGATCCAGAGGGTTGTCTTGAGTTATCCGAGAACAAAGTTGCTAATACTCTATCTTTGGCTTCATTGGGTCTTGCAAGCCATATATTTCTCATAGAGCTAAGTTTATTTTGCAAACCTGCTTCGAATAATGAGAAATATGGATCTTCGAATGGGTCATTAAATATAGTGACATGATTTACTGTTATAATAATTGCTGTCTCTCTAGTATATATTCTAGAAACAGCTGACATTACATTCTCTATATAGTCAATAGTTCTTTGAAGAGAATTGTCTTTTTCTTCTTGAGTCATGTCTTCAAACCACATTTCCCAATTATTTCTACTCTTATTCAATTCATAAGCACAAAACATAATATAAAGTTCAAAATTACCATCAGCAGCTATTTTAACTTCGTAAAGTTCATCTTTTTGAATTTCATTATGAGTTTTATGGTCATCAAATTCAAGTAATTCTGGTTGGAAGTCAGAGAATTCGTCCATACCACAAATTTGAGATGCTTTATCATTTAATTGACCTATTGTAGTTTCAGCTACATTATGAGGTACTTTCTCTCCACCTAATTTCGTCAAGTCCGCAGAGACATCATACATCTGACCACTATCATCTTGTATAAAACCAACTAGTCCAAGACTTGAGTAGGAAATATATACATCAGACCTTTCAGCACCTTCTATGTGTCCGTAGTATCTAGAGTTTTTTGTATAATTATAATCTACTTTTTTCCCATCTTTGAATGCCTTGATAGATATATCTTTTGAAAAAGAACTATTGTGCTTAGACAAAACTAAGTTTACTGAATAATCAGGTCTGATTGAGAAGTTATTTATTACTATATGATTAGCACCAGAATTGAATATTTCCTTGGCTTTAGTGTCTAAAACTTCAAAATCATAGCGATTAAGATCAGATTGGACTACGTTATTCTTTTTGTTTTTAATTACAAATTCAGAAGCATCGAAATCCTTCGCTCCTGCGTTTATTGTAAATGCTGATATGATTACCAACATTAATATTATCTTTAAATTTCTCACAAAATTCCTCTAAAACTTATTTATTAATTAATTTTTCAACTTCTGCTACAACCAAAGCATGTATTGCTTTCACATCTTGGTTGCCGTCTATGGTTATAAATCTAGACTCACTTTTAGCTAATTCATTATAGCCGTTTATTACTTTTTCATAGAATTCATCGCCAGAAAGCTCCATTCTATCTCTAACTTTTTCTATATCTCTGTTCTGTCCTACACTTCTTTCTATGTTTAGGTAAAAAGTCATATCTGGTAAGACACCTAAACTACCTATTTGGTTACTTTTTTCGATGATTTCCATGTCAATACCTCTACCGTAACCTTGATATGCTGTTGTAGAGTCGTAAAATCTATCGCTTAGTACTATTCTTCCTTGATCTAAAGATGGTAATACTATCGTTTTTACCAAATCAGCTCTTGCTGCTTGGAATAGTAGTAATTCTGATATATCAGAGACTTCTAATTTCTTGTTCAATAGTACTGCTCTGATATACTCAGATAGCTCAGTACCACCGGGCTCTCTTAGAGTGACTACCTTATGCCCATTTTTAACCAAATACTCTCTCAGTAATAATATCTGAGTACTTTTCCCTGAACCATCTATTCCTTCGAATGTTATAAACATATTTCCACCGCTGAAAAAAACTTAAATTTACGTAATTATTCTTAAATTTTATAGAACTTATTATTTTTTATTCATATCCACGATTATAACAAATTCGCCTTTTAGAGTCAGATCATTAAGCCGAGTTTGTATGTTTTCTATTGTATCGAATATATATTCTTCGAATTTCTTAGTTAACTCCCTAGCCAAACAGATTTTAAAATCTTCTTCTTTCATTTTATTTAGGTCTTTCAAGAACCTCTTTACTCTATTAGGTGATTCATACATAACTAGCGTACCGGTTTCTTGTAGAAGTGCCTCCATGAATTTCTTACGCCCCTTAGTATTAGGGACGAATCCGAGGAATTTAAATTGGTGAGAGGGGAAGCCAGACGCACTAATAGCAGTAACAAATGCACTAGCACCAGGTAAAGCTATGACGTCAATTCCTTCTTCTCTGCACTTTCGTACTAGCGGGAAACCTGGGTCAGAGATGAGTGGGGTTCCAGCGTCGCTAACTAATGCCACCGATTTACCACTGAATATCTCATTGACAAGAAAATCCGTCTTCTGCGCTTCGTTGTGTTCGTGATAGCTTATCATCGGTGTGTTTATCTTGTAGTAGAAAAGTAGCTTACCTGTAACACGGGTATCTTCACATGCTATTACATTTACACTCTTTAGTATCCTAATAGCTCTGAACGTCATATCATCCATATTGCCGATAGGGGTTGGTACTATATACAATGCCGGTTTAACTTCTTCTGCCATTTCGCTCTCTTATCTTTTTGAAAAAATTCTTCAGTAATTCTGAAGATTCTGCCTCGTATATTCCGTAATGAACTTCACATCTGTGGTTCAGTTCTGTGTTATTCGTAATATCCATGACGCTACCACAAGCGCCAGATTTTGGGTCTGAAGTAGCTATGAAAAGCTGGTTCACCCTTGACAAAACTATTGCACCTGCACACATAGCGCATGGCTCTAAAGTAATATACATTTCACAATCTAATAAATGTTTGTACCCAATACTTTTTTGTGCTTCTCGAATTGCTAAAAGCTCTGCGTGTGCTGTCGAGTCTTTGTCTATCTCGACTCTATTGTGAGTAGCAGCTATTATATTGCCACTTTGCACTATAACACAACCAATTGGAACATCGCCGTGTTCTGATGCCTTATGTGCTTCTTCCAAAGCTAGTCCCATGAATTTTTCGTCTAATTCGGTCAATATTTATATATTCCCTAAATTAAATTATATTTGTTGCGTCTTGAATGCATTAACCAATTTAAAAATTTGTGTCTTATTATGAATGAAATGTTAAAAATTGCAATAGTTACGAAAAATGGAGAATCCATTGTCGGAACTTTCGGATCTTCCCAATACTTCAAAGTATTTGAAATAGAAAACAGCAAAATAGTAAACGAAGAACTAAGAGAAGTTTACGTAGATAAAGCTGCTGATGAAGTTCCCAAGTTAATATCTAAAAATAGTAGTGGAACTGGAATGGGTCAATTTTCACTGACTGTAGTTGATGCTAGCAAAGACAAGCACATGAAAATAGCGAAGTCTATATCTGATTGCCAAGTAGTAATCGCCCGTGGTATGTGTGCTAATGCATGGGACAGTATTGAGCAATTCAAAATGGAACCTATCATAACTACAAACAAAGACTTCGAAGAAACAGTACACCAATACCTAGATAACTCATTAGTAAACCATAAAGATAAAGTTCATTGATTATTTAGTAAAAAAGTCATGAATCCTTAAATAAAGATGAGATAAAATGAAAAGAACGTTAAATATAATTGTTATACTCCTTTTCTTATCTTTAGTCATAAGCTGTAATAGTGAAAAACTGGAATTAGGGAATGTAGAAGTTTGGGATACAGCTATGAATCTCCATAATGAAGAGGTAAAGTTTTACTTCCTTGGACTTCAATCATTAGGAGTTGATTATAAGATTTATCTATCTAATCATGCAAACGACGATATAACGGAACTTGAACTTGATAATAATGAAGGTTATGATACAAAATTTATAACTTTGAAGTCCTCTTTGTTGACTATAAATAGTATAAAAGTTGACATTCAAAATATTAATATGATAACTATCAGGAAAGATTATGGGCTTAAGTATTGTATTGTTTTATTTGACGAATTAAATTCAAAAATTGATGTGCATATTGTATTTAGAAATTCGCCCCCAAATCTATATATCTTGGGGGATAAATATAAATTGAATAAAAGTGAACCTAAAAATTAAAACTAATAAATGAAAAAATACGATTTAGCAATTATTGGTGGTGGGATTTCTGGTCTCTCTGCTGCGTTGATTCTCTCCGCTGGAATCAAAGACAACGAAAGTTTAAAAGATAAAACCATCGCCATATTTGATGCAGGTGGTTCTGATGCTTTGAAAGCAAAGTTCTTCAATGCACCGGGCGTAAAACAAGGTACATCTGGCAAGAAAGCAATCAAGAAATTAGTAGAGCAAGTACAAAGTTATGGTATAGCTAAATTCCATGATAGCAGAATATCAGAAATCATCAAAGGTGAAGACGGTTTTATCATCAAATCGAAAAAGGATAAAGAGTACTCAGCCACTAATCTATTGCTAGCCACTGGTTTCAGAAGCTGGGATATAAAAGGGCTAGAATTACCTATCAAACCTTTCACAAGAACTACAAATAATTCAAGGGTAGCAATAGAGCATACTGACTACAAAGTCAGTGATAATGTCTTCGTTTGTGGTTTGCTTGCCGATGTTAGCTCTCATTACCCAATAGTTGCAGGTACTGGTGCTCAAGTAGCTATTAACATAATGCACGAATGGACTGGTGAGTGGATAGTTATCCATGATAAATAATTTTAAAACCCATGTCATTACGAGGAGTGTAGCGACGTGGTAATCTCTTTTGTTCGTGCTTCGACGCCGCTCAGCAAACATCAGGGATTAATGGATTGCACTGATTACTTATTTTAACACAGAGCCACAAAGTTCTCGTCACTCAGAGGGAGGGTAGCGACCGAAGAGTCTAGGATTAATTGAACATTCTTACCACCCCGTCCACGCCTTAGGCGTGGCCACCCCTCGAGAGGGGAATTGTCATCTACTCTACCACCATACAATCTTTTCCTCCACTATCTCTAATAAATCCTATTTTATAACTTCCGCTTGTAGTTCTCAAAATACTTTTGGATATTTGTCTTATTGAAGTCCACCTCTCTTCAATATTAAAATAATACTAATTATGAATAATTACAAAAGGATAATCCATATAGATATGGATGCGTTCTTTGCTTCCGTGGAGCAAAGAGATAATCCAGCACTCAGAGGTAAACCCATAGCCGTTGGGGGGATGCACCGCGGAGTAGTGGCTGCCGCTAGCTACGAAGCTCGCAAATTTGGTGTTCGCTCAGCTATGCCCTCGCACCAAGCACTCAAACTCTGTCCTCATCTTATCTTCGTCAATGGGCATTACAATGCCTACAAAGAGGCCTCTAATAAGGTAATGAAAATCCTTAGGGGATATACAGAGCTAATAGAGCAAGTCTCTATAGACGAAGCATATATAGATATAACCGATTACAAACCCAATGAAGTAACTGCCAAAGAAGTAGCCATAGAAATCCGTAAGAAGATAAAAAAGGAAGTTAACCTGACTGCTTCAGCAGGTATCTCATTCACAAAATTCTTAGCAAAAGTAGCTTCGGATTGCAATAAACCAGATGGGTACTATGTTATTCACCCCAATAAAGCTGAGCTATTCGTTAGACAATTAGCCGTTGAGAAAATCCCCGGTGTGGGCAATGTAAACAAGCAAAGGCTAAACAATGCTGGTATATATAAGGGGGAAGATATTCTAAAAAAAGGCAAGATAAACATGGCTTTGGAATTCGGAAAAACTGGAGTTTATCTTTACAATCAAGTTACTTTTACTCACAATAGTCCAGTTATATCAAAGCGTTTACGTAAATCAGTAGGCAAGGAACGTACTTTCAATGAGAATATAGATGACCCAAATGAAATGCTAGATAAACTACACGGCATAATCGAAAAGTTAGCTGAATTGCTTGAGAAAAAGAATATAGCGGGGAAGACCATTACCCTGAAAATAAAGTACCACAACTTTGTAGTGAATACCAGAAGCAAGACTATGGATGAATATATATCGACCACACCAGAGATGTATAATGCAATCTATGAATTATTGAGAATGCCGAATTTCCCTGATGAACCTGTCCGACTTTTGGGAGTACAGTTGTCAAACTTGAATATTAATAAGAATGAAAGCCGGCAATTGTTGTTGGATTTTTGATGATATGAGTTAAATGGATATATTTAAAATAAAAAAAAATGAAAATGTCAAAAATGAAAATAATTCTTGCATTAACAATCCTTCTGATCTCTTTTCAAATAGGTTTTGCTCAGTCAGAAGACAAATTGACTGCAGAAGAAATTATTAATTCTTCAATTGAACAAATAGGTGGAGAAAATAAAATAAATGCTATTAAGACATCGGAAATGGCATATATATTTAACACTTCAACAAATGAGAGAGCTTCAATAATAGAAAAAAGAATTAATAGTAAATCGTTTGTACAGTCTATACTATCAGAAGAGCATGTAGCTCAAACAACTTTTTTTAATGGAGAAAAAGTGATTAAAGTTGAGGGTGAAAGTGTGTATGAATTTGAAGATAAAATTACAATAGAAGATATTAGTTTAAAAACCTTTAATCATATACAGTATGGATACAAGAAATTGGGATACGATTTTGAAAGACTCTCAGATAAAAATTTTGATTATTTTGACTGTTATGTTGTAAGGGCAGTATCTAAAACTGGATACACGACATTAAATTATATTGATAAGACAAATTTCAGATTAATAATGGTAATATACCCAAATGGAAATAAGTCTCTTTTACAAGAACAAGTTGATTATAATGGGATCTTATATAACTCTAAAATAATGAATGTTAACAACGGAGATGAAACATCGGTACTGAATCTGTTAGATGTTAAAACTAATAATAAGATTGCAGATGTTTGGTTTGAATCACCACATAATAGTAGAGTAAAATTGCCAGATAATATTAGAATAGGGAAATTTAAACCTGTAAATTTATCTTCAATTCTTACAAGAACTGAATTTGAGCAAGTTGAAACAATTAATCAAGATAGAGCATTTATAAATAAAGTAAAATGGAAGTTTAATGATATATTTATTTTAGAGAATGAAAATATTCCAAAAACTAATCAAGATATATTAGTTAAAATTGTATCATGGAATGAGAATGAGTATGTATGCCACTTCATTTCAGGTAATTCTCTTGGTACACAAGAATATAGAACAGTTGAATAAATATAATCCAACAATAATATATAATACTAGAGTACAAAAAAAATCGAGGTAGGATAATGAAAAAACATAGATTCTTATATATAATGGTTATACTAATTTCATTATCTTGTAGTAAACAAACCCAAGATACAAAGCTAATTGACAGTTTAAATAATGAATATTCAAAAAGAATAGACCTCCTATACGATACAATTGATTCACTAGAATATGAAAATTATAAATTAGAAAATTTTGACTATCAAGTTAATAGAGATGTCATATTAATTGAGGTTATTAATGATAAATATTTAAATTGGGATAACTGTAAATATGAGATTGTAAAAGATAAATTTTGGATAGAGTTAAAGAAAGATTATCTATTAAACAAAGTAAAATATATTGAGCTAATTGAGGATACGAATAGTACTAATGCGTATATTTGTGGATTAAGAAAAAATTTAGTTAAAGGTGATATAGCATTTTTAATAATAGATGAAGTAGACAATATACCATTTTTTTCGGTATTTCATGTGCAGTGGGATGTATTTAATAACAATTGTAAATATCCAGACGGACTATTCTCAAGTCTCAATAAAAAGCGCAGTTTTTTTAAATCAAAATTATTGGAGTATCTGATTAAATAATAAATAGCAATTAATATCCACTTTCTTATACTTAATTGTAACCAATTAGCTATATTTCGTTTTATATAGAAAAGGTTTACGGACATTTTTCGTCAACTTTATAAATGAACACACAAAAACTGAATATGAGATTCCTAAAAAGTATTATTTTTATAGCTATTCTTCTCTTTACAACTAGCTCTCTTTATTCCCAATTTGGAAAAAATAGAGTCCAATATCAAGAATTTGATTGGAAGTACATAGAGACAAAACATTTTGATATTTACTTCCACCAAGGGGGAGAATATCTTGCTAAATTCACTGCTATCGAGGCGGAGAGGGCATTAATCTCAATTGAAGAGAATCTGAAATACGACTTGAAAAGAAGAATTACATTCATCGTATTCAACTCTCACAACCAATTCCAACAAAATAATATTATAAACTCATTTCTCTCTGAGAATGTGGGTGGGGTAACGCAGTTATTCAAAAATAGGATAGTAGTTCCATTCCAAGGTTCTTATACCCAGTTTCGTCATGTCGTCCATCACGAGCTAGTTCACGGTGTTGTGAATGACTTATTCCATGGTGGTACTCTCCAATCATCAATCCAAAATAGAGGGTATTTCATACCCGGTTGGCTTAATGAAGGTCTTTGTGAGTATTTGAGTAATTATGGTATGGATACCAAAACCGACATGTTCATGAGAGATGTGACTATAAGTGAGGATTTGCCATTGTTACAGAGAATAAGTGGATATGCACAGTACAGAGTGGGACAGACTTTCTATTGGTACATAGCTGATAAGTATGGCGAAGAGAAAGTAGCTGATTTCATCAATAGATTGTACATACATAAGAACTTAGAAATTGCATTCAAAAGTAGTTTCGATATGGATTTGAAAGAATTCAACGAAATGTGGGAACGCGATATAAAGCGAATCTATTGGCCAGATTTGAGTCGTTATAAATCTTTACCTGAGATTGCTAGAAGAGTAACTGACAGAGAAAAACTTGGAAATTTCTATAATTCTGGTCCTTCTATTTCTCCTGATGGTAAAAAAATGGCTTTTATTTCAGAAGAGGATGGAGTCTTCGTAATAGCTGTAATGGATGATTTGAAAAAAAATACTGAAATTAGGACTTTGACTTCTAGTTTCAGAAAACAAGATTTTGAAGATTTGAATATGTTAGCCCCAGGTATATCTTGGAATCCAGATGCTACTAAAATAGCTATCTCAGCGAAAGCTGGAGGGCAAGATGCGGTGTTTATAACCGATGCGGAAACTGGCGCTTATGAGAAACTAACATGGGGAATAAAGTCTATTCAGTCTGTTCAATGGTCTCCTGATGGTAAAAAATTAATATTCGTCGGTTCGGATAATGAGCAGAGCGATTTATACATGTATGAGTTCGAATCAAAAGCCCTTTCTAAAGTTACGGACGATGTATTTAGCGATGAAGCACCTAAGTGGTCACCCGACTCTAAGAGTGTTTATTTCATATCTGATAGAGGAGATATGACGAACGCTAGAGTTAGCTCCAATAAGATAGATATGTGGGATTTTAACTACGAAAGAAGTGAAGTATATAAAATAGAAATTGGTTCGGAAACAGCAGAAAGAATTACTTATGACGTTCGGAATCATAAATCATCAATAGCAGTATCTTCAGATGAGAAAAAGCTTTTAATAGTTTCTGATAAAAACGGTATTGGTAACTTGTACGAGTTTAATTTGGTAACCAACTCTTATCGACCATTGACTAATTCACTTCAAGAGATAACTCAGATTTCACTTGCTCCTGATGATAGTAAAGTACTATTCGGAACTCAAATCAATGGAGGATATGATATATTTGAGATAGATTATCCTTTTGATAGAAAATTAGAAATGGAGGAATTACCTCTTACTCAATACAAACAATCAATATTCAAGAAAGATAGTCTAATCAATGCAATAGCGAATATAGAAAAAGACTCATTAGTTGAACCTGAAGATGATAAATTGATTAGTTATGGTGATTTTAATATAGATTTTGAGAATCAAGAATTAGTAAAGCCAAACGATAAAGTACAAAAAATTACTGAATCGAAAGACACTACTATAAGTAGAGATTTTAAAATAAAAGATTATGTTATCAAATTCACACCGGATTTGATATTAGCCAACCCTGGTTATAGCACATTTTTTGGTCCGCAAGGTAGCACTCAGATGCTTTTCAGCGATGAGTTGGGAAATCATCAACTTTATTTCTCTGCTAACTTCCTAATAGATTTACGTAATAGTAATTTCTTCGGGGCATATAGTTACCTCACTGGTATTATAGATTATCAGTTCTCCGCATTCCAATATGCCGGGTTTGCTGCTCGTTCTTTCGGATCACTAGAAAGATTCCGAAGCTATGGAGCGACTGTCTCATCGCAATATCCTTTTGATTTGTTCAATAGGGCAGAGCTGAATATGACTTTCTATAATCTATCCAAAGCAGAGATTGGTATAGTAGGAGTACCTGAAGTCACTCGTACCTTAATAGTACCTGAATTCAAATATGTTCACGACGATGTACTATTTGGGCTTTATGGACCAAGTGAAGGAACTAGATACAATTTCAGAGCATTAATGAGTCCGAAATTATTCGATGATGGATTGAACTTTTATACTTTTGAAACAGATATTAGGACTTATCACCCAGTTAGTGATTATATGGGGTTTGCCTTCAAATTCACTGGTGGTGCTAGTTTTGGTACTAATGCGCAATCATTTTATTTAGGTGGTACTGATAATTGGCTTAATAGAACATTTACTAATAATACTTTACCATTCAATAATCCGGAAGACTTCGCATTCATGAACTTCAAATATCCTATTCGTGGATATTCTATTGCTCAAATCGGTGGTAGTAAATATTTTGTAACGAATGCTGAGTTCCGATTCCCTTTGCTGACTGCACTAGTAGCAGGACCATTACCAATACTAATACAAGGCGTTATGGGATCTGTTTTCCTTGATATAGGTGCAGCATGGGATGATACTTTTAATCCAACTAGAATAGTAAACCCACTCTCATTCAAGAAAGAATATGATGATTTATTAATATCATCTGGTATAGGTATCCGAAGTTATTTCCTTGGATTGCCAGTCAAAGTAGATATAGCATGGGCTAAGTCTTATGACAACTGGTCAACTCCTCAGTATCTATTCTCTTTAGGATATGATTTTTAGGGGCAACAAATTAAAGAAAGTAGAGACGTATTGAATACGACACTTAAATATCAGAACAAGATTGTTGGAGTAGCTTTTCACGGTGAGGGTGCGAACTGAGGAGGGAAAACGTTAATGTTCTTCTTAGAAAAGCACCTCAACTCATTACCTATGAGTAATACACTTTTCTGAATAATAATGTTAAATATTTAGTTTTACTCAACCACAAACTTCTTAGTGAAATATTTGCCTTCTATATCAGTTAGCTCAATAAAGTAGACTCCCGAAGACAAGCCACTAATATCTACAGTATTATTAACCATGCTACTTTTAGAATAATTAATTAATTCCTTTCCTTCAACATTTGAAATTATAAAACTAGTAAATGATAATTGGCTCTTAGAATTTATAGTAATCTTCTCTTTAGCAGGATTTGGAGATATAGTTAACTCAATATCTAAAGGCTCTTGGTCAACATTAGAAATAATATCACTTAGCTTTAATACACCTGCAGCATAAGCAGTTAACCAAATATTATTTCTTTTGTCAATAATAAAATCCCAATAAAAATACTGTTCAAATGGTGAATCTTCGGGTGGTTCAGGTAAATAATCCGAAACAGGATAAGATTCCCAGTTCTCACCATCATATTTATATAAATCATGATAAGCCAAAAACCATATATGATTATTTCTGTCAACTCTGATTCTATTAATTGAGTTTCTTATAGGAGAATTTTCAGGACTAAACTTTTTCCATTCTTTCGTATCAGGATTATAATTATAAAAATCAAGTCTATCTCCGTACATATCTGTAAACCAAAGTGTCCCTTTATTATCAAAAGTAAGATTTCTTAAACTATTTTCTTTACTAATACCAGATTCAGCTAAGTCAATTGACGATATTTCCCCATTATCATAAATGTAAATGGTATCATTTGTTGTTGTAAACCAAAGTCTATTTCTAGAATCAACAGCCATGCTTCGAGGTTGACCAGAAGTTTCTATAATAGTCCAAAGTTCCTTTTCATAACTAATCAAATAGTACGAACTCCTGAACCAAATTCTATTATTGCTTTCACATTTAATTTCTATTATTTCTTTTAAATAATTACTTATTTTCGATGGGTTTATGTCACGATATTTAAAATTTTCAAAAATAACTACACCACTAAAGTAATCATAGCCAAACCAAACATTATCATTTGAGTCTATATTCAACGATCTTATTGATGTATGTTCCATCTCAGAATTAGCAGAATCATTAAGACCCCAAGATCCGACATTAGAAAACATAACACCTTCATCGGTTGCAATCCAAATTCTATTTTTTGAGTCAACTGATAATTGAGAGACATAATTTGTTACTAAATCTGAATTTTCTGTAGAATAGAACTGACCATCCAGCCCTAAACAGAGAAAATAGCTTGAATTTAATAAAATTAGAAAGAGTATTGTGTAATTCATATTAATACCTTTGTCTTTTACCTACCTAACTACCTGTATCTTTTCTACGAACTGACCTTTGTTAGTATTTGCTAATAGCATGTAAGTTCCCATTGGTAAGCCAGTATTTATTGTGCTTTGAGTAGTGAAATTACCATCTATTTCAAGAACATTTCTACCTGTCAAATCTTGAATTACTAATTTATCGACACTTATTATCTCTTTTGGTAATTGTAATCTGAAATGACCCGAAGATGGGTTAGGAGCAATACCAAATCCGTCGTTAGTGTTGTAAGCAACAGAAGTAATATAGTCAATAGGTTCACTTGCCGAACCAACACCTAAAGCATAATAGTTAGCTGATGCTGTCAATACTTTTTTAGTTGTTCTTAATTGATAGTAGAATTGACCAGTCGGGCAACCCAAATCTAAGTATGATGTTTCAGTTAGTATTTCATCATTTACTTTCACACTTTCTAGAGTTTCATTATTTACTCGGTATAGATTATAACCTTCTATATCACCGTTTACTTCATCCCATTCTAACAGAATACCATCAACAGAGTTAGTTAGTCTTAGTTCACTAGACGGGATTATTGGTCGGAACCTAAGAGTGGGGTCACCCATAAGTGCTACGTGTATCAATCGCTGACTGCCGTTAAATGAAGCATAAGAAGCGTTCATAGAGTATCTAGCGCAATAGCCGATAGATTCACCTACTGACATCGGATGTAAGTACCAGTTGGGTATTCCGCCCCAAAAACTAGCAAGTGCACCTGAAGCTAATGCTGCTCTTAGTAGATTATTTTTCGAATCCCAATCTCCGAAATAACTACCAGCAATTCCTGTGAATATTGCATTGATATTCTCGGTAGCAAAATTAGCAGTAGTACCAATTCCATTACAACTAGAATAAGAGCCAGCACCAGTACCATAACTAAGTATATATTTCCCATCATTTAGTTCTGTCATATAATCTCTATTATCAAAAAGTGAATCTGTTCCTATTAATGCACCTATTGCTTTGTATCCAGTGTTACTTATTATGAATCCTTTGAAATTATCATCTACTAAACCACGATCAATTGTTTCTAGTTGGCCAGTTTTCCATAGGTGTGCTCGATTTAGATAATTCTTAAGAAGAGTTAGCTCGTCCTCTGCAAAAGCAGGCATATCAAAGAAATCTACTCTTCCAATTTCTAATTCTACATCGCTAATTAATCTCGTTTGATCGAATTTACCATCACCCGGTCTATTATTATTTCTCTCTTGGGCACTTGCCTCATAAGTAACTGTTGCATCTGTCCATATACCATCCAAATCACCATAGTACAAATCAGCTGGCCAAGCCCCAGTGTGATTGCCCGATCCCTCAGTATGGCCATCAGGTGGAAACCAATCTCCTGTAGAACTGAAATGACCACTATACGGTACAGGGACATGACCTATAAGGTACAAAGTAGTAAGCATAAACTTATTAGTTTCGTTTGTTACTTTTATCATTTGTTTTATTTGTGGTGGAGTCATATTCCTTGAAACGGGTTGTATTGTTACTTCCCAATTTTCTCCTTTCAAATCATTGACTAATATATCTAACTCTGTTGAAAGTGAATCGAAATAAGTATCTTCTACAAGTATCAATATACTGCCAAAGAATCCATATCTATTTACTTCATCGCCAGCAGTTATGAAATCATAAGAGACTAATTGATTACTTGAGTTTTTCTTTTCTATTTTATATTCTTTGATTTGACCATTGACGTAAGTGGGGTCATTCCATTCATTTGCATCTTTTGTGACATTAGCTATATATTTATAGTCTTGTTTGAACTTTGCTCTATTTTCATATATATAATATATTCCATCGAAAGCCTCGTCTTTCGGCCAACTTAGAGTAACTGTCCCATCTTGGTTGTACTGAGTCTTAACGAAAAGTGTTTGTTGTTTACCAACTTGTGCTTTAGATACTGATACAAATAAAAATGAGCAGATTATTAAAAAAAATATACTATTTTTCATTGTTTTTCCTTATTTTAATTATAGATTTTTAAAATATAAGAAAAAAATAAATTATTCTTATGAAAATTTCAATCAGAAGAGCAAATGAAAATGATTTAGATGCAGTTCTTAGTCTATACTATGACACTGTAAAGATCATTAATTCTAAGCATTACTCCCCAGAGCAAATCGAAGCTTGGTTAGATGATGAATCTAGACCAGAACGATTTCTTGATAAGATTAATGAACAGCTTTTCTATGTTTGTGTTAATGAATTGGCCGAATTACTTGGATTCTCTTCTATTACCAAAGATGGTTATTTGGATTTATTATATGCAAGTACTAATCATCAACGAAATGGAGTCGGGACACTTTTATTAGAGCAAATGCTAGCTGCTGCTAAAATATATAAATTCGAGAAAATAGATGCCGATGTAAGTATAACGGCTGTTCCTTTTTTCATATCAAAGGGATTTGAAGTTCTCGAAGAACAAGAAGTAGAACGAAACGGTGTAAAACTGACAAATTTTAAGATGATAAAGTATTATGTTGTCAAAGAATAATATACATAAACGAAAAATATGAAATTGGAAGATATAGAACAGTTAATTAGTAAGTACGAGAAAGAAGGATTAGAATTAGAGCCAAATAGAGAGAAAAGAAACGAGTATATGAGCAAAGTCTCAGATTACTCTGAGCAATTCTTAGATGATATACACAGTAAAAAGGCTTTCGTAAATGACTTTACAAATGATGGAGCATTCGAAAGATTCCCATTCGAAGATACCCCAACCAAAGCCAACAATTTAATTGAATTCCTAAAAAAGAATGTAGATAGAGCTGGGATAAACCCTGCCTCGGGTGGTCATATTGGCTATATACCGGGTGGTGGTATTTACAGTGCTGCACTAGGCGATTATCTAGCTGCTGTCATGAATAGATATGCAGGAGTGTTTTATGCTACACCCGGAGCAGTAAGAATAGAAAATCAGATAATTGATTGGGTGGCTGATTTAGTGGGCTACAAAAAGGGCTTTGGTGGTAATCTAGCTTCTGGTGGTAGTATGGCTAATTTGATAGCTATCTCGACAGCCCGAATAGCTAAAAAAATCAAATCTAAGGATATAGAAAATAGTACTATATACTTAACTAAACAGGCACACCATTGCGTTACTAAAGCTCTGAAAATAGTTGGGCTTCACGAAATACAGATACGTTATATCCCAATGGATAGCAAATATAGAATGATTCCAGAAGAATTAGATGAACAAATAAAAACAGATAAAGCTGCCGGATTGAACCCATTTATGTTAGTAGCGTCTGCTGGCTCTACTGATGTAGGTGCGATTGACCCTCTAGATGAGTTAGCCGATATTGCTGATAAGTATGATTTGTGGTACCACATAGACGGTGCTTATGGCGGATTCTTTTTGCTATGCGATGAGACAAAAGAAAAATTAAATGGAATAAATAGAGCAGACTCAGTTATCCTAGATCCTCATAAAGGAATGTTCTTACCTTATGGGGTGGGAATTGTTCTAGTAAAAGATGTAAAGTATCTATTAGAAGCAAATTCCTATGATGCTAACTATATGCAAGATACGAAGGACTACCAGCAAGAATATTCACCAGCGGATTTGTCACCCGAATTGAGCCGCCATTTTCGAGGATTACGAATGTGGGTGCCAATGAAACTGCATGGTATTGCTCCCTTCCGCGCTTGTCTTTCAGAAAAAATATGGCTTACTCGCTATTTCTATGAAAAAGTTCAGGAGCTAGGATTCGAAGTCGGACCTGAACCAGAGTTAACTGTAGCTGCATTCCGTTACATACCCAAATCTGGTGAAGCCAACGAACTTAACAAGAAACTACTAAGTATAATTCACAATGACGGTCGAGTATTTATCTCATCCACAACTCTCGATGGAGAATTTTGGATGCGAATTGCAGTTCTTTCTTTCCGAACTCATAAGTATCATCTTGATATTATATTGGAATTGTTAGAAAAGGGGATAGGTGAGAGTATTGTGGAAAAGAGTGTTTTAAAAGATTAATGCTATTTTGTAAATTTGCTTTGAAAAAGAAAATTTCGAGTTAAACTTAATTTATATGAGTAAAGATATTAAAAATATTAATGAGACGAAACCAATTACAGTAGCTGAATTGTTTGCAGGTGTTGGTGGGTTTAGACTCGGATTAGAAAGGAGTAACTTCAAAATAGTATGGAGTAACCAATGGGAACCATCAACTAAAGTTCAACACGCATCATTAGTTTATGAAAAGCAATTTGGCTCAGAAAATCATTCAAATGAAGATATTGCAAAAGTTCCAACAGATGAAATCCCAGATCATGATTTACTTTGTGGAGGATTCCCTTGCCAAGACTATTCTGTTGCCACCACTCTTCATAATTCTAAGGGATTAAAAGGAAAAAAAGGTGTTCTATGGTGGTCAATCCACAGAATACTAGAGGAAAAGAAAAACCCACCAAAATATCTTTTACTTGAAAATGTAGATAGGTTGTTGAAATCTCCTTCAAATCAAAGGGGCAGAGATTTCGCAGTTATGCTTCAAAGTTTAAATGAGTTAGGCTATGCTGTTGAATGGAGGATAATAAATGCTGCAGATTACGGTATGCCTCAAAGAAGAAGAAGAGTATTCTTTATCGGATATCACAAATCTACAAAGTTATATACAGATATGAAAAGTTCAAATTCAATTAACTGGATTAACAAAGAAGGATTACTTGCGAATGCTTTCCCAGTAAAGGAAAATAATGATATGTTTCCATACGAATTTAAATTATCACAGAATCTAGTAGAAATCACAAATGAATTCAATAAAAATGGTAATATTAGTCCTTTCCAGAACAGCGGTCTTATGTTAAATGGCAAAGTTTCTACGATTAGAACAGAATCCAATTATATAGGAAATAAGGTTGTCTTAGGAGATATACTTCAAAACGGTGAAGTAACTGATGATTTCTTTATTGATGAAAATGATAAAGAAAAATGGCTATATTTGAAAGGGTCAAAGACTATTGAACGAATTTCAAGCGAAGGACATTCTTATAATTATTCTGAAGGCAGTATGGTATTCCCTGATGCACTAGATAATGCTTCTAGAACAATAATAACTGGTGAAGGTGGAAAGTCACCCTCAAGGTTTAAACATGTTGTTGAAACTAATAGAGGTCTTAGAAGGCTTTCACCCGTTGAGTTAGAAAGATTAAATATGTTCCCTGATGACCATACAAAGTTAGAAGGAGTTTCAGATACTAAAAGAGCATTTTTCATGGGGAATGCCTTGGTAGTTGGTATAGTAGAAAGAATTGGAAAAGAATTAAGTAACAGGATTATAGGTATAAAATGAATGAAAAAGAGCAAAATATCTGGCTAAACACAAAAACCACAAATTTAATTTTCACAAAAGAATATTATCATCATCATGCCTATGAAATTATTAATACTCATCAAAAATTAAAAGGTGATGTTATTAATTGTTTTAATTCAGGTATCGAAATTGAACCAAGGATTAAGATTACAAAAGGTAAAAAGAGTAAAGCAATATCAGCGAGTGAATTAAATAAGGAAATCAGAAAACTATTAAATAAGAAACTAAAAACTGACATTAAGTTAGAAGTAGTTGAAGACAGAGGTGTATTTTATTTCAGTTCTAATAAAAGTAGTATCGGTGGATTTGATTTTGCAATTTTGAATCATGAAAAAAACTTAAATTCACTGAGAAATTTATGTTTTGGTGAAGTTCATTTTCATGAAGGGCAAAAAAAATGGGATAATTTTTTAAAGAAGAATAAAGATTTAGAAAAAATAGCCAAACATTTGAAGAAAAATTCAACTTTAGGAAAAAATTCTAAATATAATCAAAAAGACTTAGACACTCCATTAATAGTTGGGGAAATTCAATTTGGTAATTGGGCATTAGCATACAGAGATTTTTTTAAAGTATTAAAAGCAAATGTACAAAATTCTATTGATTGCCTTATTTATATAGTTCCAACTGATAACCTAGAATCTAAATTAAGTGACGGAATTGTTACATTTGATAAAACAGTAAAAATTATAGAAGAATTTTCTAAGGTTATTTCAGTTCCTGTTTGGGTTATTGGTATAGATATGAAATAATAGAATTACCCCTCCTTCAGTTCAATTGTCAAACCCAAAGCATTTGCAATTAGTGCGAAGTTAGAAAGTTGAATATCTTCACCGTTCTCAACTCTGGAAATATATGGACGTTTTTTCCCGACTATTTTTGCTAGTCCTTCTTGACTCAAATTAAGTTCTTTTCTTCGGCTTTTGATTATTTCTCCAAAGTAATACGAAAAAGCATCTTCGTGAAACTTCTCACGTTCCTTAGTTCCAACTTTGCCATATCTTTCGGCTATTATTTCTTTGGCATTTCTTGTTGTTGTCATATCTAATTATTCTCCACTTAAATATTTTTCTAAGATTCCTTCAGCTGTTTTAATTGCCTTCTGGTAATCTTTAGTTGATTTCTTTTGAAAACCATTTAGACAAATTACCTTTTTACATTCATTGAAATTTAAGTGGTCAATAGCAAATAGTATAACTCTATACTCATTTCCTGCCTTTATCCTCAATTCGTAGAACGGAGATGATTGCAGCTTTTTTACAAAATTAGAGTTAACTATCTTAACTTCACTAATCACCTCAATCAATTGAAAAAATTTTAAAGACACCCTTTTACTCTGCGCATCAATAAATTCAAGACAATTTTCTGTGATCTCAATTTCTCTCATTTACAAATGTAACGAATAAGTTACTAAAATGTTTGATATTTTTTCTAAAATCTAAAAAAAGGAAGATAATCACACTAACCAGCCGCCACGGCTGTCTTCGCGTTTTTTCCATTCGGCATTGTATAGACGACGATTACCTAGTGAGGTAGTCATGAAGTGTTTTTCAGTCTTTCCATTTACTTCGTAGTATTCGTAGCCAACTATTCCTTTTTTCATAAGGGTTGACATTACTATTAGGAATGACTTCATCTCTTCTTTGTCGAAGTTACTGAAATCAAAGTTCTTAGTAGTTCCGAAATCAAGGAAATTATCAACTCGGTTGAATACTTTGGAAAAAGAGCTTTTAGATAAGTCTTTTAGGTCGTCTTTGGCTAGTGAAAGAGCTTCCGAAGCAATTGCCTCAGATTTGGGGTTTAAATTAAAACTGCCGATATTTGAAACTGTACTTATCATACTAGTTCATATCGGCAGTTTTTATAATTACTTTAGACTTTTATTTCAGTCTATTTCTTTTTCTTGTGTCTATTCTTACGTAATCTTTTCTTACGTTTATGAGTGGACATTTTCTTGCCCTTTCTCTTTTTACCACTTGGCATATATCACCCTTTGTTTAATTAAATTTATTTTTCGCCTTTTTCATCTTTAATAGCAACATTTACTCTATCAAAGAAGTCAGGAGATACTTTGAAAACTGGTACATATCGTTTGTCTAGCTTAACTTCTTCGCCAGTTTTAGGGTTTCTTGCCATTCTTGGTTTTCTAGCTTTGTGTTTGAATACACCGAAACCTCTTAGCTCAATACGTTTTCCTTCAGCTATAGTAGTGATAATAGTATCTATGAAACCCTCTACTACTGCTTTAGTTTCTACTTTAGTTAGACCTGTATTACTTGCTATAACTTCTACGATATCTGCTTTTGTTATATTTTTGTTGTTCACTTGTTTTTTCCGTTTATGAAACAATATTAAATAATTATCCGTTAAGGGAAGCAAATATACGAACGCAAATATTAAAAAACAAAGCAACTACCTAAAATTTAATAAATTATATGGTAATAGTTTTTATTTCTATAGATTAAAACTATTTTTGTAACTCATTAATTGTACAAATACAATATGTCTTGGATAAAAGAACAGAGTCCTGAAGATAAGGACAAGCAAGAATTAATAAAATCTACTGGTAAGATACCACAGCATATTGCTATAATAATGGATGGCAATGGCAGATGGGCTAATCAACAAGGTAAACAACGTCTATTCGGTCATAGAGAGGGGATAGAGAGCGTTCGTGATATAGTGAATGCTGCTTCTCTTATAGGAGTCAAACACCTAACTCTATATGCTTTTAGTATAGAGAATTGGAAGAGACCTCCAATGGAAGTTAATGGTTTAATGAAGTTGTTGGAAATTTTCCTGCAAAAGGAATTCAAAGAACTTAATGAGAACCAAGTAGTTATCAACACTATAGGCAAAACTAATTCTTTACCTAAAAGTGTTCAGAAAATTCTTCGCGATTCTTATGAAAAGACTAAAGATAATTCGGGTTTGCATCTGAATTTAGCTATTAGCTATGGTTCACGTTGGGATATTATGCGTGCTATACAGATGATTGCACTTGATGTCCGTGGTGGTAAGCTATCTCCTGAGGATATTACAGATGAGCTTTTCTCAAGTTATTTGCAAACAGCTAATATACCTGACCCTGACTTACTTATCCGTACTAGTGGCGAATATCGCATAAGCAATTTCCTTTTGTGGGAGCTTGCTTATTCAGAGATTTACTTTACTGAAAAGCTTTGGCCAGAATTTCGCCGTGACGAATTGTACTCTGCATTAATGGACTATGCTCGTAGGGAGCGTCGATTTGGAAAAACTTCAAGCCAGATCAATGAATCAACTGAACAATCATATTTAAAGAAAGTTATAGATGTTATCAAACGCAAGTAAACTCATTTTCATATTGCTATTTACTTTTACTGCTTCTCTTTTTTCTCAAGAAAGTACTACGAAATACAAGATTCTAGGTATTGAGGTAGAGGGAGCACGTAGTGCTGATGCCTCTACTATCATAGCTTTGACTGGATTAAAAGAGGGAGAGACTTTATCATATCCATATGACGAAAATCTAAATGTTTCACTGAAAGCATTATGGGATCGCCGTCAATTTTCTAATGTCGATGTAATAGTAGATAAAGTAGTAGGGGATGGTATATTTATTACTATAAAAGTTGAAGAAAACAAACGTTTATCTGCTATCAAAATATTTAACAACTCTGAATTAACTTCGGAAGAGATCAAAAAAGCTGTTGGTAAGAACAAAGGTGATATAGTCACTGAATACGATTTATATCTTATCAAAAAAGACATCAAAGATTTATACGATAAAGAAGGACTTACTTTCGCTAAGGTTTTTCCTGAGATTTTACAATCAGATTCTTCTGATGTATATATAGATTTGAAAATATATGTTGAAGAAGGTACTGAGTTTTACGTTGAATCTATCAAATTCACTGGTAATAGTTTATTCAGCAATGGTGATTTGGAATCAGTTTTCGATGAAACTCATACAAAATCATGGTACGAATTCTGGTCGTCGTCAAAATTTGATAAGAAAGAATATAAAAAGGATAAAGAATTAATATCAAAATTCTATGCAAATGAAGGATTCATGGACTATGAATTCTTATCTGATTCGGTAGAATATGATGAAGATAATCAAGCGGTTCACATAACTGTGAACATAAAGGAAGGCAAACGTTACTATGTACGAAATATAACTTTCGAGGGAAATACTGTTTTCCCAGATGAAGCATTAGTAGCAAGATTAGATTTTCCTAAGGGTGAAGTTTACAACAAAGAAAAATTCAGTATGAACCTGAATGGAAATCAAGAATTTTCAGATGCACTTTCACTTTATAATAATACTGGTTATCTGCAAACTCGCTTTGCTCCACAAGAAGTTAAAGTAGCTGAAGATTCGGTAGATATTATTATCAGCACCTTAGAAGGTGATAGATTCAAGATAAGAAAAGTAATTATAGCTGGTAATACTAAAACAAAAGACAAAGTAATAAGACGTACTCTATATACTCGCCCTGGAGATTATTTCAACCGTGCTGCTATTGTTCGTTCTGTAAAAGAACTAGGTGTTATGGGTTATTTCAATCCTGAAAAATTACGTCCAGACGTAAAGCCTGTTGATAACGATAACACATCCGTTGATTTGATATATAATGTAGAAGAGCGTTCTACTGATACTTTCAACGCATCCATAGGCTTTGCCGGTAGTTTTGGACTTACTGGTTCTGTGGGTCTTACATTCAACAACTTCTCTATACTTGAGCCACTTAATGGTGGTGCTGGGCAGGTGTTCAACTTCAACTGGGAATTTGGCCAATCTAATAGATACCGTAATTTCTCGCTTGGATTTACTGAGCCTTGGCTATTTGATGAGCCAACTACAGTAGGTTTCAATGTATTTGATATATTCTACAATTTCTCTACTCTGAAGTTACAACGTCAAGGTTTTCGTGTAAATATAGGTCGCCGAGTGAAATGGCCAGATGATTATTTCAGAATTGACGGTAGTTTCCAATTCCAGCTAAACGATATCAGCCAGCAATCGGGTGTAAATAGCCAGTTCTATAGACCGGGTAAATACAATGAAATAACGCTAGGTGGTAGTATATCTCGTAATAATACGAATGAACTTTTCTTCCCTTCTCAAGGATCAAAATTCAGATTTACGAACAATTGGGCATTAGGAGCCGTAGGTATAGGACAGACTGACTTTTTCAAATCTGAAATTTATTTTGACTTTTACAATACAATGTACAAGTTAGAAGAACAAGACAGAGTAGTTCTTTATCTAGGTGCACAGATGGGTTACATAGATGGTATCAAAAATGATACAACAATTGCGCCTATAGAGCTTTATAGAATGGGAGGTGCTGGACTATCAAATTTCGGTACTATTCCTTTTAGAGGGTATGGAGATGGAGATTTGGAGAATATAGGTGGTAAATTGCACGCCAAATTCACAGCAGAATTGAGATTTGCACTTACACTAAACCCAATGCCTATTTATTTCTATAGTTTTGCTATGGCGGGTAATGTTTGGGATGGTTTCGGTGGTGCTGATTTATTTGATTTGAAACGTTCCGCTGGGGTAGGACTGAAAATGCTACTAAACCCTATAGGTATCATTGGTTTCAGTTATGGATATGGGTTTGACCCAATCACACAATTTGGCAATGTACCGGGTTGGAAATTCTTATTTGAAATCGGACAATAATTTTGAAATGCAAGCCAATAATTTTAACTTGCAAACTTATGTTTAACTAAATATTAGAACTTTTCGAGGAATAAATGAAAAACTTAAAATTACTTTTGATCGTATTGTTATTTGGAACTTTCGGGTTTGCTAATGCACAATCTATGAAAGTTGGTGTGGCTAATCTTCAAATGGTTGTAGAGCAGTTGCCTGATGCTAAAAAAATAGATGCTGAAATAAAAGAAATGGCTACTAAATATCAAGATTCGTTGCTTAAAATGCAAGGTGATTTGGAATCAAAATTCCAGTCTTACCAAAAGCAAAAAGGTATGATGACTCAAGAACAACAACTAGCTACAGAACAAGAATTGCAAGCACTAAACCAAACTGTATTACAATTTCAACAAGCGAAATTCGGTCAGCAAGGTGAGTTACAAATGAAAAGATTGGAACTATTGCAACCTTTAAGAAATAAAATCAAAGATGCAATAGACAAAGTTTCTGCTGCTGAAAAATTGAGTCTTGTGCTAGATAGCAGTACTGAATCAGTTCTTTTTGCTGACGATGCACTAGACATCACTTTCAAAGTACTTGATATGCTAAAAAGAGGCGGCAAGTAAATAACTTCGGAATTAAAAAACCGTACAACCACTAGTTAATATGCTCTTGAATAGATATAAAATATTATTGATACTCTGCCTATTCGCAATGGCAAGTCCGTCTCTTTTTTCACAAAGAGTAGGATTTTTCAATTCGGAAACTATAAGACAGAAGTTTGAAGAATCTTCACAAGCAGAACAACGCATCCAAACCATAGTTGATGAATGGAAGCGTGAAATAAAAGCTATGCAAGAGCAGATTAACAAGCTAGAGTATGAGATAAAGAAAAATAGACTAATCTGGTCGGATGAAGAAAGACAAAAGAACGAATCAGATTTGGAAAAGCTGACTAAAAAGAAAAGTGATTATGCTACTGAGAAATTCCAACCTGGTGGTGAGTTCGATATAACAGTAAAACAAATCCAAGTACCAGTTGAAGCGAAAATTTATGCAGCAGTTCAGAAAGTATCAGCCGAAGAGGGATTTGATATAGTGTTGGATCAAAGTGTTCAACCATTAGCTTACGCCAATTTCAAATACGACTTGACTGTAAAAATTCTTAAAGAACTTGGAGTTGACGTTAAGAAAATGGAAGATGAGTTAAAAGAGAAAATCGACAAAGATCCTCGTAATCAGCAAGAGCAAGAGAAAAATCCACGTAGAGTACGTCGTCAGTGATAAATAGATAATAACTAATGTAATAGTAGAAGAATATGAAATCAATCAAATGTTCAGAAATAGCCGAAACAGTTAAAGGTGAAATAATTGGCGATGAAAACGTTTCTATATTCAATCTAAATAGAATCGAATTCGCCACACAGGGTGAACTAACATTCTACTCTGACCCTAAATTTTTAGAATCTCTAGAGCAATCTAATGCTACTTGCATCATAGTTCCCAAAGATTTGGATAGAAAACCAGAATCTGGACAAACATACATCAAAGTTGATGATCCATATTCAGCATTTATTAAGATAATAAAATTAGTTGATTTTATCTCACAAGAAGCTGCTACAGGAATACACAAATCTGCTGTAGTTGGTGAGAATACTTTCGTTGACGAATCTGTATCTATCGGCCCTAATTGCGTAATTGGAAATAATTGCCGAATAGAAGAAGGCTCCATAATAGAATCAAACTGTACACTCCAAGATAATGTTCAAATAGGCAAAAACAACCGAATATACCCTAATGTAGTATGCTACAAAGATGTGATAATCGGATCTAATTGTATTATTCACGCTGGTGCTATAATCGGTGGGGATGGATTTGGTTTCACAGAGAACAGGGAAGATGGTTCTTATACTAAAATACCTCAAATCGGTAATGTAATAATCGGTGACGACGTAGAAATAGGTTGTAATACTACAATCGACAGAGCTGTAGTTGGTAGCACTATAATCGGCAATGGTGTGAAAATAGATAACCTATGCCAAATAGGTCACAACTGTGTAATAGAAGAGAATACAGGCATAGCTGCACAAACAGGATTAGCTGGCTCTACTAACCTCGGTAAACGTGTTCGCCTAGGTGGTCAAGTAGGAATAGCTGGACACCTAAAAATCGGTGACGATGTAACCCTAATAGCACAATCAGGTACTAACAAATCAATCTCACAAGGCGGCGTTTACTTTGGTTCACCTGCTAGACCGCAAATGCAGGCATTCAAAATAGAAGCTGTACTCAATAATCTACCAGAACTAGCTAGAGATATAGCTAAACTAAAAGATAAGAAGTAGTGTAGAAGTAAAATAGCCACATTCTTTATGATTTCGCGAAATCAATTAATGGTTTTATATTTCTATTGTCAGCTTTTCGTAAAGCTTCAATATATTTTTTTCTTACTTTATCTGCCTTTACCATATTCGATTTATGCCAAGTAAATATCTTTTCATGAAAAACGAATTCCATAATAATATCAGCCATCAATCTTGAATGTCTGCCATTTCCATTAGGAAAGCAGTGAATTGAAACGATTCTATGCTTAAATCGAATTGCAATTTCTTCTGGTGAATAAGTATTATTATCAACCCAATATATTGCATCATCTAATGTGTTCTTCAATTCGACTCGGATTTGAGCCCACTGAACTCCAATATTCTTATCGGACTTTCTAAATTCCCCTGCCCACTTCCATACATCACCGTACATTTTTTTATGCAATTCTTTTACAAACTTCTCTGTTAGTATTCTCTCAGTTTTCAGCCGAGTACTTATAGTCCATTCAATTGCTTTTTCTATATTCAGTTGTTCCAATTCATCTAATTCACTTTGCGTTGTGATAGACTTTATTTTCAAACCGTTTATTTCGTCTTTATTAAGTGGAGTTTGCCCCACTTGATATTGCAAATCTAATCCCATAATGACTTTCGCATTTCTCTTTTTATCTCATCAGCCAAATCTTTGATTGATTTTTCTATTTTATTTTCGTCAATTCCTTGGTCTTCTAATCTCATACTTTGGTCAGTCCTAAGTACTATTTTGCGAGCCAATGCTTCTGCTTTTGCGTCTATTAATTCTTGGATGGACCCATCCTTAGGTACAAAGCCATAAACTAGCTTCATTTCCAAAGCATCTCCGACCTCTTTCAAAGAGTTGATTGTTATTGTCCCATTTGCTTCATTTTCTTCAATAGATTTTACACCTTGTCTAGTTATTTTGAGCTTGTCCCCAAGCTGTTCCATTGTCATATTAAGAGTAGTACGAATTGCATTTATCCACCCACTACTCGGAACTATAATAGTACTAGCTTCTTTGAATATTTTTAGCTTCTGATCTAACTGATCAATTAATATTTTTCTTTGATTTCTCATTGTATTAACCCAAATATTTACTTTTGTAAACTTATAACTTTACAAATATAATAAAAAGTAAACTTATAGCTTTACAAAAAGTATAAAAAGTCAACCTATAAGTTGACAGAATAATAAAAAAGTAAAGGTATGTGTTTACTTTTTGGGGTAGGACAGTGGTTTCATTCTACTTACACTCATACATTTTTAATAATGAGTCGGGGTATCTAACTGAATCTATTTCAGGTTTATAAGTATAATAATCAATTCCTTTATTAATAACATCTTGCATAGTAATTGTAGAGTCATAATTTCTTTTAAGATTTAATAAAGTTAAACTGTCTCTTCTAAATCTTATGTCATCAATAGTAACTGAAGAATCTAGGATTCTATGCCAAATATAAAGATTCCATTCTTTTGAAAAAACTGGATATAAACTATCTGCCATTTTAGTAATCGATGGGTCTGTTTTATATTTTTTTGAATATTCTATAAAACCAAAATTTTTAAAATTGGATTCACTTGGGTTATCAAGCCCAAATTGAAACCCATATAAACTATCTACGAATGAAGTTCCTTTTACTATGTCAGGATAATTCTCCCAAAATCCATCATCATCTAAATTATAATCATTTTTCTTAAATCTACCCTCAGAATTATGACTAAATTTTGAGTTCGTATTCTTTAATTCTTCAAAATAAAAATAGTTTAAATCATGGATCAATGTGTCTAGGTTTGGAGCGCCTGATAATAGGATTTTATCATAAGGGTACAAGTTCCATGGACTACATTTAGAATCTCTGTAACCCACTAAATTAAATACTGTAAAGTGGTCAAAATCTTCTGGCCAACTTGAAGAATCCCCTAGTGCAACAGCAGCTATAACATAAGAATATAATTTTTTATAATCGTTGTCATAGAATATCTTTACAGGTACAAATCTATAAATCAAAGAACTATCATTTTCTATTAAGTATCTTTCATATTCTTCTTTATAACTAGAATAATACCCATCTAACTCAATTCTGAAAAATTCATTCGACGTATGTACAATATATAAACTATCACGCAAATATTCTTCTCGAGTTATATTAGGTTCTTTATCATAAAAAGATTGGTCAAAGTCATTTGCTCTAACTTGAAGCATAATAAATATAGAAAATAATATCAATATGTAAAATCTAATGCCCACTAATCAAGTCCTTTTCTTCACAGCAGTTGTATTCCGTTTGTATAGTAGCGTGGTGTATGTGGAATTTGTCTTCCAAGCCATGAGCTATATTGTGGCGAACCTCGTCAACTTTACTCAGCTTTAGGTCTTGATTTAGGTCTACGTGGCATTCCATATATGTGTCGTTGTCGCCGAGTGACCATAGGTGTATGTGATGCACATTTTCCACTTCATCGAATGAACAGATGTAATTGCTTACTTCTTCTACTGACATACCGTGGGGTTTGCTCTGCATTAGTATTCGGCCACTTTCCTTTAGTATATCTATAGAATGGTAGAATATATATGCACATATTAGTAGCGTAACTACCGGGTCAACCCAATAAATATCATATAGCCATATCAGAATACCACCAATTATAACAGCTACTGATGAAAGTGTATCTCCCATTAGGTGTACATAAGCTGCTTTTATGTTGATATTGTGGTCTTTATCTTTATGTAGTAAAACTACGGAAATTAGATTTGCCAATAGCCCAATAGTAGCTACTATCAGCATTAGCGAACCGTCTATAGTCTCGGGATTAGCAAATTTATTAATTGCTTCATATACTAGATAACCACAGATTAATACTAACGTCAATGCGTTTACAAATGCAGCGAGTATTTCTACTCTCTTGTAACCGAAGGTCATCTCTTTAGTTGCAACTTTTTTAGATACCTTGTTGGCTATATAAGCTATCCATAGAGCCACACCATCGCTGAGGTTATGTACTGCATCGGATAGTAGTGATAGCGAGTTAGAGAGTATACCACCTATTATTTGTACTACCGTTATAGTTAGGTTCAGTACTACTGAGAAACCTAGTCGCTTCCCACTCAAATCTCCATGATGATGGTGATGTCCGTGCGAGTGACTATGCGAATGGTCGTGATCGTGATTGTGTCCCATTCTTATATTCCTTTCATTTTTGATTGTAGGTCTTTCATTGCTTGCTCAGTTGTCATTCTATCATATAGGATTTGTTCTACTGCTCCTTCGAATAGCTCTTCTACTTCTAGCCACTTCGGATGCATAGGAGTCATTTTCGAGCTTTCTAGCTGCTTTGCGAATACCGCCTTATTCTCACTGTCGTAAAAGTCTGAAGAATAGTATTCTTTATCGGCAGGGAAACCAGCTTCAGGAATACTTCTGCAAAATTCGACTGCATTTTTACCATCGGTTATAAATTTCACTAACTTCAATGCAAGTTCTTGATTTTCAGAATTTTTACTGATTGATAGATACTCTCCACCTGCGAAAGATATTCCTTTTTGGCTGAAATCTGGAATTTCTACTAATTTCATATCTTTCACTTTTGCGAACTCATTTACAGTTTTGAGTAACCAACTGCCTGAAATCCAAAAAGCCAATCGCCCTTTTGCGAAATAATTATCTAGCTCTTTTTGAGTATCCACTATGCCGTATTGAGCAAGATCCTTGTATTTCTGAACTCCTGCTATTACTTGCGGAGAGTCAAATTGGAAGTTTTTACCATCGTAAATACTGCCGCCTTCTGACCAAATAAAGCTCAACACTTTCTTGTATAATCTATGCTTGTCTGAGCCATTTATGCCGAATCCGTATATATCACCTTTGTTAATCACTTTGCTCATTTCCAGCATTTCTGCATAAGTAGTCGGGGGATTGTCGAAGCCATTTGCTTTTAGCAAATCCATATTTACAAATAGCACACGAGTATCCACTATCCAAGGCAATGCGTAAATACCATTTTCCCAACGACAAGGCTCTTGTGCGAATTCGAGGAATTTACTCATTTCTACATGATGACTAATATCTGAAAGCACACCAGCTGAGGAGAATTGGGACACCCAATCAGAGCCAAGCTCGAGTACATCAGGTGCAGTGTTGGAATTAAATGCTGCTAATAGCTTTACTTTTCCATCGCCCCAGCTAAGTTCAGTTACTTCTACTTCAACTTTTTCTTGCTTTTCGAATTCTTTGATTAGCGAGTCAACAACAGTTCTTTGGTATGGCTCGCTCCAAAAATGCCAAAAAGTTATTTTCTTTGAATCATTCTTATCTTTTTCCCCACAGCTTACTAAAAAGCCCACAGCTACTATCAACACTACTAAAATCTTGTTCATTATCTTCCTTTATTCTTAAATTCAATTAAACGTTGAATAAGTTATTTTTGACACTTTTAACCAATTTGGCTATATTTGAAATTAATTTATTCAAATTTACTAAAATCACATCATTTTAAATGACTCAAGCAAAAAAACATAATAAAACGAAATACCTTTTCGTTACGGGTGGAGTTCTATCTTCATTAGGTAAGGGGATTGCGTCGTCTTCGATTGCTTTCCTGTTAAAGCAACGCGGTTATAGCGTTAGTATCCTGAAATTGGATCCATATATTAATATAGATCCAGGAACTATGAGTCCTACTCAGCACGGCGAAGTGTACGTTACAGACGATGGTGCCGAAACAGATTTAGATTTGGGTCACTACGAGCGTTTTATAGATGAGTCTCTTTCGCAGAAAAATAATCTTACTGCTGGTAGAGTTTACTATGATGTAATCAAAAAAGAAAGAAAAGGACAATACTTAGGCAAAACAGTCCAAGTAGTCCCTCATATAACAAATGAAATTAAAATTAGAATGAAATCGCTTGATGGCGAAAAAGACTTCGTTCTAATTGAGATTGGCGGTACAGTCGGTGATATCGAATCATTACCTTTTCTAGAAGCTCAAAGACAAATGAACTATGAACTGGGACAAGGTAATTATCTGAATATTCACCTTACTTATGTTCCATATATAGCTTCTGCTAAAGAGCTAAAAACAAAGCCAACTCAACACTCTGTACGTCAGCTGATGCAATATGGGATTAAACCAGATGTGTTGCTATGCCGTAGTGAGCATACATTATTGAAAGATATCAGAGACAAAATCGCTCTGTTCTGTAATGTCGATGAGGATGCAGTATTCGAAGCAAGAGATGTAGATACAATTTACGAAGTACCATTGTTCTTTGCTCGTAAGCATCTAACAGAAACTATATTAGAAAAACTTGGGTTAGAAGCTAAAGAGATAAATCTTGATACTTGGACTAAGTTTGTTAGACGAATAAAAAATCCTAAATACACAGTTAAAATAGCATTAGTTGGTAAATATACTAAATACGAAGATTCGTATAAGAGTATTGCAGAAGCATTTATTCACGCTGGGTCTATCAACAATACGAAAGTAGAACTGGATATGATAAATTCTGAAGAGATAATAGACGCTAAAACGGCTAGGCTTACATTAGCTGAGTACGATGGTGTTCTTGTTGCTCCAGGATTCGGTAATAGAGGTATAGAAGGTAAGTTACACTCTATCAAGTTTATTCGTGAGAATAAAATTCCATTCTTTGGTATTTGCTTGGGAATGCAATGTGCAGTTATCGAATTTGCGCGTAACGTTTGCGGACTAAAGCAAGCTAATTCTTCTGAGTTTGAGAAAAATGACCAAAATGTAATCGACCTTATGGCAGACCAAGTAAATGTGGAAGATAAAGGTGGAACTATGAGACTAGGTGCTTATCCTTGTAAGCTAGAAGAAGGTACTAATGCATACACTGCTTATGGTGCTACAGAAATATCTGAACGTCACCGTCACCGCTATGAAGTTAGCAATCAATTCAGAGAAAAATTACAAAGTAAAGGAATGAAATTAGCAGGTCTATCACCAGATGGTAATTTGGTAGAGATAGTTGAGCTAAAAGATCATCCGTGGTTTGTAGGAGTTCAATTCCACCCAGAATTGAAATCGAGAGCTGTAACGGGTCATCCACTGTTCATAGACTTCGTAAAAGCTGTACTCAAAAATAAGAAACAAAGCGAAATATAATGAAGTTAGATTCAATTATACTATTCGAATCTAATAATAATGAAAATTTTTATCCATTTTCAGTACTACACCCGGTTTGGGAACTGAGAGTTGGAGCTATGCGAATATTCGAGAAGTATCAAAGAGTCTTTGATACTTCTTCTATTTCCTACTACTCATCTAATACGTTGATACTAGATTCATTTCTGGAAAGATTTTCAATTGAAAATGAACTAAGTAATCAGAAAAATAAGCGTTTGATACTATCATCACAACTTTTACCTACAACCGAGTTATTATCGGATTTAGATGATATAATACTGGATTCTAATACTAATTATACTATTACTTTGGATGACAAGATTGTCGGTTACTATACTGACGAAAGTGTAATCGGACTGGAATCACTTGATAATCTGAACTCGAAAAAATATTCTAAAGTATCTCTTGAATCTGATACGAAGTATCTGAATTATATATGGGATGCTATTAGTTATAATGAATCTGTACTTTTAGATGACTCTAATTATTACAGGAACTGGAATTCACCCAAAGAAGATTATTCAAAAGGTGTTCACTTTCTGGAAAAGTCACAAATCTTCCTACACGAATCTGTCAAAATACATCCTAATGTAGTTATAGATGCTACTGATGGTGCAGTTATATTAGATGAGAATGTGAAGATAATGGCTGGCTCAACAATTCTTGGTCCCTGCTATATAGGTAAGAATTCTACTATCAAGGTAGGAGCTAAAATCTATGGAAGTACATCTATCGGTGAGGTCTGCAAAGTTGGGGGAGAAGTAGAAGGTTCTATAATCCAATCCTATAGCAATAAGCAGCACGATGGTTTCTTGGGGCATTCTTTCATCAGTGAATGGGTTAACTTAGGTGCTGATACTAATACATCTGACCTGAAAAATACATATTCGGAAATCACTGTACTGCAAAGAGATAATGAAATTAAGACAGGAACTATGTTTTTGGGTCTTATCTGTGGTGACCACACCAAATCAGCTATCAACACGCAATTCAACACTGGAACAATCGCTGGTGTCTGCGGTATATTAGTACGTCCGGGCTTCTTGCCGAATCACATAAAATCATTCTCTTGGGGTGGTTTGCAAACGTCACCAACCTACAAATACTCTAAAGCAATCGAAGTTTGTGAGATAGTAATGCAGAGGAGAGGTAAGAAACTTACTGACTCTGAGAGAGAGTTGCTTCAATTAGAGTATGATAAAGTAAAATAATTTCGTATTTTTGCCGTCTTAATAAGTAAGAAAAGCTCTTTGATAATTGGGGGTGACTTGGATTCGACGAAGTGTCGGAATTTGATTGTCGCATTTCGTGCTCTACTGGTGATGCACGTTAATACAACCGGTAAAACAACAAATGCAGAAGATAATTTTGCAATGGCTGCCTAAGTAAATACTACTTACGCGTCCCATCTTAGTTAGAGTGGGCCTAAACGCTCTTTCATAAGGTGTCGAAACCCTTTTAGGATAGCTGCGGTGCGTTTGACTAGCACCAATGCGAAATAAATTAGTCAATATATTTAGTACAACCTGTCGATCGGTTACTGCTAAACGAGAACTCATAGAACGACTATAAATGTAGAAGCGTCAGATGAAGTTCTTCGGACGTGGGTTCAAATCCCACCACCTCCACCAAATTAGCTCTTTTTAGGAAGAGCTTTTTTTATTTTATAATTCCTTATCTTTGTATCTAGTATATCTCATTCCATAAAAAATTAATGAAAATAGCATATATAGCATACGAAGATTCTAATGATATCAGTGCTTGGTCTGGTGTTATAGTACATATTGCCAAAAATCTTTCTAAAAGTAATGAGATTATCCCAGTAGATAATCTTGGCTGCCCTTGGGATATAATCTTCAAATTTATATCGAAGATAAAATCTCTATTTGGATTTACATCTGACTTTCGTCGAAACAAATTTTTTATGAAATCTATTGCAAATAGGATTGAGAAACGTTTAGTTGATAAAGATTTCGATGTTATTTTTGCCCCAGGAACTCTCTATATTTCATATCTAAAAACTGATAAGCCAATAGTCGTTTGGGCTGATGCTACTTTTGCTAGCTTAGTAGACGCATATCCTCAGTATTCTAAAATGACTAAACGAGAACAAAGTATAGGGAATTCACTCGAAAAATCAGCATTGGACAATCTTCAGAAAATTATATTCTCAACTACTTGGGCTGCAAATTCCGCTATATCTCATTATAATATCCCTGAATCCAAAGTCGAAGTAATTCCTTTTGGTTCAAACCTGAATGAAAGCTTTTCAGTTGAAGATTTGATTAGTCTTAATAGTGCAAAGTCTAATGATAAAATCAAACTGCTTTTCGTTGGAGTAGACTGGTATAAAAAAGGGGGAGAAATACTATTGGATATATACCGAGAACTGAGAATGCTTTCAGATAAATATGAACTCGATGTAGTTGGTAGTACTCCTGAGAAAATACCTACTATAGATGGTGTTCGATTCCATGGATTTTTAAAGAAGTCTAACAATGAGCAAAATCAGAAACTAATCTCACTATTCCAAGATTCACACTACTTCCTTTTACCGACTCGTGCAGAAGCATTCGGAATTGTGTTCTGTGAGGCCAATTCGTATGGTTTGCCGGCTTTTGGAAGTAATTTGGGAGGTATAACAGATATTATAGTGAACGGAGTGAATGGCGAGCTTATAGATATCAATAATACACCTAAAGAACTAGCTGCCAAAATTCATGAATCTATTGAATCTGGTGATTATAATGAAAAATCAATCAAAGCCTACAATCATTACAAACAAAACTTCACTTGGGATAATTCAATCGATAAAGTAAATAAGGTACTTATAGAATTAGTCTAACCGTAATATTCTTTACCAATTTTAAAAGTGTTGAGATGAGTTTCTAGGATGACTTCTAGGTCTTTTGAATAGCCACCACCCATTACACACATTATTGGAATATTGAATTTCTTACATTCACCAAATACTAATTCGTCCCTTCTTCTGGCACCTTCTATGCTGACCGAAAGTCTACCAAATTTATCTGAGTCTAGTATATCTGCTCCCGCTATATAATACACAATATCTGGGTTTACATCTTCTATTAATTTGGGTATATATTCAGTAACTATATTCAAATACTCTTCATCATTAGTCAGATCATCAAGTTCTATATCCAAATCAGATATTTCTTTTTTTAAAGGGTAATTGTTCTTACCATGTATGCTAAAAGTAAATACGTTTGGATTGCCAGTAAAAATCTCTGCAGTACCATTGCCTTGATGTACATCCAAATCAATCACTAATGCTTTTCGGATGAGTCTCTTATTTATTAGATAATTAGCACTAACTGCAACATCATTGAACATACAAAAACCTTCACCCTTGTTAGTGAAAGCGTGGTGAGTACCACCAGCTATGTTGAAAGAAAGTCCGTTTTCTAGCGCTAGCTCTGCTCCATACAAAGTGGCATAAGCTATTCTCAGCTCTCTCTCATATAACTCATTACTTTGAGGGAATCCGAGTCTTCTGGCTTCGGCTTTTTCTAATTTGAGAGTTTTAGCTCTTTCTATATAGTTTGCATCGTGAGTTAAATAAAGGATTTCTTCTTCCAAAATATTGGGAACAAAGAAATCAGATTTGGAGTATATGTTCTGTTCTACGAGTCTAAAAGCCAGCTCGCTGTACTTCTTCATTGGGAATTTGTGATTGTCTGGCAGTTCATGTCTATATGATTCATGATAAGCTATATGAATCATAGACTATTTTTTACCTTTAGCCAATCAAATGTAAACTCAAGTGTACTTTCTTCGAAAGGATATTGTGAAAACTTACTAATTCGTTTATTCATTCCTGGGTGAGAATTCAAAAACTCAGGAACCATATCTGATTTTATGTACATCTTTTTAAATAATTTCGCCAAGTAGTTTGGAGAAATATTCAATTCTTTCATTTTCTTTATTGCAAAATCATCTGCTTCAGATTCCATATCTCGTGAGAATGCATTTTGAGTAAGTATTTTAGTAACTTCACCAGTAGTAGAGCCACTACCCGCTAGTAGTAGCTCTATGCTCAAAGTTGTAATTAACTGATCAGTATGATGCTTCATTTTCAAGTGGCCTAATTCGTGCGCTATAACACCTATTAGCTCTTCCGGTGTATCACATTCTAAGATTATTCCACGATTTAGTACTATCATATTACCTGGTAGTGCGTAAGCATTTATCTCACGACTATCGCTGTAATAAAGCTCATATTGAACGTCTTTGTCACTTACTAAGTGTTTTAGTTCACCCAAAGAACGCAGTAGCTGAGTAGTATCACTATCAGCTTGCTTGAAATCCATCAGTTCTACTAACTTTTCTTTGATTTCTTTTTCTTTGTCATTGAATGATTCTTTCACTACTTCCGAATCAACAACGGGGTAGTATATAAAAAATATCCATGCACCTAAAAACAATACAAGTAGTATTAAAAAATCTCGCCACAATCTTTTTTTCATAATCAAATTCTATATTGGAGGATTATTTCTATAAATTTGTTCTTCCTCTTCCTTGACTTTATAAACAATCTCGTAAGAGAGTTTACCAAAGAACAGAAAATAATACATTAGTCCTTGCCTAGCTTTTATAGCTGCAGCAATACTGAATCCCAAATATAATAAATTTGATAGAATAACAACAATCAAGTATGAAAGAAATGTATTGTCAAAATTGAAATCATATTTGAAAAACGAGATAGCCCACACTACGAGACCGGCATTTAATAAACTTACTGGCAATTGAGAGAGCAAAGATTGAAGCGAATGGAATCGGACAAATCTACTCTTATGTTTGTTTACGTGGTAATAAATAATAGCAGCTATTAGATTAATAATAGGTAAAGGTAAGCCCGCTGCTAGTGAGGCAAACATCATAAAATATCCACCCATAGCATCTTCGCGTTCCCTTGCAGGTAAATCTTCTGGCTGTTGAATCGGATAGTAATCTGTACTCATTATAATTCCCTACTAAGATTAATTGTTAACTGAATTATTTCGATTAAATTCGTACCCAACTTCATTCTCTAGTCTAAATCCAGTGAATGGTGGATATTCATCAGTCATAATTGCTAAATAAAGATTGACTCTTTGTGCCCATCTCTGTGTTCCCACTATAAAACCGTGCATTTTTTCAGGAAATTCACCTGTGAAAAGGACAATCCAAAAAGCTATAAATTGCACAAATAAAACACCGATTATTCTAAAGAATAATGCGAAACCATGAGGTATACCTACATATAGCCAACCAAATAAAAACTTGATTATTGAATTACTTCTACTCATATCTTCTCTATATGGTACATAGAATTTTATATTTTCATCTTCTACGTCTAGTCCAAATGCTGGATAACCATCGCAAAGATTCATCATTCTCGCATTTACTCTCATTTCCCATTTTATAAATTTCGTTTGAAATTCGAAGAAACTCTCAGGGTATCTACCAGTAAAGAGGATACTCCAAAATGCGATAAAGCCAACTATTGATGACCATATAGATAAGAAGAATAGTAGGAAAAAGTGTGGTAAAGCTATATAAAAGTAACCAAAGAAGGTTCTTAGGAGTAATTCTCCTCTTGAATAGCTTTCTTGATGTCGTATTTCAAAAATCATGTATAACCCCAACTATTAATTTTAAAAAGCATAACTTTATTATTACGTATAGTTTTCTAAAAGTTATACTTTTTGATTAAAAATAGTATAAAAAATAAAAAAAGCTATATTTACTTAAAATAAAGTTGAGACGTTCTCTTTATATGATTCAGAATATATTCGAACTAATTTATATTAGTTTAATTGAAACTTTAAATTTCGGATATTCTAGTATAAAAATAAAAAACAATAATTATAAAAATGAATTAACATTATTTTTTAAATGTCTGTCCATTTTCTATTTTTGTTAACTCAAAAACAAATATTAACTATTTTATATGAAAAGTTTTAGGATAATCGAAAACCCATCTGAACTTGGTGCTGGTACAAGAGGTTCAAGTCTAGGTATAGAAGCATTACGAATAGCAGCAATTAACAAAAAATCAAAACTCTTCTATGAGAATGAAGTTGTTACCCTATCTAAGAATAACAAGAAATTATTTAAAGAAATTGAAATGCCTAATGCCATCAGGCTAAAGCAAATCTATAATAGATTGGTTATACTTGGGGAAGAAGTTTTTAGTACTTTAAAAGAAAAAAAATTCCCTTTAGTAATTAGTGGTGACCACTCTTCTGCTGCAGGTACAATTGCAGGATTAAAAAAAGCCTATCCGAACAAGAGAATTGGAGTTATATGGATAGATGCACATTCGGACATGCATACACCTTACACTACACCTTCTGGCAATGTACACGGTATGCCTCTTGCTATGTCTATGGGATTAGATAATAGTAAACATGCTCGAAATGAAGTTGTAGATAGAACCCTCGAATATTGGGAGAAATGTAAGAACCTTTTCGCTATAAGTCCTAAAATGAATCCAGAAGATTTAGTTTTTATAGGATTAAGAAGCTATGAGGCAGAAGAACTATCATTAATCGATGAGTTCAATGTAAAACAAATTTTAGTGAATGAAGTTCGTCAAAATGGTATAAATGCTATAATTCAAGATACTCTATCATATTTAAAAGATTGTGATACTATATATATATCACTTGATGTAGATTCGATGGATCCAGATTTGACTTCTTATGGGACTGGAACACCTGTTAAAGATGGTTTTACTCCTAGTGAAGTAATAGAATTAGTATCTAACTTATTAAAAGATGAAAGGATAAAAGCATTAGAACTATGCGAAATCAATCCATTATTAGATAATAAGAACAGAATGGCAGAAATTTCGTTAGTTATATTAGAAGATATTATTCACTTAATTAATAAAGAATGACCAACAGAAATGTTATACCCTTAGCTATACTCATGCTAGCTGTTCTTACAGCCACTAACCTATTCTCAGTAGAGTACATAGTTAAGTTAAAACCAAATAATAAAAATAGTCAAATACAAAACCAACTAAATCTAAAACCATTATTTAGTAACTTCAATTCGAATAAGCTGAATAAGGTAAATAGTAGTTCTCTGATTGGATTAGAGGAATTTAAGTTATATTATCTATTGGATACTGAAGAGACTGATTTAGGAAAAATAGCACCCTCAGATTACTTTGTAAGTATCACACCTAATTACGTATATAAAATAGAGACAGCACCAATACCAAATGATCCAAGATATTCATCTCAGTGGAATTTGAAATATTTAGATATAAGAGATGTTTGGGAAAAGGCAACTGGTAAAGGAATAATAGTAGGAATTGTAGATACAGGATTAGATTTCAACCACGAGGACATACAAGGACAAATGTGGGTGAATGAAAAGGAAGATCTAAACGGGAATAGTAGATTAGACCCATGGCCCTCTACTGATGTGAGAGAAGGAGTATCAGGTGATTTTGATTTCATTGATAATGATGGTAATGGCTACGCAGACGATGTTATAGGTTATGATTTTGTTAATGTTTCTTCTAGAAATCTAGGTGATGACTTAGACCCAGACCCAATTCCATTTGATGAAGAATCTCATGGTACTAGTATGTCAGGTATCGTTGCAGCAAGACATAATAATAACTTAGGAGTTGCTGGCATTGCTTATGATTCTAAGATTATGTCTTTACGAGCATTTGATATTAGTGGTGCAGGGGAGTCTGACGATATTGCAGCGGCTGTGCTCTATGCTGTTATTAATGGTGCCAATGTCTTGAATTTTAGTTTTGGAGAAGAGTACTATTCACCTCTTTTACATGATGTTATCAAGTTTGCATACGCAAATGGTGTAACTATGGTTGGTTCTTCAGGAAATAACAACTGGTACAGAAAGCATTATCCATCTGATTTCGAAGAAGTAATATCTGTTGGTGGTATTACAGAAAGATTTTTCAAATCTAGCATTTCCAACTATGGAAATAGAGTAGACATATTAGCTCCTGGTCAAATAGTACCCTCATTGAGTCCGAATAATAGTTATTCTGCTAAGTCAGGGACATCTGTAGCAAGTCCTCACGTAGCTGCAGCAGTTGCTCTACTATTAGAACAAAATCCGAAACTAAATCCTGCAGAAATAAAATTTATTCTCGAGAGTTCTGCAAATGATGACAATGAATACCCTGGTTGGGATCCATTCAATGGCAAAGGAATACTCAATATTAATAGGGCTTTGGATAGTAAAACAAAAGGTACTGTAACTATTACATATCCGGAGAATGATGCCGCAGTCAATCTAACTAAAAGTGATTCTTTGGCAGTCATTGGCACTGTAGTACATCCTCTAATGAGAAGCTACAGTATGTATATAAGAAAAGGGATAAGCCCATTCAATCAAGCAGATTTCCGTTCAGAAGAACCGTTTACTGAATGGATACTCGCATCAGATAGAATGTATGACCAAGTAGTCAATGATACTATTGCTATGATAAGTAAATCACTTTTCAAAGATTCAATTTATACAGTTCGTTTAAAAATAGACTTGTTAAATAATAGCACTTATGAGCAAAGATTTTATATTAGACCTTTTACTCAGAGTGTTTTCACAAGAAATAAATATATTGCAGAACCCAAATCAGTTAGAATATATGATGCTGATATCCAAAAAGTGATAGTAACAGCAACGACTTTATACAATTCACTATTCTATGTAGAACTATATGATGAAAGTGGTAAATATATAAATACATTCTCAGAAGTGGTACAAAGTAGTTTGGATCATGCTGTAGTAGTCGATAATCTAGTCGAAGGTGAAAAATATTCTTATAAAGCTTTCTCAGTTAGTTCAACTGATACTATTATCAGAGAAGGGTGGTTCCCAGATATTAATGAGAATATTAGTACATCTACATTTAGATCTAAGCCATATAGAATAGAGAATACTTATTTGTTCAATGGATTATACAATGAAGCTAATAACACTTTCGCTTCTACTAAGCTGAGTGGGGTTAATTTCGTTGGAACATCATTCTTCGAATATAAAG
>JAGXGG010000063.1 GCA_024636855.1 Ignavibacteriota bacterium | reverse complement strand
TCTTCGCTGCAATAATTATCAGCATAAACATCTACAGCCAAATCATTATTATTGATTGTTAATGATAAATTTTCCTTACCTATATCACCCTTTCTTGTACTTTCTAACACTATATCTATTATATACTCTGGATTATTTCTATAATCATCATTATATGTAGCAGAGAAATAAATTATTGTATCGTTTGTGCCTTCACCGAATATAATTGTTTTTCCCTCTGTCTCAAAGTTCAATCTGCTATTAACTAACTTTACCAATAAAGTATCTGCTTCTTCTATTTCTTTTTCTATTTTGATTGGTATTTCTATTGCACCAATATCACAAAAATTATAGCTTAAATCTTGTTTGATTACACCATAACTCATTGGTCTAAGAATAATGTTATCTAAGAAATAGTAACCCGGTGAATCGTCTTTCTCAATATTCTTATTTCCAAATATATAAATATAGCTATAATCACTTATATCTAAATTATTGAATGTTATATGTTGCCACGAGTATCTTTGGTTTAGATTTACTTCATCAGATAATTTTTCATTGAACTGATTCGAAAGTAGTAAATATTCATTTTTAGATGGAAAATTAATTGTATCATTCTCGCATATAGTTTCCTTGGTAAACATTATATATAGGGAATCTTCACTTCCTAAAGATCTGGAAATAAAATCAATATCTAATCTATACTTTGTATCTTTCATTATTCCCACCAATTCCTGACTAATAGTTTCCAGAGAATCTAAACTCTTACCAAAATCAAATTCATGTTTAAAAAAATTTCCAGTATATATACCAAGAAAAAAACTATTTATTCGGTTTAGTTTCGATTTTTTTATAAAATTTAATTCCCTATATGGTATATCATATTTTGTAGATCTATAGAAATCAAAATTTATTGGTATCTCATTTATTTCTTTGTAAGTATAAATATCAGGTGACCAACTTAAATTCCAGCCAGCTAAGTAGTTACTTGGAAAACAGGTTTCAAAGTTATCATCTCTATTGAATTTATAACTTGGGAGGTCTTCAGTCCTAACTTTCAGTCCACCAATTGTTGTATTCTGCTCAAAATCTCCATTACAAATTAAATTTCTATTATCTCTCTTACAATCTCCAACACTGTTGTTCTCAATTGGTATAACAATATTTACTCTTGCAGGATTGCTGATGAATTCGTCAACAATTATGCTGTAATAATTAAATTGATATGGATTCTGAAACCTTCCGAGAGTTAATATTAGAGTATCATTCAGGTTATAACTAGATTTATCAAATTTAATAAATTCATTTTGGATTGGTATTATGCTTTCAATATGCTCATCATTGCTTATTAGGAAAGAAGCAGGTAATCTTAGAACATTATTCCCAATAACTGATATAGTGTCTATATAGTCATTATTTGCAATGGGTATTTTATAATTCGATAAATCTGATATTTGCTGTTCAGTTAATACTGAATCCCCTCGGAATAATCCGGTTATATTATAACCCAAAGTAGATAGCACAAATAAATCTTCGTATTGTGGTGTTCTCTTTATTTGACCTCTATAAATTGAAGGCATCATTACAAATTGTTTATTTATACAATTTGTATCAAAGTGCGAAATACTTGATCCACTTTGCCAATCAGATGGACTGAAAACAATAGGCAAATCATTTAGGTAACTTATTGCACATTCAACTTTGAGTTTTGGAATATTATCTGTGTTGAATGAAACTAAAATATTTGGTCTATAATCAATTATTCGGTTAGAATCTGCTATTAATCGTGTATCGAATAAGGTAAATATTCCCTCTTTGTAGTTTGTTTTCAGTGATTCTCCATTTTTACCAATCAAAGAGAAAAAACCCAAAGAGTGCAAATATTCGTGAAGAATTATAGAATACAAATCAAATTTATTATTATCGAATTCTGAATCGATAGTATTATATTCATAATTGAAATTAATAAAAAATTCACCATCGTATGTGACGTCCGCAGGATTTATATTAGTAGTATTGTACTTCTGCCATACCCTACCAGTAGTTATTCCATTACGAAGTAGATTAATATTTTCATATTTGGGAACAAAGTATGCAAGGGCAGATATTTTTTTATCAATCGGTTTTATGTGTAATTTTACCTTATTATTATATCGTGGTTTTATTAATTGTTCAACGTCATTTATGACTTGTATAACCGTATTTTTCAGACGCTCGTGATATTCATTATTCGATTTGAAGTAGCTCGATGTAGTGTCAAAATCAATTGTATGAAAATCCTGAGCGGATATATTAATTGCAAATAATAATAAAAAGGGTATGCTAATCAAAAGCATTCTTAAATTTCTCTTATTTACGATTTTCTTCATAGTATAAGGCCCCAATAGTTTAAATTAATGAAAAATGTTTATAATTCATACTTTTCTATCTTCATTTGTATTGTGCTTCTTTCGTTATTCATCTATTATTTGTAAATTAGTAGAAACCAATAAAGGAAAATGTATGAAAAAGATATTGTTCGTTTTGATGTTAGCATTATTCATTAGTTGTAGTGACTCGACTACAGAACCTGTAGATAAAACTGCGACTAAAGTAAGTGTAGATGATTTGAAATCTCAACCGGGTTTCGAAACATTTCAGACTAGCTATAATACTTATACACCAGATGTTGAATATGTAGATAGTCTTAAATCTGTTTTTAAATCTAGTGATGATCAGTTCTATTTCTATTTGAAAATGGATTGTCAATGTAACGCAACTACAAAACTATTCCCGCGAATGATGAAGACATTAGATGCTGCTGGTATCAACCACGAAAATATTAATTTGTACGTAATGTTAGATGAGACATATAGCTATCCAGAAAAAGACTTCATCACTGTAAATGATTTACCTCAATTATTCGTAAAGCACGGCTCAGAAGTTTATGATTTGACATCAACTCCTGACTCTGTATTAGTTGAATCTGTATTATATAAATCATTCAAATAAATATGAATTACTGGTTAATCAAATCTGAACCGCACACATATAGCTTTGAACAGATGAAATCTGATAAAAAGACTTTGTGGGATGGAGTTCGTAACTATCAAGCAAGAAACTTTATGAAAGAAATGAAAAAGGGCGACATAGCCCTTTTCTATCATAGTGGTAAAGATAGGCAAGTAGTAGGCGAAGTCGAAATAGTAAAAGAACACTATCAAGATCCAACAACAGAAGATTCGAATTGGGTCGTAGTAGATGTCAAATACAAAAAGACGTTTGAGAATCCCGTAAATCTTGCTGAGATAAAGGATAGGAAAACATTAAGTGAAATGCACTTAGTTCGTAATTCTAGATTATCTGTTAGTGCAGTTAAGAAAAAAGAATATGATATGATTGTGAAAATGGCTGAATCTTAGCCTTTTTGTATCATCTCATTTGTATGTTTCAATATCATGTTTGGTGTGATAGATGTCATACAAACATGAGTACCTATAGGGCACTCCTCAGAGCCGTGTATTCTGCATGGTTGGCACTTAATTGATTCGTTTTGAACAACTATACTTTTTTCTGATAATGGGCCGAATCCGAACATAGGATGAGTTGCTCCGAAAATCGTTATAGTAGGTGTGTTGGTGATGGAAGCGTAATGTGTTGGAGCACTGTCATTTGTCACTAAAATTTCTGAGTCGGACAGTAGTTGGTATGTTTGTGCTATTGTAGTTAAACCACATAGATTTATTACCCCAGCTCCAGTTGTTATATTATCTTGCTTACTTCCAATAACAACTACATTATAATCATTTTTTAGTAGATTAGCTAGTGAAGAATAATATTCACTACCCCATCTTTTTGTAGCCCAAACTGAACCAGGAGCCAAGATAACAGTCTTTTTAGAATCATTGTATTTTTGTTGAACTAATAAATTCTCAACAAATAATTTATCATCTATTGATAAATCGAGTTCTACATTAACTAGGTTATAATCATCGAAAATAGTTGAAATATAACGAATAGCTTCATGCAAATGAGATCTATATTTTACTTTATGAGTATAAACACTTGAGTTTGATGCATTATCAAAACCTATTTTGATAGGTGCTATTATATTCTTTACAATCTGAGAAGTTCTATAAGATTTATGAAGTGATATGATAATATCAAAATTATAAGTTGAAAGGTCTTTAGAGAACTCAATGGTATTACTCAATGATTTATGAGAGCCCTTTTTATCAAGTATAAACAAGCTGTCAATAGATTTTATCGGTGAAAGGACTTCTGCCCCCGCTTTAGTAGTTAGGACTGAAACAAGGCAGTTCTGAGTGTTTTTTATTCTTTGGGTGAGAAATGCAGTTAATGCAATATCACCTAGAAAAGCAGTATTAATTATGAGAATATTACTATTAGGAGCTATTTCTATCAATTTATCTTCCATCTATTATGCTGCCACGTCCAAAGCCCAGGGTTCTCTCTAATAGCATTCTCTAATAAACTTAAGTATCTTTTCGTAAGTTCCTCTACCCCTTCAGTATTGTCTTCCAAATCAGAATGGTCTAGTTCTATTAAATCTACCTTGTAATTATTCTTTTTATCACGAACAGCAAAACCAACTATTATAGGAGTTTTGAATTTCAAAGCTAGTAGAGCTGGAGCTTTGTAAGTACTTGCTTCCCTCCCTAGAAATTCCAACTCAAAACCTTCATTCTTACCAGCTCTCTGATCTGAAAGCATTGCTATTATATTATTATTCTTTATAGCTTTGACCATAGTCAATCCGGCTTTGTTCATATCTATAAGTTCATTACCACTTCTTTGGCGCAAATTTCTGAGATATTTGTCAGTATATGGATTCATTTGATATTTGATTACAATATGTAGAGCTTCTTCAAGAAGCACACTTGCAGAGAAAGCTAATAATTCCCAATTTCCAAAATGTCCTGACAATAATATTACTCCGTTGCCTTTTTCTTTAGCTTGTTTGATAATTTCTATATTAGAATAGTAAACTTTTGGTGAGGTAGATTTGAAATCATAAGTATCTATAGTGAGTAATTCAACTAGTGTTATGCCTAGATTTTGGTAGGACTCCTTGAGTATTTTTCTTATTTCATCATCAGAATAATCAAGGTTAGAATTTTTAATATTATTGAAAGTTATTTTTTTCCGTTTAGCAGAAGCTATAATCATTAGTAAGCCAAACAACTTTCCGATTAATATTTTTATCGATTCGGGCACGAGTTTCAGAAAGCTTCGAAGCAATTTGAAGAAAAGCAAAGATATTTTCTGAATTAGATTCTTCATTATCTATTACTGTTTCTACTACTATTATACTTGGGGCTACCATCATTGTCTATTGCCGGATTAAACTCTTGGAACCAATTGAAGTTTTTAATCTCATTCGGTGCAGTTGAATGAACCAACAAGAATGAATTATCGCCAAATCTATCTACAAAAAAGAAATATGAACCTCCATATAGTTCGTCATATTGCCATTCTTCAGCTGCTTTTCTATCACCTTTTGTACGGAATATTTCTCGGTTAGTAGGAAAACCAAACTTCAAGAGTATTCTTCCTCTTTCCGTTTTCCATCCTGGCATAATATCGCCTCTTGAAAAATACTTTGTGGCAAATTCCACTCTCTCTTGAAACTCAGTCATAAGTTCATTTACAGCTGTTGTAGTATCGGGATCTCTTTCTTTCCAGTAGGAATAGAGTGCTCTTTGTTGAGCACGTAAAGAATTAAGCATATCATATTTTTCTTTTTCAAACTCAGTCAACAGAATCTTCATAGTCTCATACTCGTAACTAATACGCTCTTCTAACATGATAGCAAATGGGCTGCGTTCAAAAGAAATATTCTCAATATATTTCTCACTAATATGAAAATCTCTAGTTGGGTCTAAGACATAGAATTTAGTTATTTGTGATTGTACAATATCGTCATTGTTATAAATATTTATTAAAAGCTTATATACACCATTTTTTAGCGTATCTACCGGTATCATACCATAATCATAAAAAGATGTTCCAACAATTCCTTTTTTCTTTTTGAAATTGTTTACTACTCTATTATCACCAGTTTGTACAGTATATTCGATTTCTATATTATTTTCTCTGTTAGTATCTATGTTATAAACTTCGAAGTAATATTTCAAAAATGGGTAAATACCACTTATAGTTTGTTCTACATTGGGTATTGCGAACAACCTATTCTTTTTGAATAATTCATTATGATATTCAGAATTGTAATTTTCTATCTGATGTGCTATTAATATATCAGAAATAAGTACCTTTTTCTTGTGGAAATCTCTGACATCCATCTTACCTTTAAATATTAAAGGTGACTTCCCACTATTTCTAATTGTTATCTCATATTCATATTGACCTGGGAAGAGAGTGTAATATTTTTTATCAAATAGAACAAGTGAGGAGTCAGATTTTTTCTTTTTATATATAAATCCCCAACTGTCATTTACTGATTCTATACCTGTCGACGAAATAATAATGTTGAATTCTGTTTTCGAGATTAGAGAACTATCATCAGTAGAAATATAATCTAAACTATCATTATGTAATTGATAATTGAATTCAATTAATGTTTTATTTTCATCATATTTGAATTGCAATATATTATACTCAACTGAAAATGATTTCAGCTGAAAAAGGAAAATAAAAAATGCTATATAATGTAATGTTTTCATATAAAAATGCCGTCAAATATAGTAATACTTAACGGCATTGAATTAAAATATTTTATTCAAATTAGAAATCAAGACCAATAGTAAATCTGTTAATTAGTCCAATATCCGCAGTTGGGTTAACAGAATAGTCTAAAGCTCCATTGAAGCCACCACTATTATAATTAAGACCAACACCGCCAGCTAGACCTAATTGATCATGTCCAACTAGATAACCGCCTCTTACGAATACTAAGTCGTTCCAAGAATACTCAACACCGAAAACATATTGTTCAGGTGAATCAGATGAAGCAACGAAGTCAAAAGCAGCATCTAATTGATTCATTTCATCAGAATAAATTTCTTTACCAAATCCGACTCTGAACATTAAAGGTAGAGAAAATCTATATGCTGTATACTCTAAATCTTTTGGTAAAGTTTGAATATAGTCATTTATTTTATTTCTACCAGATAAACCCTCTCCACTATATGCATGATCTGTGCCTAAGTTATGAACAGAGAATCCAAATTTGATTCCTTCAATACCAGTATCATATTGAGTACCTACATCTATTGCTAATCCACCACTTGATACATCAGCAAAAGCTAATTGTACATACTTTGCCGTTATACCAAAAGAGAACTGCTCAGTTAGTTTACCAGCAAAAGTCATTTGTAAAGCAAGATCATCTACAGAGTAGTTTCTACCAGTTCCTTGATCTTGTAGCAAAGTAGTTTCTTCTACATCACCTGAAGTAAAGTTTACCATACTAACCGCAATTTTATATTGTGAACTAATAGGAAAAGCTACTGCCGCAAAATTGTGTGAGAATCCACCGAACCAAGATGTATAAGAGAAGTTAGTTGTAACTCCCTCTTGTTCATTTATTCCGGCAGGATTATAGTATAATGCAGTTAAATCATTCGCTAAAGCACTAAATGCGCCTGCCATACCTGTACCTCGAGCACCAACACCTATTTTTAGGAATTGACCACCATCAGCACCGACTTTAGTAAAATTTTGTGCATTCGAAGCAGAGAAAATTCTATCGGATTCAACAGCACTCAAATTCAGTAGTGGTAGAGCTAATAATAATATAATTATTTTTTTCATTTTATATTCCTAAGATATTATTGGTCGAAAACGTTAAATGTACCTACAACTACTGAGAACTTTTTAATAGTTTCAGCACCATTTGGAGCTATTATTTGTGCTATAAATACTTGTGATTGGACTCTTAATCCATTCTTCATAATCATATCCCAAACATTCACAGCAACTCTTCCTTCATCATTATCACTACTGAAAGGATCATGGTCAATAGACTGAACTAAACTTCCACTTACAGTGTAAATATTAATCTTAGATCCAGGAGGAATTTTTGTGAAGTATAATTTACTCTCATAAGGACTACGTTCATTCTGATGTGTAATATAATAAGGGTTAGGTACTACTCTTATTCCTTCCATTTGATCGTCATTTAAACCACCAGGTGTAGCATCTCTAAGTAATACTTTCAGTTTTGCATTTGGTAAAGGTAAACCAGATGCACCGCCATTAGTAGTTAATCTAACTTTATCTCCAACTTCAAAGTCTCTAGCATCAAGTATTAGTTTTTTATTTGCATCAATTGAAGGAGGTATGTTATTTTCCTCATCGATTCCTGTCCATTTTCTTTGAATGTTTTTATTATCAAAAACAAACCTAGCTCCTGCAATATTCATTACATTGATGAAGTCAATTCTATTTCCTTTCGAGTCAGTACCATTCAAGTAATACCTACCTTGAGGAAGCCCTGTATAACCTTGCACAGTTGTTCTCAAATCTGTATTATTTACAGGTCTAGCAACTGAATGTCTTTTAGTGCTAAATCCATTATTCTTCTCAATATTTACATGTCCAAAAGCGACAATATTATATTTACCAAAAAATTCCTCTACTTCAATACCCATAGCTGGTAAATTTCTTGGATCTGGATATGGCTTTCTTACGACTTCTATTTGTTGATTTTGTTCATTAGATTGTGATGTTAATATATTACCCGTAAAGACAGGATCAATATTAATATGTTCCATTTCAGTAGAGTTTCCAACACTAATCTCAGATTTGACAGTCGAAGTAGTAAAATTATATTTATTTGTAAGTTTAACATCCAAATAATTAACTGTAAATGTGCTTTGTTCTGTAAAACTAGTTGTTTCAGCTTCATTGCTTCTACCCCACTCTAGTTCAAACTCTTCGGTTCCGGCACCAATGAATTCAACTTCAACGTCTACAGGACCATTATTAAAACTTCCATAAACTGGAGCTATAAAAGGAGCTGCAACACTTTGGTTATTTTGAGTAACTACACTTAGACCAACGTGTAAAGTATCAACTGCTTGCGATCTTAATGTATATAATTTAGGTAGATCCACTTCATTTTTATCATATGAATAAACAATAGTTTCAGCATCTCCTTCAATTATTTCAATCTTATCTGCTCTATATCTACCACCATGTTGTAATAGTGCAAATTTAAAGCTATACCCTAATGTTCCATAAGCAGGAGGTAAGAAAAATTGCGTATTACAATGATTTTGTGCCGTAAAATCTCCAGAATCAAATCTACCAGAAAAATCAATTATTTCTGAATTATCCCAAACTCCAAAAGTTGTAACTGTATCCCCTTCATTTAAAATGGCTTCATTATTACCAACTATAACAGCTGCATTTTCATAAAGTGCAGATGCTACTTCTCCAGATGTAAAACATCCATTTGGATTGAATTGTATTGCTTGACTATATAATATCGCACTATCTTGAGAAAGATTTCTCAAAGTTGCTCTTCTTAAATAGTTATTTGTTGGAATATTGGGATCTCCTTGTTGATCATCTCTTACTTGTAGATTTGCAGTGAAATGATTCCATTGTACTTGGAAATCTAATTCAAGAGTGTCACCTAAGAATAGCTGCTTCGCTCTATCTTCATCAATAGCAAAGAATTCGAAATCATATAGACCATTGAATTTACTGGAATCCATATCTATTATTTCAAATTTTAATTTTGATCCAACTTCTACGGCTTCAGGGAATGCTTCTATTTCATTTACATTTGGGACACTTGTATTTATTTTTCTTGGTGTTGGTTGACTAGCATCACCTTGGTCATAAGCTAATACTCTATAGTAGTAAGGAGTATTATTTATAAGTTTTTCTGTATTATCAAAATCTGATGTATTTGAAAAAACACCATCTCTATTATCATCACCTATATCAGTGAATGTTCTATTATTTGTAATCAACTTCATATAAGGAGCAATTATGTTATTCTTAATCGCAGTATCGGATTCAAAATCATAGAATTCATATACTACTTTCCCTGTTTGTATATAAGAATAAAGTGAATCTAAAGCTCTCTTAACACGAACAGAATCATTCATTGCGAGTGCAAAATTAGATATTGGAAGTGCCCCATCTAGTATATATTTATCAGAACCACCATTTTTTAATATTCTACCTGATCTTGTAAAATAAACAGAATCAACTACAGATGTCTCTACAGTTATACTATCAGTACCATTCGGGTTCTTAACTTTTGTAGTTACATACCTTACAGCAATTCCATCTATAGCGATTGAATCTAATACTCTTTCCTTATATGTTTTCGAAACTTCGAAAGTGTAATTATCAAAGAACAAAGGATTATAAGGTACTCTTGCTCTATCAAATTTGATTACACCTACTAACGCAGAATCAAATAGTCTCTGAGGATTACTTGCATCATAAGTGACTCTATAACTATTATAATCCGCTTGATCAAAATCAGCATCTGCCAAAGTTTTATAATGCTCACCCCAAGGTGCAATAGGATTGATACCCGCTATAGATGGTATATATCTGTTACTTACTCTATATGTATTCGCCATAGGGTGGAATAAAACACCCTGTCCATGTCTAATTACTCGAATAGCACTAGTATCATCTATAACACCATTTCTATCAAAAGTAGGACCAACTATTAAGAATGAATCAATAGCAGCATTACCTAAGTTAGGATCTGTAATTATTCTAGTTGATTGTCTAAATGGGAGTGGAAGTTGATATAAAGCAACCTGTTTCCAACCATATGGTCCAGCACCACGAGGGTACTGAGTATTAGGTGAAATTTGGCTAATATTAAATGTATCTAAATCTGCAACTCTTCCTCTGTCTATTCTATAACCTAAGAAATCTAGTCCAGCTTCTTCTCTATCAAATGACATCTCTGAAGTAGAATCCCATGCTATAGTAATACCATTATTCAATGCTTTATAATATTTTATCTGAGCTGCATCTGGAGGTCTAGGAGCTCTAAAATTATTGTCATAGACTTCCTGAGCAAATATATCTAAAGATTTAAGACCTTGTCTATCTTCTATAGTACCATCCGCATCACCTGTTTTAGAAGGTGTTGCAATCATAATACAAACTACAGTTCTTGATGTATCTCCAGGACGCATGTGAAATGCCCCAGTAGCCATCATAAATCTTTTATCACCAGGACCAAAGTCAACGTCAGTTACACCTTCTGAAAGATAATTGTATCTAGCTACATCTTCGTCTATATCTTCTTGTGCATTCCAATTTTTAAATGTCACCAATCCTAGTTGATTCGAATTATCATAAAATGCTGAATCCTTTCTTAAAAACTTATAATCTGGGTGAGTTTCATCAGCTATATATGTAGTATCACATAATTCTACTCCATTTCCTAAATCTACGCATTTTATTTCTTCTTGTAAATTACCATCTCCGTCTAATAATGGAGGTCTAATTATTGTTGGAGATTCTAGGAAGTCAAAACCAAGATATCCAAAACCTTGTCCTTGCTCACCAAATTCTCCATTAGTAAATTGATAAGCTAAGTTGAATTCAGGGTCTTCGTACCAATAACTTACTCTATCATTAGAAGCTCCAGGAATCTCAAATGGTCTTCTTGCCAAATCAACATCCATGATAGGTGCTAACCAGCAATCATAAAGGGTATCTTCTGACATATTAATTACATCATATAGACAGAAGAAGAAGTTTTGGTATCTACCAAATCCCCATGAATATATTGTAAATTCATATTGTAATCCTAGGGGATAACCTTGTAATCTTCTTTGTGAAATAGAACCTACATATTGTGAAACATCTAAATCATTATAAGTAGTGAATATATCTTCACCCGAAATCATTGATGGTCCTTTCGGGTATTTAGATTGTCTTCTATCTAATTCATCATATTGATAATATCCGAAGTAACGACTGTATCCAACTGTATCATCAGGATTAGTATCCCAAATAGGCCAATATGGTGTGTCACTATCAGAAGGATCTAGTGCCTTACCCGTTGTTCTAGAATAATCTGTAGAAAAGAATACTTTATATTTCTCTGGATCTTTTTCAGATAAATCTCCATCTTCTATTCTTCCAGGAGTTTGCCACGAATCAGCAACACTAGGGTCATAAGATACAGAAACTAACTTGCCTAAGTTATATTCAATTTGTTGAGTTGTGCTATCATAATAAGGTATTTTCTTTTGTGCAGCATACCAAATACCACCACCATATATGTATTGATTACGCGAATTTCTAGGGAAATAACCCGAACCAATTCCTCTAGGTTTATCATGACCAATCATACCAAAATTAGAAATAACTGTCTCAATATTACTCAAGGTATTTTTTTGGTAATCAAGAAATCCTAATGGATCTCTCTGAACCTGGTTTTCCTTTTTCTTCATGTATTTTTCATTTGGTAATGCTTGTGCTATTTGCATTGCAAATGACAACATTAGTGAAATGAAAATAATTTTCTTTAGAAAATTCATATAAACTCCTAATAATTAATTTTTTATCTTATTTAGAACCTAATTACAGCACCAAAAAATATAGTTCTTGGTAATTGATATAGAGGTTTATTTTTATATCTTGTTTCATTTAGAGTGTTAACAAAATTCTCATATTGCTCTTCTCTAGTTACAATCCCATTTTGATCTATGTCAGCTGCAATAAAGTAATGTCTTTCACCGAATTGATTATACTGTCTAGGAGCATAAGAAGCAGCAACCGCTGGATTACTTTGATCATAGAATGTATTTGGTGAAAAACTACCTTGATTTCTAACTTTTAAAGTTCCATCATCTAAAGTACTTTGTGTACCACCATATACAGCAACAGCTTCTGTTCTATTAGTAGTATTGAATATATCGACATATATCTCTACAGATGAATTACCCATTCCTTCACCGAATAGGTCGCTTAATTGAAATCTTTTTCCTAGTCTAGTATCAATACTCCACCTTGCAGGACCTTCAAGAGCATTTATTTCTGAAAGTTGACCAATTCCATTTATGGTTGTCAAAGTATATGGAGAGCCCGAATTAAAGTTTCCTGTAAATGTTATATATGCATTCTCTAACAAGTGAATACCACCAATCGAAGGACCTTCTTCTGTTCCCCAATCAAAATTCACAACCGTTGTTAATCTATGTGTAATATCTCTCCCTAGCCTAATAGTAGCCAAAGGTAATGTAGGATTACTAGTTATGGGATCAAAATTTAAATTAGTACTTGATCTTGCTTCAGCACTGGTTCCTCGAATAGAACCTAATGTGTAAGCAATTCTAAATCCAAAATGATCTCTTACTCTTTTTCTTAAATCAATTTCAACACCTTTGTTCGTACCATACTGCCCAACTTCAGCTAGATAATATGGATTAGCATCTGCTATATACGCATAACCTAATTGATTATAAATATCATTATAATATGCATTGATATCCAATGCAAAATCTTCTGTTAATGCTGTAGTATATCCAACTTCATATTTATTTGTTCTTTGAGGCTCTATGTTAGGATTACCTATAATTGGTCTTCTAATATTTTCAGCAACTAAATTAGCTCCATCAAACATATATTGCAGCTGAGGCATTTGGTAATAAATACCAAAGTTCATTTTGAATATTGACTGATCTGTAATCGGATAACTAGCATTTAAACGCGGGCTAATCATAATCTTTGCTTCAGTTTCACTAAACTTGTCAACTTCATCGATTGCAGGCAATGGGAAAAGTTCTGTTCTATAAACTGCATTTGCATTAAACATATCAAATCTCATACCTGGTGTTATAATTATACCTTCGAATGAAATTTGATCCTGTACAAACACACCAGCTCTAAATGGACGAAATTCATCACTTGTCAATTCATATATTTCTTGATTAGGAGTGTAAATATTACCACCAAATTCTGATGAATATACATCAACAGTTTCGGAAGTTGTAGGGCTTGAATTAGAATGAAACCCCATTGTATATGTTCTCAATTCAAAACCCATTTGTATATTATGTTCAAATCTATCACCAGAAATATACTTTGTAAAATTACCATCGGCTTGTAAGTAATTACCTTGTCTAAATTGGAATCCGTAACTACCGTGTCCAGTGAAAAACTGGTCTGATCCATAAGGATTTCTGAATGTCGAAATGGGTGTAGATTCAACGTAACCAGTAAGCGGATTAGCTACATAATAATCTTCCTTAGATGCTACAGAACTTCCATCGTTTGGAAGTTTTCTAGTGAATATTGGAGTATATTGGTCAGGTATATTATCCCTCAATCCAAAAGTTAATTGTCTAGTATCTGGATCCCTTGCATATTCATCCGTTGGAATCATTATATCAAAGCCACCGAAAAATGATGGGTCTGAACCTGGATTCGCTCTTCTTCCTATCATATCATTATTTATATTAGAAGATAATCTAATATCATAAAAAGCTGAAGCTTCAGAAAATGAATGTGTCATTTTAACGAATACATTATTAACATCTGTGTTAGTTACATTAAGTTTGGCGAATCTCTCTTCTATTCCATTCGATACGCCATCCATTACACCTTCTTGATCCATATACAATGTATTTAAACCTTGACTTTCCAAATTTGTTTGCCCAAGTTGTCCACCAACTGTTAAACTAATATTATCAGAAACACCAAAAGTTAATCTACCAGTGATGTTTTTAACCCAAGATCTTTGGTTATCTATTTGTCCTAGATTTTCACCACCCATTATTTCATTTCCACCAAAATCATTTACCACTGGAGCATAGTATTCGTAAGTCGAAGCTCTATTTTGTCTAAATTCGTATCTACCAGTTAAATAGAAGGTAGCTGTATTTAAAGCTTTATCTAAACCTGGAATAGGTCCACCTACACCAAATTCAAAATTCGAAAGATTATCACCTTCTAGCTGTCTACCTTCTCCTTGTTCAATTATATCAAATGAATTCCCATTGGCAATCAAATCGACTCCTTGACCTTGAGAACCATTTAAAGAAGGTAAATCAGCTCTATAAGCAATAAAGCCTTCATAACTTTCTGAATTACCAGTTTTAACTACAGTATTAACAGTACCACCAACAGCATTACCTTGTTGTGCACCAGTACCACCTTTTTTCACTTGAACTTCTTCTGTAGCATATTGAGAAACCATTGGTGCGTAAGCTGTACCAGAACCACCAAATCCACCAGTAAATTGATTACCCATATCAAGACCATCAACTAATACTTGTGTATCTTCTGCTCTCATACCTCGGATATTATATCCGTTTCCACTATTAGTAACACCAGAAGATTGAGTTACTAAAGAAGTAACACCTGCAGTAGCTGTTCTTTCAAGTGCATTTTTATCGAAAATCATATTTGAACCAACTTGGGTTTTTTCAACCATCTTAGTAGTAACAACAATTTCTTCACTTGTAAATGTCTTAAGCTTGAAATCTACATCAGTTGTTTGATCAGCACTTACATTTATTTTCTTAATCGTTGGCTCATATCCAGCATAAGAAACTTTCAATTCATATGAGCCAGCTCTAACACCAGGTATAGCGAATTTACCATTTGCTTTTACGTAAGCTCCTTGTGTAGTTCCTACCAAAAGTACTGATGCTCCAATCGCAGGATTACCATTTTCGTCAACAACTTCACCTTTTACGGTTCCGTTTACACCTGCAGTGAGCGACTGCGGTATAATAAATGCAAGACTTAATATTGCTATTAATGCTATTCTCAGCATGATATAAACTCCTAATAAATTAATTTTTTTCAAATTTTAGAATTCAATAGGCAAAAAGCGGAATAACTACGAGAGATAAGTAATGTAATAAAAGAAAATATAAAAATCTTGTTCGATTTATATTGTTTTATTTACTTAATAAAGTGATTATTCATTTTAAGCCCTGTTTCAAATATAATAGTTTTTTTTTAAACAACACTAATTGTGTTGAAATATCTTTACAGCTTTTTAACAATTTAGAAATTAAATTGCAATCCATAAACCATAGAGAAACTATAATAATTCTGAGTATATGAGTTAACTAGTTGCGGTAAAGCTACAGTAAAGTAGTTAAATTCTGTACCTGCAGTTAACTTAATTCCACTTACTAACTCATACGAAGCAAGTAATCTAGAATTACTAGTTAACCCACTTTCAGAAAGACCTAACCCCAATCTAAGCCCAAGATCGAAGTCATCTATTTTATATAATTGTGATTGGACGAACATTTGTCCCCAATACATTGCATAATCTTTGTCTCTTTCAGTTCTGAATACTATTTGTTGTCCAGTCTCACGTCCATATTTATCTAGTACATTTGTGTGTGTAAAAGTTTCTGCTCTATATGCTATATCTGAATAGCCGATCTCAAGTCCAATACTAGTCTCTTCGTTTAAGTTAACTGATATGGCTTGAGAATAAGAACTAATAGAAGCGTTTGCTTTATCATCAAATCCATATAAAGTGTAAGGACTAGAAGTAAAAGCAGTCAACTGAATATTATTAATAGCTAAATTATTTTGAGATTGTCCTAGTTTATTCACTATATCACCATATTGCATATTAGATGAAGTTGTATTCTCGTCTAATATAGTGAAAGTCGGATTAAGATTTTTATTTAGTAAGTCATTACTATTATCCGAAGCAATAATTTTAGTATCTGCATCACTATCATTTATGTTTAGATTATCTTTTTGAGTTATATAAGATATTGATTCTGCATTTGCTATAGTGATAGATTCGATATCATTAGTATTTGCGTCAGTATTTATTATAAATTCTTTAACTTCATTATTAGCAAAAGATTGAGTACTATTATTAGACGCAGAATTAGATGCAGTACTAATATTAACTTCTCTACTAGAAACGAGAGGTAATTCTATTACCATTTCTGCTTTACTATAAGAAGGTATAACATTCTTAAATATATTCATATCCGAAGTATATGTAAATGTGATTAACAGAAGTGCTGCTACCATAGAGACCAGTTGTCTAGGGAACAGATTAAATATATTTAAACTTTTCGTTGTTTTAGCTGGCATAGCTGAAGCACTCATTATCGCCATCATCACCAAATCTTCTGTTTCGCTTTTCAAGCTATCAGGAGTAGTTATTGATTTGGCATCTTCTTTTGATGCTATATGAAGATCAATATAAGTATTGAATATATCACGAGCATTATCGTTAGAAGTAATGAGATTGCGTAACTGTAAATCTTCATTTTCAGTAAGCTCACCATCTAGATATTTCGATATTAAATTATCTATGTTCATCTAATTCTTTCATTAAGGGTTTTAATATTAGTCTAAGTTTTTTTCTTGCTCTGAACACTCTTATTTTGGCCAAAGAAAGTTCTATTTCCAAAATATCTGCAATTTCTTGGTACGAAAGCTCTTCATATTCTCGTAAGATAAATGCTTCTTTGAGTGAGTTAGGAAGACTATTAATAGCTTCTTCCAGCGCTTGTTTTAATCCAAAATCAGTTGTTCTCTGTGTTTTTGCATGATGATAAGTCTCATCGAAACTAGCATACTCTTTTTTAGCTCTAAGCATATTGTAGCAATTATGTCTAGCTATTGTGAACAACCAAGCAGCAAAATTATCACCTTTGAATGATTCTCGCTTTTCATAAATTTTCACAAAAGTTTCTTGGAAGGCATCTTTCGCCATTGATTCAGAACCAAGCATACGCAAGCAGAATCTATAAACTCTGTTATGATACTTATGATATAGTATCTGAAATGCCTCGGCACTACCTTTTCTCAGGTTTTCTACCGCTTCATCTAGCTCTATATCTGGGTCATATTTCTTTGAATTAAACATTAGATTTTTGTCTTGCTTTTGCTTTGTTGTATTATAGACAATCTGAATAGCAATTTAGTTACACTTTTATTTAATTGGAGTAATAATTTTTACTAAAACTGTTCTAGAATAGTTTCTACCTTGTGGTAAATCATTGTCATAAAGTAGTTCATCTTGCCCTATCGCTTTTAGTGTTACCTTGCTCTCGGCAGCATTTATATATTTTTTTACTTCTTCTGCTCTCTTTTGAGCCAATTGTTTGTTATAATCTGCACTACCTATTCTGTCAGTATACCCTTCTATAGTTATTTGCGAATTTTCATCTATTCTAGTTTTGATATCGTCAAGTACTTTTTTGTGTCTATCTGATAGGGTAGCTTTATCGAAATCAAAGACTATCAACGCGAATTTTTCTATTCTATTATCATCTTTCAACTCATATCTTTTCTTCTTGATAGTAAGTTGTTGTACCTGAGTTGTCTTCATGTCAGTTGCATTATTACCATATTGGTCTTTCGCATTTAAAGTTATCTCTATCGGCTCTTCGAACAGAGGTTGAGGCTCTTCTAGTATATTCCAAGTATAGCCATCATTGCCTATTTGTTGGTTAGATACATTTCTTAATATATTAATGCCTTGTTTGATTTCCAAATCATAATTGATTTCGCTACGTTTATTTGTAGAGCTAACTTCTGGCTTTATATTTATAGTAGGAGGATTAGATACTTTCACTATATCTTTCAAGAAAACTGGCTTCAATAACTCATAGCTATCAGAAGTAATCTCTGCCCTCTGATTTTCCTCAGATCCGTCTTTTGTTTCGGGGTTACCTGGTACAGATGGCAAATTCCTTGATTTAGTGCTAATTCTATCTGGTGCAATCACCCACTCATTTATTAGATAATTTTTAACAGAACTAGATCGCTCTTCTGAAAGAGTGATATTGTTTTGCTCTACTCCACTATTATTGTTTGTACCTGTTATAGTGATTTGCGTATTTGGGTTATTTACCATTCTACTACCTATTATATTAAGTAGATTGCTATGAATTCCTAGAGTATTCCATGCCAGACTATCCTCATTGAAATTACTAATCATATCATCATTTTGCCATACTTTATCATCAGTTTGGATAGCTGATCGTAGTTTTTGTCTAGTGTCTATTAACTGCCCTTTACCTTCTTGGAAAAACACATAAGGTAATAGCGGGAACCCTTCTTCCATTTCAAATTCTTCTATTACTATTTGCTCTACTTCTTCTATCTGCCCTTTTATCTCAGCAGCAATTGTAATTTTCTCTGGTAAAAAAGTTTCGTATTTCTCGTTTATGTTTTTTGTGATGAATATTCTTTCATCTGTTTCATCTCTAGTTTCTTTTACAGTCATATCTACAAAATTTGTGATAGGGTTATCTATTTCTGCATCGTAAACTATGGTAGTATCACGCGTGATAATTGTATCCATTATGATTGGCTTTTCAACTACTTTGATTGGATAGTATTTGAATGCAACTCCAACTCTCACGTGATTTGCTTTCCATGTGTCGATGTTCACGTTATTCAAAGCTAAGAAGTATCGAACTTCTGGAACAATATAAAGTTTCTTAGAAAGAGGGAATTCATACCCCGCTCCTAGGACAAGAGAAGATTGGAACCCATTTATTTCAGGTATCTCTGGCCCATTGGCTACATTTCTTTTGAATCCACCCTCTTTGAATCTAATATAATCTGGAGATTGTATAGTCGAACTCTGGTTATATGAAGAAGCCACTGGAATACCAAACTTGAATCCAACATGCAGGTTCAAATCATAAATAGGCGAATATCGGAATGTTGGCTCTAGTGAAATAATGCTAAGACTAATTAATAAATTGTGGTTAATAGCTACATCATCCACTGGCGTTTGTGATGGATTATTTATATCTATTAGCTCTTGTTTTATTACATTCCCAGCTTTCGGCTCCAATATATTATATTCAGCATCAAGCATATCGAATGATAATCGGAAATCGAATCCTGAGTATTCGATTATATTATTAGTTTGGAAATCCGCAAGTAATCCTATACTTAACCCAACTCCAGTTGCATTATCAAACAATGGACTACAACAAGGGACTCCCGGAAGAGTAGAAAAATCTGAGCTGTACATATTATAGTTTAGACCCGTGAAAAAGCCATAGCTATTGTACACTCTTCTGCCATCATCTTTGCTAAAAGCGAATAGAGAACTAAATATTAAAACTAAAAATATAATTTTCTTCATATTACTTTATTATTATTAATTTATGTGTTTTGTAACGAGCTGGTGTTTCGAATAGAATATAGTAAACACCACTACTCAAATGCGAGGTGTTGTACTCTATAGTATAATCGTTCTCATCATTATTTGCTCTAACTATTTCTTTTATCAACTCTGTTTTTCCAGTCATATTCATCAATCTAACTCTATGCATACCTGGTTCTACCAGATGAGCATCTATAATGATAGATTCGAATGACTTCAACAGTGTAAAGTTAAATCCATCAGTATATTCTAGTAATCGGTCTCCCCCTTCTGAGCAAACTTTAAGATTAAAGAAGCTACTGGTCGCAACAATAGTTGATATTCCAGTACTATCGGTTATAGTTGGCGTCGCGTTCAGGTGGAAAAGATTATCTTTCTTGTTACCTAGCATTGTAGGTCCGACTAACTCTGTCAATATTATCTCGTCAGTTGAGCTAACTATAACAGGGTTATCCATACTTATACTTAATAATGTAGAAGCACCGTCTGTTTCTCTCCTTGTAAAATCACCATTAGTAATAGTCATCGGGAAGTAAATTGTCTTGTTGAAATCAATATCTAACTTTGATATAGTTACACTTGCGGACTTATCTATACCCACATCAGCAGATTTCAACTTTCCGTAGATTGGTATTCTAAATTGGTCTATATTCGGCTCTACATCGAGCATATCTTTAGTATATATTAATAGTGTGTCTCCTGCTAATGCTGTACCTCGTAGTGAAACTGGCAACAAGAAATCACAGCCATTGATACTTACTTTGAGATTCAAAGTATCATCATAATTCTGACTATTAGTAGGTGTAAACGTTATATCAAAAGATTTGGGTTGAGTATCACCAGAGTTTAAAGTTAGAATATTTGGCGATGTAAATTGGTATTCATTATAACCATTTTTCATATTTAATCTGTTCACTTCAACTGAAAAAGAAGCTGTATCAGAGAATTGGACTGCTGGATCTTTCTCAACAATAACTGTTATAGTACTTGATTGATTTGTACCTACGCCACCAAAATCAACAGGCTCTGGAGTAACAATCAATCCAGATTTTATTTTCGCAGTAATTGCTTTTGGATATGGTTGGAAATTCCCATTTTCCGTTGTGTTAGCTATTAAAGTGGCATTAAATGTTGACCCAACTATTAAACCAGATTTCTTAATTTTAATATCTTCTTGATAAACATTAGCACCAGGAAGAACAGTAAGTGTCTGAGGCATATTAAGTAATCTGTATATTTCTGTCCCATTCTCTTCAACTATAACACTATCTAAACTTATATCTGCATCACCTTTATTTCTAAACAACACAGGGATTGACAAATCAAAGCATGGAGGTAAATCACCAAGATTCAAGTCCGTAACTATTTCTAACTCTCCTTTTACACCTTTGGCTATTATAGTTACTGGAAGTTTATTGTCACAATTAGCAAAATCAAATGTGATATCTTCGCTGTATAGTCCTTCGTCACCTAATAGCAAAGTAATATCAACATCAAATTCTTCCCACCCTCCAGGATCAATCGTGACAGGTAGACTAAGTGGATGAGTTACAGTTAGCTTACTTCCAGCAGGTAAAGTTACTCCAGTCACAGTTCTCGGTAATTTACCATTGTTAGTTATTCTTATTTTCTGTGGAGCTACATCGAAACCAACTGGTATATCCCCCATATCAAAATCCAATGGCTTTCCCGGTAAGTAATCAACTAAGAATGTATCCACTTCTGCTTTAACTACAATTTCGAAAGTCTCACCAGTTGTCGGGTCTAACTCAAATTGAATTTTTGTTTGCTTTATACCCGCTGTTGTAGGTATAGTAGGAGGCTCATACTTTATTCTGAATTGGTTTTGAACATTTATTGTTCTTGGCTTTGCTAAGAATTTGAAATAAGCTAAATCGCCACCATTGAATCTTGCATTTGCTGTATCTATTGCGATAGTGAAAGCAGATTCATTTGTTATGAATGCATCAGCTGTACTATCCTGACATTCATACATTAATCCAAAATCTAGAGTATCACTAAAGCTAATCTCAGCTAAAGTAGAAGTACCTGTCAGGTTCATTTTAATTTCGAAATCACAGCTACCAGTTGAGTTATCCGCAATTGATTTGAATAATGTACTATCTAAGAAATTACCCGATGTAGTTGGGCTAAATCTATATGTAAAGTCTATTTTAGCTGTTGGATCTGTTTTAATAGGTTGTAACACTATAGGGAATGAACCAACAGTCGGAGAAATCATAGTGAAAGGAGCTGGGACAGTAGGTAACTGAATTAAAGCTGGTTTGTCACCAGTATTAGTTAGAGTTACAGTCATATCCTTTGTTTGCCCAATAGGTACACTACCGAAATCCAAACTCTTATCTGCTTCACTCAATGTTAGTTCACTTGTTACTACTTTGATTGAGATAACAAGCGAATCAATTGGATCGGCACATTGATCGGAGTAAACCATTACTTGGATACTTACGCCATCTATAAAAGCATTATTATCCAAATCTTGGAAAGATACATCTATAAGACTATTTAAACTACTGCCTATTGATGTTAATGTATTCGGATTAATTGTGAAGTCCGTTTCTTGTCCCATTCCACTTTTGACTAAACTTATGTTTGTCAAATCAAAATCTGATTCATTTCTAATATTAAATTTTCCAGTTGCTATATCACCAATACAGATTATTCCCAAATCTAGAGTATCTATCTCTGTATTATTCGCTTGATTTCGAAATGATACTTTAGCATCTTGTAAATTGATATTTACAGCAATACGGCAGCTATCTTTAGTAGGTGAGTTATTGTATAATATCAATGTATCTGTTATTATCCCAGATTGACCTGCTATCTTTGTATATCTGAATTTAATGTAGAATAAACTATCCGGGTCTTGCGGACTAATATCATAGTCACCAAGATTAAGAATTTCAAAACCTTTATCGCCAAACACCCATTTATCTTCAACAATAATATTTAGGAAATCCCCACCAATAGATTGTATTTGTATCGAGTCTTCGTAAACGACATTAGCACAATTAATAACATCAAATGTTGTATCTTTTGGGCAATATATATTCTGATCACCAAAGCGAAGTATATTTGTAGCCGCTTGAGAAAGTACGAAGTTAGGTTGATAAGTATAGTCATCAACTATTTGTGTTTCCTCTTGTATAGCAACTATATAATACTCATCTTCGTGATTGACATCATAGTCAAGTGGATTTACCCAACCTGGTGAAGGCGAGTTAAAATCTGCTTTTAGCGTCCAATCTGTAGTTTTAGTTTTTTGATATAGCTTTACTTTACCATCTTTTTTGTGAGTACCGAATAATCTGTGTCTTGGTTTGATATATTTTGAGGTATCAGTACTTATACCCCTATAATTAGATGCATCGGCAGGTGTGAAATTAGGGTCGCTGATACCATCATACCCATCATAACGGATTCTACCCGAACCACCATTCCTACCACTTCTTGAACCACCTTTTGCAGAAAGGTCGAAACCACTTATGCCAACTTTCCCCATAAGCGAAATAGCACCACCAGAGCCTGGGCCACCATCAGCAGCTCCATCACCATCTGTTCCATTATGACCATTTGCATCTATTTTTATATTTACAACTTCACTACCAAATAATTTGATAGCTCCACCGCCGCCGCCACCTTCACCAGATTCGGCACTTAGTCCTTGAGGATTTCCTCCTGCTCCACCTGAACCACCGGCTAAAGGAATTGACGATTTGTTACCTTGTATTTTTCCACCAGTTGTTCCACCAGTTACATTAGCACCACCACCAGCAGTTGCAAATCCACCTGCACCACCTTGAGTGACATTTCTATAACCAGTTCCTCCACCATATCCTCCTTGCCAATCTGCAGCATTTCCACTTGTACTTTGCTTACCTACAGTCCCAAATGGATGTCCTGTTCCCCCATAAGAGGCTTCGTATCCACCAGTTGGGTCATCTAATGCTACTCCATTATAGCTAATTCCTCTTCCACCTGTACCTGTTCCAATTTCTCTATATTCATCAGTTTGACCTGGTACACTTGATGCATTATAACCACCTTTTCCACCTCCAGTATATCCACTTCCACCATCAGTACCTCTCGAATTGTCAAAGAGACCGAAGTCATCAAACCTTCCTCCTCCACCGCCGCCGCCCGGTCCAGCAATTTTGCTTTGTGCCGAAACTGAGATTGTGGAGCCATTACCTTTTATTGGTCCTTTGCTCAATATAATAACAGGGAAGAATCCTTGATTACCGTTGGCTATGTTGCCGTCAGGGTCTTTTACAGAAACAGAATAAATTGTATTAGGCTTCAAAGTCAAAGAATCAACAATCATAGCTCCTCTAGAGGAACGTAAACCTAGATTGCCATCTCCTAATACTGTTTCATTTATTCCAGAGATATCACCATTATTACCCAATGATTGGGGTTTTACTATATAATAATTGAATGTACGAGTTGCAGGAACAGTCGAACCAGTGATTTCGATTATCACTTCATAAGCTAGGTCGGCAGTAGTTAGAGTCGGGTTTGCCGATCTATCTATAAATATATGAGTCGAGATTACTCGCCCGTCCCAAGATACTACCATAGGCCCGAAAGTTACGTACTGTGAATTCTTTGTTGCATTAATCTGTACTTCTGTATCTACTCCTGGTAGATAGAAACCATCATCACCAAAATATCCTTTCTGGTCGTGTGGAGCAATCATCTCTACATAGACTGCCATATCGGGAGCACCAATATCTGGTATGATATAGTGACTTTGTGAAAAAGCTATAAACGGGAGTATAAAAACTAAAGCTAGTATTATTTTTTTCATATTGTTATAAAATCATTGAATGATTAATATTATTGCACACTAATATAGGTAAATATAAGGAAGTAATAAAGATTAAATTAATGTATTCTCTAATAAAATTGATTTTTAGGCATACTATTTGCGCTATGTGTGTATGAATTTGAACACAGCAATAGAAAAATTTATAGCATACCTACAAGTAGAAAAAGGGTATTCTAATAACACAATTGACACTTATATCACTGCTTTGAGGCAATTTGATGAATTTCTGACTGAAGCATTCGGTACCGAGATAGATGTCTCTATGCTTGATGGTGATGATATATCACCATATCTAGGATATATGCACGACAAAGGGCTGAAAAAAACATCATTACGATTAAAAATATCGGCAGTTAAGTCACTGTTCAAATTTCTTTATAAAAAAGGACTAATCGAATCGAACCCTGCTAGTAGTGTGATACTACCGAAAAAAGAGAAAAAGCTACCAAACTATATGCAAGTAAAAGAAGTCGAAACTCTTCTCGAATATTTTGATAGTGATACTTTCGAAGGAATAAGGGATAGAGCATTAGTTGACTTGATATACTGTTGTGGTTTGAGGATTAGCGAGGCATTGCAATTGAAAATCAATCAAATTGATTTCAGTGGTAAAATGCTAAAGGTACTAGGTAAAGGTAATAAAGAAAGGTATATACCAATCGGCTCTAAAACTCTAGAAACAATGAGAATGTACGAGCAAGTACGTGAGCATATCCCAAATAGAGAAAAAGCTCTATTCATAAAACCAGATGGAACTAAGCTAGATAGATTCACAGCTTATAGACAGATTAACAATGCTATGGGTATGGTTACTGACATAAAACAGAAAAGCCCTCACACATTGCGTCACAGTTTCGCCACACATTTACTTGACAATGGTGCAGATATTCGCTCAGTTAGCGAGATGCTGGGACATAGCTCATTATCAACTACTCAAGTATATACCCATTTATCTATAGAACGATTGAAAAACGCTTATAAAAATGCACACCCGAAAGCGTAGCTCCATTATTTTTCTTATTTTAGTTTTTTACTAAATCACAAAGAAAATAACAATGAGCAAATTAAAAGTATCCGTAATCGGCACAGGTCATCTGGGCTCTATCCATTTGAAATTATTAAAGCAAAACGAAAATGCTGATGTAGTAGGTATTTACGATGCCAATACCGAAAGAGCCAATGAGCTAGCGACCGAACATGGTGTAACTGCTTTTGCTACAATAGAAGAAGCAATTAGAAATAGTGATGCACTTATCATAGCTGCACCAACTGTAAACCATTTTGAGATAGCGGACAAATGTCTAGACGCAGGCAAGCATATATTCATAGAAAAGCCGATAGCTCAGACACATCAACAAGGGCTAGACCTTTGTGATAAAGCTGAGAAGAATAATCTGAAGCTACAAGTTGGTCACGTAGAGAGATTTAACCCCGCATTGGCTGCACTTAGTTCATATAGCTTGAATCCTATGTTCATAGAAGCACATAGATTAGCTCAATTCAAGACTAGAGCGACTGATGTATCGGTAATCCACGACCTAATGATTCACGATATAGACATAGTTCTTCATTTAGTGAAATCGAAAGTGAAGAGCATAGATGCTAATGGAGTATCTGTTATCACTGACACTACTGATATTTGTAACGCTCGATTGACGTTTGAGAATGGTGCAGTAGCTAACCTAACAGCATCTAGAATTTCAGCAAGACCAATGAGAAAGATGAGATTTTTCCAACAGGACACTTATATCTCTTGCGATTTCGGGAAGCCAGAAGTTGAGATATTCGAGATAGTAGATGGTGAGATGCCGAAGTCAGACAATGTAGTACCAGCAACAATGCTAGGTAGTATAGAAGCAGGTACTAAGAACAGAAATATTTACTTTAAAAAGCCAGTTGTTCCTGAGATAAATGCAATAAAAGAAGAACATAGCTCGTTCGTAGATGCTATACAGAACAACAAAGATGTATCTGTGACAGGTAAAGAAGCTACAGAAGCTCTAAGAATAGCTGAGTATATTAGCGATATGATAAAATAAGGTTATTGTTAAGAGTTTGGAACAAAACAAACAGAATGCAGTCCGAATATCCTTAAAAATCAATTGAATTCGTTAGGGTAATAGCTGAAGACGATTTGGTAGCTCTACACACGCATCAGATTTGGCCAGGAAACGATTATTGTAACCATTCAGAAATATTGGACCAGAAAGTGAAAATAAATTCTCAGAGGATAAGAAATGATACTTCTGCACTACAGTTAATAGATTCTCATCCTAATCAACTCTTGTCGATGTATATTCTAAAAGCAAATTTAACAACCACTTAAAAAACATAAGAGTATAATTTTAATATTTTATTAAATATTATTTCATAATTTGGAAATTAATGTTATTTTAGATTAATTAGTTATTTAAAATTCGCTTAAGATTCATAATATGAAAAAAATAATAATATATTTTATCACTTGTATTTTTATGCTTTATACGAATTATAGCCAAACCACAATTCCCGAATGGCAATCATTACCAACATTTCCCGAAGCTCTACATGGCCACAATTCGATACTTCTACCTGATGGAAATATATTGATCAGTGGAGGGATTAACTCTTTAGGGAATGCCGTAAACTCTGCCTATATTTTTAATCATATTACAGGTGAATACAGAAAAGTAACTTCAATGTCATCATCCAGAGCATATCATTCACTTGTAGTAATACCTGACAATAACGGTGCAATTATTTTTGTGATAGGCGGATACTCAGGAAGTTTAGGAAACTACAGCTCAGTAAGGTCAGTAGAAAGGGTAAACTATCAAAATGGACAGGTCAATATTAACTGGATCAGTTTGGATGATATGGATATCGGTAGAGGCGACTGCAGAGCTGCCTGGGATAAGTCTGGTAGGATAATCATTAATGGTGGAATTGTACAAACTGGGGGACAGCTTAGAAGTGGTTCTAAAGTTGCATCATCTGAATACATTGAAATTTCTACAAACCGCTTGTTTTCGTTACCTAATATGGGAAAAGAAAGAGCCGGTCACTTTCTTGGTACCATCTTAGATGCAAATGGTGATGATCTGGTAATTACAGCAGGAGGAGAAGAAGGTTCTATCACTACAACAGAACTTTTTGAAAATAATGACTGGAGTTCCCATGCCTTTGCACCACGAGAATACAGATATTTGGGAGCTAGTTTTGTAGATATAGGTGGTATTGCAAGAGTAATAGGTGGTTATGACGAAAACGGTGATGCCCAAAACACTTGCGAGTGGTATGATGTTAAATCCGGCTGGAAATACACAGCTAATATGTTTCGACCAAGGGCTGAATCTGACGTCACTTTTATAGGTGGAATTACTGATTCGTCTCTTTCATACTTGACTGTTGGTGGGAATAATTCATCTGGTGCTATAAAGGAAACAGAGTATTATACTCTTCCGACTACTTCTTCCCCCACAGGTATTTGGGCACAACTTGGAGACCTTGTTGAATCAGGATCTAATCGTGAAGTTGCGATAGATGGTAATAATTTAGCTCTGGTATTCGGTGGAAAGAATAATTCTGATGGTGCTATGAACGGAGTTGAAGTCTATCAACCCTTGTCAGCCAATGACGCTACATTCAGCCCAGAGGAAGTCGGTCGAATATCTGACAGCATTCCAATAACAATCACAAATAGTTGGCTCCTGCCTGTAAAAGTAAATGGTTTTAGAATGAGCAACCCGGGAGAATTTTTCTTTACCGGCGACACCTCTGACTTTGTATTGCAACCTGGGCAATCTCGTAGAATAAATGCGTGGTTTAGACCCTCTGCTGAAGGTAATCGCAGTGGTTTTGTACTATTTGATATTGGCTACCTAACAGATACTGTAAGACTTGAAGGAACGGGTATTAAATCTTCTTTTGAAATAATTACTAATTCACAGGAATTCGGAGATATTTTTGTTGGAACTGATACTACAATCTGTTTTGAAGCAATAAGAAACAATGGAACCGATACTACCTACATTGACTCAATTTCAATCTCACCTCCTGGTAACTACACTGTAGTCAGTCCAAATGGAAGGGTAAATATACCGCCGGACAGCACTCTTGAAATTTGTATTAGATTTAATCCTTCTGAAAGAGGCAGAATACTTAGCAGTGCAATAGTACACATTGCTGATGGAGCTTATCCTAGCGGACTTTCAGGAACAGGGTTATTGAAATATTTAAGCGGATATGGTCCGAACGGGTGCGACACATTGGTCTATGAAGAAGGAAATACATATCAAGCATCGATAATACTCGAAAACCCCGGAGACAGAGATATTACTGTTACTGGATATCAGTTCATTGGTGGTAATGTTAATCTTTACAGTATAACAAATAACTTTCCTTTTAATATAGTTAAAGGTGGAGATGAAGAGATATTTGTCGACTTTACACCTGTTGCGGAAGGTACTTTCAAAATAGATGTTCAATTTGAGCACGACGGAGATCAGGATTCTACAGTAATTATACCTTTATGTTATGTAGTAAGATCAAAAAATATAAGATACTCAGTTTCTGAATTAGATTTCGGAACTATATGCTCCGGGGACTCTTTAACGAAAGTCATTCTTATCGAAAATCCAAGCAGTTTTGAAACAATGACGATAGACAGGATTAAAAAGGAAGACCCTTCATCCCCTATAATAATACCAAATTCAATTGATACAACACTGAATCCGAGGGAGTCTATGACTCTGACTGTTTCTATTAAGGGTAATAATTCAGGTAGTATAAATGAAATAGTCGAAATTGGCGGATCATTTGGCAGTACAGATATCCCAGTAAAAGCTGAAATATTACCTAACATAGTTATAAAACCAAATGTTATCACGCATTATTACGACCCCGGTGAAAGATTTATTGTCCCTTATGATATCAGTGGAGTTGATGCGGGGAATCCTTTAACAAATATTGAAGTTACCACTAATTATAATTCAACAATGCTATACCCTCTAAGAATTGTAGAATTAAACGGAGGTGTAGCACTTGATCAAGCAAATACAGTTATTACATCGAGAAATATGAATAATGCTGAAATGACAGTTGTATGGCAAAATGGTTTAATTACAGATGGTGCAGCATTTGGTATTGAGTATGAAGTACTAAGAGGCAACTCACATTTTACAACTATCGAAATTGAAGATAAAACATTAAATAATGTATGCCTAACAGGAAATAATGCTGAGTTTTTTGTGGAAGGTCTTTGCGGTGGGCGAGACAGTCAAATTCTAACAGAAAATGCTACTATATTTAATGTATATCCTCTTCCAGTAGGGAATGAAATGAATATTCTTCTTTATGACAATGAGGATAAAGAATTTGAAATTGAAATATATGACCAAATTGGAAAAAAAGTATATCAACATAATTTAAATGTAAGCAGTAAAACTGCAGCTGAGTTTAAAATAAATACCGTGGATTTATCTAATGGTACTTACGTGGTTAGATTAAAAGATGGTTCACAGGTGTTATATAATAAGGTAATAATTCTCACAAAATAAGCAGATATGAATTGAAAAAGACTATACTTATCTTGACGGCTATTTTATTAATAGCGGGAAACTCGTTGTTATCCCAAGAGGAAAAATCTGAAAGAAATATCCGAATAGGAATGTTTGGTGCAGGAGCTTTGAATATGCACTCAGGTCAGTTTAGTAGCTATGACGGTATGCTTATTTGTGGCACTTTCGATGATGGAACCGGAATAGGTTGGATGGCTGGCAATAGTATTGAAGTACCATTCGGCACAAACTTTTCATTTTTTGGAAGGGCTTTCTTTCATAAAGCAGATGGAGATTTTGAGGCGCCCCCAAAAGATCCACCAAGAGTTTCTCTAGATGACGGTACCTTAGTTTACCTGACAACCGAGCATCAGTTAGATGTTTCTTTAGATTATGTACAGATTGAGGCATTGGGAGCTTACTATGTATCTGATAAAGTATATCTGGCACTTGGTCCTGGAGTGGCTATCCCCACACATGCATCATATACACAAGTTGAAGAGATACAGCAGCCATTCGGATTAAAATTCAGAAATGGTGAAAGCACCAGGCAGATTGCTTCAGCAAATTTTGATGATAATCCTAACACAGAGACAAATCTAAGGATAACTGCTCACGCATTGATTGGTGCAGATTTTTTAATAGCTGAAAATTTATATTTAAGTCCGGAAGCAGGTTACATATTCCCTTTTACAAATGTTCTAAGTAATAATGATTGGTCGGTAAGCACGTTACACGCAGGATTGGCTCTGAAATATGAATTAGGAACTCCCGAAAAAGTGATAATCAAGGAACCTTCCCCTGCACTAGAGCCGGTTACAGAACCTAAGTTTACTCCTAGTCCAATTGCATCAATTAAAGCCAAAAGTCTATTGGAAAACGGTGCAATGCTGGAGTTTGGACAAGTAACAGTCTCGGAAGAGAATAATAACAATTATGTTCCTATCCTGCCTTATATATTCTTTGATGCTGGAAAGTCCGAACTACAAAACAGATATATAACCCTTAATAGCTCTGAAATAAATAACTTTGATGAGTCAACTTTGCAAGATTCTGTTTTAGCAGTATATCATAACATGCTGAATATTGTCGGTAGTAGAATGCAGAAAAATACTAATGCAAATCTTACTGTAACAGGGTGCTTAGAACCGGCAGACGACGGACGTAATCAGAATAAACTTGCTTCCTCAAGAGCACAAAGAGTAAAAGATTATTTGGTAAACATCTGGGGAATACCGGCTGACAGAATTATTACGAAATCACGTGAGTTACCTGAGGAAATTTCAAACAGGAACGTTGCCGAAGGAAGAGAAGAGAACAGAAGAGTTGAATTAAGTTCAAACAGTTCTGATATATTGGAGCCGGTAAGACTTATTACGCATAATAGTGAAGTAAGCCCTAAGTCAATTGTAATGCAAGCTAATGTAAAGTATGATGAAAATCTAAAAAGCTGGGATTTGGTAGCTAATTATATCGACAACACTCAATTATGGAATAAAAGTGGCAATGGGTCCCCTTCAAGTTCAATGCAGTGGGATTTAGACAGAAATAAGATGATAGAACTGGCAAGAAAAGATGTACAGGGAAATCATATTTCTTTGAAATTAAAAGTAATTGACAATGAAGGCAATACTGACGAAGCAAACACAGCAGTACCTATATTTTATGAGAAAAAATCAAAATATTATGATGGTGAAATAGTAAAGGATTCTATCGTTGAAAGATACAATCTAATTTTCTTTGACTATGATATGCCTTTGATAAATGAGGAAAATGAAAGTACATTCAAAACTATTTTAAACAGAATAAACACGAATTCATCTGTGAGTATTACTGGGTTTACTGATAAATTGGGAACTGATGAGTACAATAATCAACTTTCCATTGACAGAGCAAAATCAGTTGAGAAAGCTATCAAAGAAAGAGTAGTTCCTGAAATAATATTCAGTAAAGGAGTAGGGGAAACACTGATATATGATAATGACCTTCCGGAAGGCAGGTTTTATAACAGAACAGTTATAGTAGAGATCACAACACCATTAAAACGTTGACATTAATATGAAAAGAATTTTTCAAATATTCATACTTGCATTAATTATAATACCATCACTGCTACCAGCACAGCAAGAGTTGAAACTGGAGAATATGCTACCTCCTTATTTACTGGATGCGGTTGTTTTGAAAAATGGTCATTTTTATATTAATACATCTTATCTTGATCCGACTGATGATCCAAAATCTTTAATATATAATGAAGACGGCAATGGAGTTACGCCTCCAAACTTTACTTCTCATGTTCACTTGATGATAGACAATATTATATTCCAGTTGCTATTTGAGGACGATCCTAATACAGAAATGCCACCCCCTCAAAACCCTTTGACTGTTTCCCGATTGTTCAGAGACACTTTGAACGGAAAACCAAGGATAAACTCGGAATTAATAGCCAATATGCCGGATGGTGAAAAAGTTAGATTTATATTTTCAATGGAGCCGAGTAAAAGACCAAGCGGCGGATTTATAAAGATGTCAGTTTCTGCGGATACATCTTCTAAAGCTCATGATGTTGGTGTACTTTTACTTATAGATACAAAAATCGGTGCCAATGATAGGACACCGATCGTGACATCTTATGGATATTATGACACAGAACAACAGTTCACAGATGCAGTGGCACCAGGAATACCTGAATTCTGGCTGGCCTTGGAAGGTAGTACGGTTCAACCAGGGTTGATTGCAAGGGGCAATTTGAAAGAACAAGGGCTGATTGCACCTGACTTTTTTATGTTTGGCAACTGGGCAGATTATACTGGGCAGAATACCCTAAAAGGACTCGGGAAATTCTTATGGAAAGACCGAAATGCTGACAATACTCTTACTTATACAGATAGTGCCGTATTATTAATATGGGATGAACAATCTGTGGGAGCCGGGCAGAAGAAAGTCCTAGCTTCAACAGAGATTGGTATAATTGACTCTCTAGAAGTAGTAGATGCAGGCTCAACAACTGGTGGTGGGCCGTCAGGAGGTGCCGGTGATGGTATATTCTATGCAAGACCGGACGGATGCGTTCCGTTTGACACCTTGCATCAGACTGATTGTAGTGACCCGGATTACCATCCTTATTACCCAGATACTCTGGATGTTTTATTCATAATTACAAACACAAAAGACAACACTTTCAATAATGTAAGAATAGAAATAGACGCTCTTCCTTCAGGACTATATACAGTTGCGACTTCAAACAGTATTACACCTGATCTGCTCGAAGAAAGTACATCAGCTGTAGGTGTTGTATCATTTCATGCAGATCCGAGATTATACACAGCCGACTTGAAAGTACCAATAAGACTAATGGGTAATGCAAATGATACGCTTGCAATAGATGAGTTATGCATTACAGTACCGGGAATTCTTAGCAGGGACTCCATACCTGATATGGATTTCGGATTTGTTTGTCCGTCAACAGCGGATACAATGGCAGCCCATATATTTCTAAAAGATGTCAGATGCCGTGATGTTGTAGATATTTATATAGAGGGGAATGCTCCTGATATAAACTATTTCAATATTGCACAACCTTTACCAGGGACATTGCAGCCTAATATTGCAACACCTCTTGACATACATTTCCAGCCCGGAGCTTTAGGCAATTATCAAGTGAATCTGATCGTGGAAATAAGAGATTTTGACGGTTTCCCGGGTGGTGACACTTTAATTGTTAGAGATACAGCAGTTATATCCGGCACGGGTAAAAGCGAAGAATTTTACTTTGCTGATAAAACAGATACACTTGATCTGGGAGCTGTATGCATTGGAGATACTGCTATATTCGAATGGGCTATACTCAATCGCGGAGGTTGTGATGTAACAATTCGTGATTATAATTTTTACAGAAATTTCTTGAATCAGTTTTCACTTGCAAATGCTTCCGATTATCCATTGGTAATCCCAAAACAAGACGATGGCTCCATTGGCAGGGCTTTGATTCAGTTCATTCCTAATACTCAGGGTTGGGATACCACTCTACTGGTGATAGAAAGTCCATCTGCTCCTGGATTTGATACTCTTGTTATAATTGGCAGAGGGGATCTGCCGACATTTGAAATACAACAAACCGAAGTAGCTTTTGATACTATATGTCCAGGTACAAAATATCCTTTCAGTCTTAAATTGGATAATCCAACAGCTTGTGTTGTGGATATAGATACGGTTTTCATTACATCAACTAGTAATTCCTTTTCAGTAAATCCCGTAAAATTCACTATACCTTCTAATGGTAGTGCTAATGCTAATATTGTTGCTGAATTTACCAATGAAGGAACCTACACCGGTACTGTTACAATCAAAACGGCTTCCGGATTTGAGATGACGAGAAATATTAGTGCAGTTGTAGCCACACGTTCATTGGTAACTGAGTTGACAAAAGGTTTTGGTGATGTAAGGATAGGAAATTCTTCTACATTACAGGCAGTTGTTACTTCAACAGGATCAGCAGGTGTAGAGATAGATGATATAAGAATCAGAGGTGTACATCCGAACGATTATACTGTTATTTTACCAGCTGGCGTTACTTATCCTATATATCTTTCTCCGGGAGAGAGCCAGGATTTTGATATCCAATTTGATCCACAGGATGTAGAAAATAGATCAGCATTTCTTGACTATGTTATGAACGATAAAGCAATATGTGAAGAGCCCGAAAATACTGATCTCACAGGACGAGGATTCAGACCCGTAATAAATATGAGAGAAAATGCTATCTATCTCGGTGAGGTTTGTATTGGAGAGTCTATAGACACCACAGCAGTTATTCGGAACTTTGGAAATGGTGATCTGGAAGTAATATCTACGGCAGAAATAGGTACGGGAAATATAAATGTAAATGCCGGATTACCAATTACAATAGAGGTGGACAATAGCAAAGAAGTTGCAATTAACTTCACCCCACAACAAATTGGAGATTTTGAAAAGAAGATTTATTTTGAAAGTAATGGGGACTGGCTGGCAGGTCCTGATACACTTCTGATAAGAGGTAGAGGCATTGTCTGTGCTGATATTTATGTGGAGAGTGTAACTGGTGTAGTTGGAACGAATGTTGATATTCCCGTTAGAATCACACCGAAAGAAGGGACTGGGCTTACCACACAGGATATTGCTCAGTTGATGAACGATGCCAATAAGACAGGTATTGATTTTACTATTTCCCACAACTTTAGAATTGCCCGGTTTAACAACACACCTGTTAATGAGGGCTATATAGCTGGAAATGAAACCCTGACAATATCAATGGATAATATTAATGTTTCTTCAAACGGTAATCTTAATCAAGATGGACTTCTGGCTGTGCTCAATGCTGAAGTACTACTTGGAGACGATTTTGAGACACCACTGGAGTTACAAATAGACAATTTTGCTGATGGTTTTTCAAGAGTGAACACTAGAGATGGCATACTAATAGCTGAGTGCTGCGCATTTGAAAAGAGATTAGTTGACGTCTCAAATGTGGTACTAAACATCAGACCGAACCCAGTGAATAATACTGGCTACTTTGAGTTGTACTTGAAAGAGGAAAGAGTTGTAAATATCAAGATATTTGATAATCTCAGCAATGAGGTAAAGAATATAAGTAAAAAACTCACTGAAGGGCAGCACTTAATAGAGTTTGATGCCGATGATTTTGGTTCTGGTACTTATTCAGTGATTTTGCAATCGGGAGAGATTACATATTACACTCGCTTGGTGATAGTGAAGTAAAATTGTAGGTATTAGATATCCTAAAAAAGATATAAATTACAATCAGGGATTTCAACCAACTGAAATTTTTTAGAGGTATGATAAATGGCGTTGAATAGAGAGCCTACGTTTCAAGAGGAAAAACTTCTTGAACTACTTGTGAGAAAGTCTTCCATTTTGTTACCTGATGATTGGAAAAAGGGATTATTGGTTTGTCCTATGGATGATGGTGGTATGGGTAGTTTATATTTATTTCCCAAAGGTAAGTTAATTGGAGAAAGATTATTTGGGGAACAAGTAAGTGATTTTCAATTTACAGATACGGATGGAGTTATCGTCATTGTCTCTTTAAATGTAGATAAGGAAGGAAATCTATTTGAACTTGATATTTGGAAAACTGATTTTGGGAAACTTTTAAAAATTCCAGATTTGTAAAATAGAAATAGAAGAGATTTGTTAATATCATTGCAAAGAGCCTAATGGGCAAGATAATTATGAAAGAAATTCTAGAAATAAGAATCAATTATGAATTTGCTACTTTACTTTTTAATAAAGAAGAAGGTAAGAATATAGGAACTTCTGTAAAAGTAATAGAATTATTAAAGGAAGACCCAAGATATAATAAAGTTCCAATTATTGATCAAGAAATAAGAAGTAAATATGATAGAGCTTTTTTCTTTGGTTGGAATATAAAACGTAAGTACAGCACAAAAGAATTAGATGCATCTATATTATTGCAATTAAAAATAAAAACAACGTTTGAACCATCAGGTGAAGATTGTGGAACACTATATGATGAAACTGAAACTTGTAAAATTTGCGGTGTAAATAGAAAACAAATAGGTCCGTTACTTCTTTCAAAAAAATCTATACCTAAGAAGGACATTGCTCGAACGATAGCTGGTGAAATCGTAGTATCGAATAAATTTAAAAATTTATTTGAAAAAAATAATTTAAAAGGGATGGAATTTAAACAAGTCTATTCAAAAGAAACACCAATAAATTTTTTCCAAATTATACCGACTTCTCCAGAACTTCAGATTACACAAAATACTATTACAGGAATTGATCCATTTGATTTATCTGAGACTAGTGATGGTGAGATATACAAATGTCCAAATGGTCATACCCTTGGGCTTAATCTTATTTCAGAAATTTATGTAAAAAAAATAGCTTACCTAAATAATTTTGATTTTTTCCAAACAGAGCAAAAAATAGGTGTGAAAAGAGGATTACTAAGACCAGAGCCACTTTACTTATGTTCAAAAAAAATGAGAGAAATTATAGTAGGGGACAATCTAAAAGGTTTTGACTTTGAAGTCACTCATTTGGAATAAGAAACGAGAATTAATGGATATTAATGATGAACTTTCAAATCCTCAAAGATGATTATTTTGAAATAATTTGTGAAAGACTACTTTTTTGGGTAACTAGTTTCAATCCTATTTTTGAAATTTCTGATGGTCAGTATCCTATGCTTGGGGAATTTGGAACATTTCTAATTGAGAATATTTCAGATGATAAAATTCTAACTGAGAGTTTGAAATTTATTGAAGAAGTGTTTGATAAAGGAGGATATAAGTCAAAAGATTTGATAATTCAGCAAGTGTTTGACAAAATTTATACGGATACTTTTGCGACTGAAATTTTATCTAAAAGATTGAATGGTGAATCATTAAAAGTTTTCATTGATAAGAATGATGATTTTTAAATAGAAATGAAAATGAAAAAATTAATACTAAAAGAAATAGAATATGACTTTCTTGAATTATTTTTCCTTTTATTGGGAGAAACGATTATCAGTTATGGAAAATTTGAAACATTTGTTATTGGAATAGTAAGTGGGATTGATGAAGATATTGAAAATTTATCTGAGCATCAAAATTTTATTTGGCAAATTAGAAATAGTTCTCAAGAATTAACTGATATGTTAGCTCTATGTGAATATATGAATAGTCAACGCTTGGTTCAAGGTGATAAAATTAGTATCTCAGAAAGTGAATTAGTCGAAAACTTACTTAGTAAAAATTGGAAGAATGAAACCATAAAAGAGTCCTTAGAATACTTATTAAGCTTAGATATTAGAATGGTTGATGATGGAGAAGAAACGGATTCGTTCTTTATACATTTTTAGAGTTAGTTAACCCACTTTAGCCAGTCCCCCCATTCGACACTAAATAAAAAATCCCGATATTTTCTGCAAATACCGGGATTTATATTCTAGTGGTTATCAGTTGATTATTTGATTAGTATTAGCTTCTGTGTTGTGTAATTGTCCTCAGCTTCTAGTTTTACCAAATATGTACCCGCTGCCAGTCCTTGTGAATTCCAATTGCTGTTTATAATACCAGTTTGGTAGTAACCTTCTGCAAGTACTGATATATTATTTCCGTACATGTCATAAATTCCCAATCTTACATAAGAGTTATTATTCAACTTGAATGATATATTAGTCTCATCAGAAACAGGATTAGGCACAATTGAGATTCTACTTTCATCGAATACCAGACCTGTTATAGGTTCTGTTTCTACATCAGTAACTAAATCAATAGGTTCTGATGGGCATCCGCTTCTGTAGTCTTCATCAATTGCTGCCATTCTTATGGTTATGCCTTCATAATCTTCCAAATTGAACTGAACTTTAGTGTCATTTGCATAAACTAAAGCATAAGTGGAATCTTTGCCATCTTTGTCAGTAACTATTACATAATATCCTACCACTTTTTCCATGTTATTCGGCATCCACTCAACTGTCATTAACTTTCCTGTTGTGTAGTAAACTGCAGTCATGTCGTGTGGAGGAGGCAATGTTGTCTTTTCATTCATAACTGGTGCGTCCGCATAGCCAGTAGCCAGCAGATCTTCACTCTCTGATTGCACATAAGCATATATGTAGTTACTGCAGTAACCCAAAGTGTCTGCCATTGTGAATGTATATTCTGCATCTGTAGCACGTACTTCTGCAAATCTATAACCATCAAATCCATCACCATTGTCATCTAAATAGAATTCTATAAAATCAGTCGATTCGAAAGAATCTGGATTCCATGATAATGTAACTTCATTATCTTTCTGTGTTGCAGTAACTGAGAAAGAAGTTTCACCCTCTGTTAAGTAAACTTCTACAATATCCTCTTCAGCACCATCTAATAATATAATCTTCCAATCGCCTTCCATAGGAGCTTCAATAGACCAGAATGAAGTCAAGCCATCTTCAGAATTAAAGTGCAATACATTTGCATCTTCATCAGATCCGGTCAACTCTGTTTTATCAGGCATTATCAATTTGCTGGCAGGAGCGTTTCCTTCACTATGAATTCTAACATACATCCACTCTGAATTTGCGGGTATATTGATGCTTTTTTCTATATCTGCTTGTATTGAATTTCCACTATTGCTTTTTTTACCATTCGCCGCAATAGATGGTATATATTGTTTACCTTTGTTATAAGTAAAGAATTCTGTGTCATCGCTCGCTTTTGTCAAGTCTAGTTGGAAATTAAATTTACCAAGTTCTGCAAAATTGCATTCTGTATAAATATGACGGGTATTTTCTGACATATTTATCAACGCATTCATTGATGCAGTATATGGAAGCTTTAATTTTGCTTGGATAATATCATAAGGAAATCCTTTAAATGGTAGTTTTGGTAAAGTCAGACTTCCATTTACTCTTCCTGTAAATTTCCCAAGATCTGCCTTGTATCCCATATCGAACGATCCATTAAGCACATAAGCTTTCCCGTCAAAAGTACCACACTTCAGTTGTGAAGTCAGTTTTAATATCGCATTATTATAGTCAAACCTAATTTCAGGAGTACCTGTTATCTGCCAATAAGTAGTACTTGGCAACTTCATAAAGTTTGCCTCACCATTGATATAAATAGTAGATGGTGCTTTGTAGCCAGCTCTTGCGGTTATCTCCATCAGATCTTTGTTTAAGCAGTTATTTACTGTTCCGCCAAATGTAAGTTCAAGAGGTGGAAATGCAAGTCCATGGGCTTTCCCTTCTAAACCTAATATACACACCCCTGTATTTCCAATTGGTACTCCTTTTGTCAGTTTACTTTTGAATCCGACACTGTCAAGCTTTGCTTCCCTGAATGTAGCACCTGCACTAACATTCATAAATGGAACAGTGAATTCAGCTGCCAGATCAAGTTTGTCAATTTTCTGATCATAGTTATAAGTTAAGCTGTTAAGGCAAAATTTTGGTGCAGGAGATAAATTAGTAACTTCAAAACCATCAAAATACATACCTGTATTTCTTTGTATTTTCAAACCAGTTACCTTTATGCCCGTATCAACTGGTTTTTTGCCATCTTTATCACAACCCGGAGCGAATCCCGGAATTTTTATCGATGCACTAATTTCAACTCCCGATGCATTCGTACCACCAATTAATTTAATATCAGTTATCTTCTCAACTTGTACACCGCATATTTTTGGTGCATTCGAAAGTGATTGATTCAATAAATTCGTAAAACTTCCATTTGATCCTAAAAGCTCAACATCAACAAGATTACCACTCATTAATGTAATGCTTCCGTTACCACCTCCGGGAAGTGGAACGTTCTTTACTGAGAAAGTACCATTTGCTTTGAGTTTGAGAGTTTCTTTATTTATTTCCATTGTACCGCTAAAAGATATCAAGTTGTTTATAAGGACTTCTCCATTTGATTTTATAACTGGATCCCCTTCCTTCTCTTCCCAACCTTCTTTAGTACAGAACTCAAAAGAGCCTTCCGTCCAACAAGAATCAATACTTACATCAACTTTTACAATAGATTCTTTAGAATCAACATATTTATCCTTTGTAGCATAAAACTTTACCTCATACTCACCTTGTTCCTTGTCTTCGGGAACCAAAATGTCATACTTCCTAACTCCATTTGCATCAGTTGCTCCCAAAGGTCTGAAAGACTTATCACCATTCAAACCGTCTTGTATATATATTTGAGCATCTTCAACTGGAACTATTTCGCCCTCTTTCTTTTCTGTAATTGTAATATCAATTTTTTCTGATTCAGTAGGTTTTAGTTTGTAGTCAGTGTTAGGTGTTATGGCAATCAACAGAATCGGTATATCACCAACTATAACTCTTACTTTTAATGGATTAGATTTTTGGGATTCATCACTTGTTTCATTAGCGTAGAAAGTAAATTCATATACCGAATCTTTTGTATCTTTTGGTATAGGATATTTATATAATAATTTTCCATCAGCATTTGATTTTCCAAGATTTTCTTCAAAACCAGCTTGATTTATTGGGTTAATTACAGTTACTCTTGCATCTTCTACTATTTCACCTTCTTTATCTCGTATTGTAAGATTAATTTCAACCGTTTCCTCCTGCAATATTTCGTACGATTCTTCATCGGAGGTAATCACTAGATCAGGTTCAGGGGCAACTTTTATTACAGTTTTTACTGTTTTAGATTTAAGTGCATCTTCATCATCAGTTTCTGCAAATATTTCAATACTGTATAGGCCAAATTCAGTATCTTCAGGAATTATGTATAAATACACAAATTCACCATTTGCATCAGTTTTCTCATTAAGTTCAACAAATTGAATATCGTTATTTACCTGATTTCTAACGAATACTTTTACACCCTCTGCGGGATTGAAATTACCTTCATCGTCAGGTTTATCAACTTTAATACTAAAAAGTACTGAATCTTCAGGAGCAACCGGCTCTTCAATATAATCCTTATCTGCAGTTACTACTAGCTTAAGTGCTGGTTTTTTATCTATTTCAACTTCATTAGAAGCCACAGGATCTGATGAATTATATTCTAATTCCAGAGTAGCATTTGTTGTAGATGTAGATGTTAAATCTGGAGTACCGTCGTTAGCTATTCCTACAACTGCAGTACCTGACTTTTCATCACCGGTATAATGTATTTGGAAATCCCATAATTTTTTGGCTCCGGGAAGTCCCTGCATTTTACCAGCTGCAGCATTTATCCATATTTGTCGTGTATTTTTATCATCTTTAAATGCAAAAAATGAAGAACCACTTGGCAAAGTAGGCTTTCCATGAAAATTACTTGAACTGTGTCTGTAAAGAGGGAAATCTGTTGTTGAACCAATTGCATAGAATTTAGCTTCTTCAGGCAATGTGCTATGCCAATTTCCCAATGCAGAAAGTCCTGTATATGGTTCAAAATCATCTGTTGGTCCCTCTGAATTTCTCAGGATAACAGGGCCGCTTTGATTTTCATATTGTGGCATTACATCACCTAGATACATCTTAATAGATGCAGGTTGAGATGATTTTGCACTAAGGTAGATTTTAACTTTCAATTTGCCTGATATCTCTTTGTCAGTAAGTGTAGGCTCGTAGTACCATTTGAAAGTCTTTGTAGAAGGACCAGAGGTTTCAGTATAACCGATATCACCGTCTAGGTCACTATCGCTTATATCATCTTCTTTCAATTCGTAATAATTAACATCCTGATCTATTATTTCAATTCTGTCAACTTGAATAACAGATGATTCACGTAAAACATATTTAACTTCTATAAATGGATCTCCAACGCCTTCTTTAGCAGAAGCAATAACTGTTACAATCGGGTTTTCCTGTGCCTCTGTAATATTGGAGAAGGTGAAAAATATCATAAAGGCCAAAAGGCAATTGATGATTCTGCACTTGTTTTTAAAGATTGTATAAGAATGTTTCATAGATACTCCTAAAAGTAATTAAAAATTGTAAATTTTTTAGATATCTCTAAATTACTTAATTCAATGATTTTATGCAATAGTTGTTATTATATTCTTATTAAAACTTATCAGTTTATTCAATTTTATTTTAAACTAATATGTAACTACAGCCTGAGTCAAGCACTTCGAGAAAGTGAAAGTAAATTACAAACAAAATATTATTGCTGACTTCCTAATCTCGATTATTTATGTAATCAGAAATATTAAAGCAACTAGAAGTTGTGTAGTAGCACGCAATGCCATGCAGAGCTTGTCGAAGTATTACAAGATCTTGGAAGAATTTGTGGGTATGTTATCATCGAAGATATCCAGTCACTCTATAGCTTAGACATTAATAGGAAGGGTAACACATTTCATTACGATTTATAAGTTGCAGAGAAGTATTATTTTGAAGATTAATATACTGTCTTATACCTATAATAGTTCTTTAAAAAATAACTCATAAGTATAAAGACAGGGTGGAGGGCTTTTTTAAAACTATTTGCTTCAGCTTTTTTCCAATCAAGTTTTTCAATATTGATTCTTTGATCATTGCCATTATAGCTCCATAACTTTTTCTATCATTTATATCGATTCAACAGTTATACTATTATTTTTAAATTTAATCTTATGAATAATTATTCTTAATTTAAGGAATATTTGTGAATCAAAAGTTCATTTGTGTATGGTAGGTGTGTGTCTAAGTAAAAGAAAAAACCCCGTATCAAACTGATACAGGGCTTTTCAAATAAAGGAGTGCGGAGGATGAGGGACTCGAACCCCCATGGGATTGCTCCCGGCAGTTTTCAAGACTGCTGCAATACCAATTATGCGAATCCTCCGTTGGTATTGAAGTAAGGTTACAAATATCGGAAGTATATTTTTAAAATACAAAATTATTTTTGAGTTTTTTTATGAAGAGAATGCTAAAACTTTTAAAAATCATAGGTAAGCTAATACTACTTTTTTTACTCTCGTCAGTAATAGTAGTCGGAATCTTCAGATTTGTGCCTATTCCTATCACTCCGTACCAAATATTGAATTCATTTTCGGGTGATGGACTGACAAAAAGTTGGGCTAGTTATGATGAAGTTTCGCCTTATTTTTATCGAGCAGTTATCGCAGCTGAAGATGCTAGATTCTATTCTCACTCGGGAATTGATTGGCGGGCAGTGAAAGATGCGCAAAAACATAATGAGCTTTACCCCAAGAAACGTCGTCGCGGAGCGAGTACTATCACTATGCAAACAGCCAAGAACACTTTCCTATGGCACGGGCGAAACTATTTAAGAAAGGGGTTGGAAGCATATTTCAGCTACCTCATAGAGTTCTTCTGGGGGAAAAAGCGAATACTAGAAGTCTATGGGAATGTAGTGGAAATGGGTGAAGGCCTTTACGGAGTAGAAGCCGCCTCACAGAAGTATTATGGAAAGAGTGCAAGTAAGCTAACTAAACGACAAGCTGCCCTACTTGCGGCTATATTACCTAATCCTAAAAGATGGAACCCTGCTAAGCCAACAGCTTACCTAAGCAGAAGAGCTGGTAAAATCCAAGCAAGAATGAATTCGATTGGTTTGAAGGATTGAGGTGGAATATAAATGAAAAAGGAGCCGAAGCTCCTTTGGATAAATATGTTTAGTTTTATAATTATCTTATTGTTTGACGAATTTTATAATATATTCTTCGTTTAATAAAATAAAATAAGGACCTGTAATAAAATTACTAATATCGATATTATTTCCACTAAACCCAATTTTAATTACTTTACCTAATAAATCATATACTTTGTAACTATTAATATCACTTTTAAATTCAATAGAATTATTTGTTGTTCTGAATTCATACTTTTTTCTTAATTGTTTATTAACACCTGTTATTGAAGATTTATCAAAAACTAAAATTCCACTTTCTCTAACTACAAAATATTTTTCGTTAGTTTCTATAATATCTAAATTATCACTATAGTCTTGAAAATAACCCTTTAGTTCTTGACTCTTTGTGATATCATAATACAAATAACTATCACCATTTTGGATTGTAAATTCGCTACCTAATATTGCAATTGTGCCATTTTCTAATTTTTTAATTTTTTTGGGGGTCTCCCAACTGTAACCTTTATAAATATCATTATTTTTCAGATAATCTATAGTATATGTAAATTCATTATTATCTTTATTATATATACATAAACCTTCAAGATAACCTGATTCCGATCGAGGAGAGAAACCCAAGTACAATAAATTATCAATTACATCAATTGATGAAGGTTGTAAAAGATAGCCAATCCCTGAATATGATTTTATATCATATTTCTCAATTTCATTATTTTGATTTATTTTTAACAACCCGCCTTTTAATGGTGAACTTTGGGACTCTCTAAACCAAAGATTATTCTGTTTGTCTATTACCGGGGAATAATTAAACTCAAATTTGAAATTACTGTTTCTTTCATCAAGTACTCTTTCTATTTTTCCGTTCTCATATTTTAGTAATTCATTAAACGGATCAATATGAGCAAAAGGAGTACCATCTAAAGTATCTCTCGAAATTACTTTGGCCGATGTAGAGCCTATTAATAATGAGTTATCTCTAACAATTAGATTATGTAGTTGTCTATAATTATCAGCCATAGGCTTATGATTGTATTCATCATCAAATACATATTCTGCGAAATTATTTGAAATATTAATTAATTTGTTATCACTAAGTACAAACAAATCATTTTTAAAGAAAACAAAATCCTTTATGTCAGTTATGCCTTTTTCTTTTAATTGATCTTTTGAATATAAATCCTTAAATGATTGATTGACTTTATCAAAGGTTTGAATAGAATTACTCCTAAAGTGTAAACCTAACAAGTATATTTCATCATTATGAAATACAACATCTTTAATAAGACCTGAATCATTTATTTTATAAAATGAATACTCTTGAGTATATAAAGGATTTAAATTGAAAGACAAAAGCATTATTAATACTAATATTATTTTTTTCATTTTTCACCATTTTTAAATTAAAACACTCTAGTGATTTAAAAAAGTCTAGAGTGCTTTTTAATTAGTATTTAATTCTTAATAATTTGGTAAGTATAAACTAAATTATTAATTACAACTTGATATATATATACACCAGAAGAATATCTATTAATATCAAATTCATGACTAAACAAACCTTTAAGTGACTTTTTTTCAAGTAAATTTGAAATCTTTACCCCATTTAGTGTATATATGTTGATATTAATGTAAGAATCTTCTTCGATGTTAAAAGTAACTTTAGTATTTCCATTAGTAGGGTTAGGACTAATTGAAAAATTTGTAAGTTCATTTAGATTGTGACTATTTTCAATTTGAGAATCATCTTTACTCTTATACCAATCTTTAAAATTAAAAGAATAAACCGACTCGCCATTGACCCTATTTACAACTATTTTATGATGATTTTCTGTCAATCTCGAACTTATTAAATTGTTTTCGCGTCCCGACTTTATTTCAACCAAATTTTCAGCGCCTTGCATTTTTTCATAAACACTACCATCTGATCTTTCGAAAATAAATTTTGTTGGGCGATTAACCTCATTTTGAGATACAAGCATTAATGAAGATACAAAGAAGACAAAACTAAATATTATTAACTTTTTCATGTTATTTTCTCCTAATTATTACAAGCGTTTTGACAATCATAATGATAATTTAGATCCATTGGGTCTGTTATTTCCCAAGGTCCAAAGTTATCTTGTAGAGTACATTCTCCAACAGGTACTGCAGGATATTGCGTAACTCGGACTTCCAATTGACCATGAATTGGACTTATATAAGAACATATATCATAAGTTCGTTTACAACATGATTCCCCGCAGGATTGCCATTTCCATTTATGAATATAGCCATCTTGGTCTGCCAATTCGCAACTTCCTTCATATCCTCTGTCCTTTTTTACTTCAGCATTTTGATCGATAATATAACTACATTTAACCCAAATACCACATCTAGCAGAATAAAATTTTGCTTTCCTATAAACACCCTGTCCACAATAAGGCAGTTGATTTAACATTGCATGACCAGATAGATTATTAGACTCTTCGGCTATAATCATATCTGCCATTTCTTTTATACTTGAAATGTCATAATGTTCTTTCGAAAAATTTGCCATTTCTGTACAATTGCCTACAGCCGTAAAACCAGTATATCTATATTCATAAACATAATCACATTTTCTCCATTCGTATGTTATAGTAATTTTACATTCAGGTGCATTAGTTGTAATAACTACTGGTGTCCCTACTGTCCAAGGAGTGCTTTCAATAAGACATTCTCCATCCGTACAAGTTAATGTTGCAAATGCCACAAAATTGAAAAATAAAAATCCAACAATAAAAAAACTTAAGAATTTCATAACAAACTCCGTAAATATTTTAATAATTAGTTAATTATTGCTATATTTGTAGCTGTCAAATGGATTATCCACTAAACTTTTTGACAACTACAGGTCAGGAAAGACGTCTTTCGTTTTTTCTGACTTTTTTTATAGCTTTTATATTTGACTCACCACTTTTTGCCTCCCTTTTGATGGTGCTTTTGTTGATAAATTCATTTGTAATTTATTTATTAAAAGGCTTTACAAATACTGATTTATTCTATTTGTATCAAACTTAGAATTAAATAATATAAATTCCAAACGAATCTAAACATTATTATCATTTTAGGGTCTCACTGAACTTTTAGAGTAGTGAGAAAATCATCAAATTGAGTCCAAAATAGAAGATTAGTCCTATTTAAACTAGCATTATTTTTATCCTCAATCTCCTATTACTTTATAATATTTAGTAAATTTGTAAATGTATTAAAACAGTAAAACTACACTTAAAAGTAATGGCAAAAGGCAAAGAAACACCTCTACTCAAACAATATAATGGCATAAAGGCGAAGTACCCAGACACGGTATTGCTCTTTCGTTTGGGGGATTTCTATGAGACATTCAACGAAGATGCAGTCATAACAGCTAAAGTTTGTGGTATTACTCTAACTAAACGGAATAACGGTGCAGCTGGGGATATGCCACTTGCTGGCTTTCCGCATCATCAGTTAGATGCTTATTTGCCTAAGTTAGTTAAGGCAGGATATAGAGCTGCTGTTTGCGAGCAATTAGAAGACCCAAAACAAGCAAAAGGAATAGTAAAGAGAGGAGTTACCGAGATAGTAACCCCCGGTGTTGCTCTTTACGACAAGCTATTAGAATCGAAGAAAAATAAGTTCCTTGCATCTGTCTATTATAAGAAGTTGAAAAATGGACCTGAACTAATTGGCTTTTCATTTGCCGATGTCTCAACAGGTGAGTTTTTCACAGGTGATATATTAGCAAAAGATATACAAAATAACCTAGAAGCAATTTTACCAGCCGAGATTATAGTTTGTAAAGCACAAAAACAATACTTCTTGGATAAGTTCAAAACATTGAGCTTCTCTCCTGCTATCAGTTATCAGGAAGATTGGATATTCGAAGAGGAATTTGCTACAGATTTGCTTCTAAAGCAATTCAAGACGAAGAACCTGAAAGGATTTGGTATAGATGGACTTTCAGTAGGAGTTGTAGCCGCTGGCGTGGTACTTCATTATCTGAATGAGACTCAGAATGCTGCACTAACTCATATTAGTCGTGTTACCATATATGATACAGCAGAGTATATGCTATTAGATAGCTCTACTCGTCGTAACCTAGAAATAACTATGACTACAGAGGGTGATAAAGAAGGCTCACTATTCTCAGCTTTAGATGACACTTATACCTGTCTCTTATACACATCTGACGCTGCCGA
>JAGXGG010000062.1 GCA_024636855.1 Ignavibacteriota bacterium | reverse complement strand
GTTCTATATGATGGCATTATGCAACAAGGTCGTCAATCTGTTGAAATACCTTCTAGCTTATTAGCTAACGGTTCGTACTTCTTCAAGATTGAAATGGGACAAGAGAAAGCTATGGGGACTCTAGTTATTCAAAAATAACTACTCGCAATCATAATATAAAATACAAAGGCAGCCGATAGGCTGCCTTTTTTTTGCATTATTTGTGACAAAATGAGTTTTAACTTGTTATTACTAATGTAAAGTGAAAAATACTTTTTTACTTTGTTAAATTAATGCTAACTTATGTTGAAAATTACAATTAAAATAACAACTATTTATAAATAAAGAGGTTTATATGAAAACTGCATATACAAAATTAGCACTTGTGCTACTTTTATTACTCAGTTTATCTATACCAAAAGACCTGAAAGCTGGTGTAGATGAGGAAGAAGTAAAACAAAAACTCCCATTAATGATGGGGCAAAGTAACGTAGGTAAAGAGTATTGGTTTACGATACCACCTTGTTACGAAGAAACAACTGGTGATAATTTTATAAAAATATTAATTGCTTCACCAAATAAAACTAGAGTTGTCGTAGAAGTACCAGGTAATGGATTCTACAAAACAAAAGAAACTATTCCTAATGGAGTAATAGAGTTTGCAGTTAAACCTGTTGAAGGGCAAGCCGTACTCCACCAAGCAAGAACTAACATGACACCTCCTGCGAAAGTTTACAAAGGTGCAGGTATTCACGTTATATCTGATGACCCTATAGTTGTATATGTTGTAGTTAAATACCGTGCAACATCTGATGGGTTCTTAGCAATTCCTGTTTCAGCTTTTGGAACAAAATACATAAATATGGTTTATCAAGAACCAAACTTCAAGCTTTATTACAATTATAGTGGACTAGCATCACCTTTTACTGGTGTAACTGCTGCTTACGATAATACTAAAGTGAATTTCACAATGGGTGGTGGTCCTAATGGTGATGACGCCGTTGAAATGAATGGTGGTCAATTAATCAGAACAGGTCAATCTACTTCTGTAACTATGATGCGTGGTGATGTATGGTTACTAGGTATTAAAGATGTAGAACAAGATTTATCTGGTAGTATATTCGAAGCAAATAAACCATTTAGTATTGTTTCTGGTGTTCATTGTGCTAACTTCCCTGTAGGGAATTTCTGGTGTGATTATACTGTGGAAATGGAACTTCCAACTTATACTTGGGGTAAACAATACTACGTAGTACCAATGGCAAAAAGAGGATTCAATGGTATAATTAGAGTTTATGCTTCAGAAGATAATACTGATGTTTACAGAGATGGATCATATATTGGAACTATCAAAAAAGGTGGTGGCGATACTTGGGGTAAAGCTTACTTAGAAACAAGACTATGGCCTATGTATGTAGATGTAGGACCTGTTCAAGTACAGAACCCTCCGAAGATAGCTACTATCCATGCTGAAAAGCCAATTCAAGTAATGTATTATAATACTGGTACTCAGGAAGATGGGATCGGTGGACAGAGTGATCCATTCCAAATGGTTCAAACTCCTATAGAGCAATTCCAAACTGAAATGTATTTCGCATCACCAAATGCATTAGGTGGTGGTGATGTCTTTACAGAAAATTATATAAATCTTGTTTTCGAATTACACGCAGACTTCATGCCAGAAGATTTGGAGTTTGCTGAGTTTTCTACTAATGGTAGAGAACCGCAATGGACACCAGTATCTCAATTATTTGGTGGTGGGTTCAAAGAATTCGTGATTCCTTATAAAGGAAAAAGATTTGCAACTACAACTATTTCTTTAGGAACGGAAGGGGTTTACGGTATAAGATCAGACTCTACTCGTTTTGCTTCTTATTCTTATGGTTATGCTCCTTATGAGTCATACGGATTCCCTACTTCTGCTGCACTAAAGGATTTGACAAAACCAGATACTAATGCTCCTGTTCCAACTTACATCCAATCATGTAATGGTGATATAGAAAAGGATATGGGTACTGTAACTGATATGCCTAATGATGACGCAACTCGTTCTAACATGGCTGATTTATATCTGGTTAAGAATCTGAGCGAGAACTATCTTTTTGATTGGAGATCTAGATCAGGTGAGTTTATACCAGGCCAAATTAGAACTCTTTCTTGGTGGTTGACCGTTATTGATAAGAAGAAATATGCTAAAGCTGTAATATACTTTACTGATAGAGCTGGTAATGATACTACTATAACTATTGAATACAATCCGCCTCAATATGAAGTAACTGGTGATTTGCACTATGGTACTTTAGCTGAGACTGGTGCTCCAGTTATATTGAAAGATACAATCAGAAATCTATCTACTATTTCTCCTCTCTATATTACAAGAGTTGAATTACAAAACAATAATCAAGGATTCAGCATTGACTCTTACGAGCCAGCTGGCTGGACTCCACCTATGGCAATTGCTCCTGGTCAAGAGGTTGTAGTTAATGTTAAATTTGATCCTGTTGTTGCTCTTGCTGGTGGTAAAAAGCCTATTTACAAAGACTCTCTGGGTGTAGGTTATGGCGATGATCAATTCGTAGAATGTGGGTTTGCATATGAAACTCTTCAAGATGCATTCCTTGGTTCTCCTACAATTATTGTTGGCGATTGGGACTTTGGTTCTCAAAACATAGCTACAGCTGTTAAGCTTAGCAAAGACATTCAAATTAGAAATACTGGTGGGCAAACTCTAAATATATGGGGTATTTCTAGTGACTTGACTGAGCCTGCGTTCACTCATGATTTCATGACCAGATTCCCTGATGTATCAATGAATACTCCTCTTCAAATAGAGCCAGGACAAACTGAGACTTTCACTGTATTCTTCTTACCTACTGTTGCTAAGAATTATACTGATCAAATTGTGTTTGCATCTGACGCTAAAGGTACTGATAGTATCTGTGTAGTATCAGGTTTAGGGATCGAAAGTTCAATTTCTGCATTAGGTGCTGATTGGGGTGGATACCTAATCGACAGACCTGTTTTCCCTTCTGGTCCACATAAAGTTGAGCCTAAGATTACTCACAAAGGTTTGTTAATTCAAAACTTGGGTGACGCTGGGATTAAGACTAGAGTTGAGAAAGTTATCGTAGCTAGTGAAAATCCTGTGGATGTTAATGGAGATCTTGATGCTAGAGAATTCTTTAGAATTGGTGGTATGAACATAGTTGACTACTTAAATTCTAATAATGTAAAAGGTAAAATACTTGACGCTGGTGAAAAGATAGAGGAAGAGGTAGAATATTTACCTAAAATCAAGGGTAATCATTCTATTATCATAAGATTGGTATTTGATGAAGAAGTGAATCAAGATACAGCAATTGTTACTTTCTTAGGTACTGGACTAGTTCCTAATCTTAGTGTAACTAATGTAACTTATGCTACACCAATGTTGATTAATGACGAAGCTAATTTCCAAACTGGAGAGGCTATGGTTATCACTAATGAGCAAGTTGATGAGTTTGGATTTAAGCTTAATATTACTGACGTTACTTATGCTAATAACGCTGATGTTAGTACTATTGCTGGTGACTTCCTAGGTAGAACATTCAACTTAGACCAAGCACTTATTGATAACTTAAAAGCTACTCCAATTGAAGTTGGTGAAAGTGTTACTATTCCTGTTGACTTTGTCGCTAGAGATATTAACAACCAAGTTACTGCTTCTATAGTATCTGATGCAGATGATACGTCTCCTACATTCAATAATAATTCTGAATGGACTGGTATTGGTTATAATGCTGGATTAGTTGTAGAACCTAAAGAATCTGAAATTTGTATTGGAAAAACAGATCAATTGTCACTTACTATTACTAATAATAGTGAACAAGACATTCTTATAGACAGACTTAGTTTGCAAAGAAACGGTGTTGATGTAGCAGATATAGATGGTGATGGTGCTGATGATATTTCTATTACTAATGCTACTACTGGAATTACTGTTGATAAAAATGGTGGTGTACACAATGTAAACATATTCTATACTCCTACTGGCTATATTCCTCCTTTGACTAAACTAGACTTGAATATTGAGCATAGTTATGGTGATTTGATTGGAATCAATCAAAATATTGGTGCTATTACTTTAGCGTCTAAGTTCTTTGATGGTTCTACTAGTTCTAATGTAACTGGTTCTGCTGCTGGTACACCTTCTGATCCTAATAAATATGATAAGCAATTTATGATCTCAATTGGTGATGATTTCTTCTATGAAATATCAACTAATTCGGATGAAAGTGGTGCTGAAGTACAAAGTATTGATGTTGAGCTTAAATACAACAGATTCTTTGTTCAACCAGAATTCTCAGAAACTGATTTCTCTAAAATAGAGTTAGCTAACAATAGAATGGTAATTGAACCTAGTACATTTACTATTGAACCAGTTGTTGGTGGCACAGTGGGCTCTCAAGTAATTAAATTTACTGTACAAAGTACTGATGGTACACCTGTACTAGCTAACCCTACTACATTGATTAGACTACCATTCTTAGCAGTTTTACCTGCTGATAGTGATAGCTTTGATCCTAAAGAAGTACTTGGTGAAAAAGGTGAGAACTTAGGTCTATTTGATATGAGCCATACTATCTCTGATGCTGATTGTTATATGCATACTCAAGATAAAGTTGAAGTTGGTATTAGAGAGATTTGTACTGGTGATCTTAGATTACTATACATTGGTGATTTGGCTGGTACACCTCCAGTTGTAAGACCTAATCCTATCTCTACTAATGGTGGTACTATCGAATACTCTGTACCATTCGACAGACCTGGTCAAATAGTTCTATACGATGCTTCGATGAAGCAAGTGGCTGTTCTATATGATGGCATTATGCAACAAGGTCGTCAATCTGTTGAAATACCTTCTAGCTTATTAGCTAACGGTTCGTACTTCTTCAAGATTGAAATGGGACAAGAGAAAGCTATGGGGACGCTAGTTATTCAAAAATAACTACTCACAATCATAACTTAAAATACAAAGGCAGCCATAAAGGCTGCCTTTTTTTGTTATAATAGTTGTGATAAACATAGAGCATCCTCTACAGTGATGAGAAACTGGATGCCTTTGTCAATTGGGTTTTGTGGTTGATTGAATATGAGGGTTACATTGCGAGGAACTAAGTGACGTAGTCTATATAACCAAATGAAGTTCACTCTATAGAAAGCTCAATCTTATAAGACTTTGCTTCTGAAATGCAATATATAATCTTCTCGAAAGCATTAATCGTCTTTTGATATTAGAATACAACTACACAGATTGCTTTAAACCGAACAATAATTAAATTCTGTATAACATCTATTTAAAAAAAAGAATAGTCGAATAAATCTAACTTTAGACAGAATAAAAACTACTACTACTTCGTTGATTTTGGTCTTAGATCATACGCTTTCTGAATAGTATATTTAAACTCTACGAATATACGCCAAGAGTTAATACTAAAATTATCGCCAAAAGAAGTTGTTTGAGTAAATGGTATATTCTGCGTATATCCAAGAGAAAATGTTGATCTTTCACCTGGTGTAAGGTTGAATAAAAGGGTAAAGTCAGAACTTATTAGGGGCGATGTCAATTCAGTAACTTTAGAATCTTGAACCTTAGTATCGGAATCAGAGTATCTCAATCTTCCTTCGACTCCATTGACAAATACTCTCTTAATTAGAGGTGTTTTGGTGTGAACTAAATTACTAAATATAGGAAATGAAATCTTGGGGGCAACTCTAAACGTCAACCAGCCAGTTGGATTATAAGCTATAAATGGAGCAATACCTAAATAAGTTATATTCATCTTCGCTTCATGTCTGAAATCAACATTTATCGGAGCTTGGTCATCACTAAATCCATCAAATTCTGATATATCAATAGCTTCAATCTCCCTATATGTAGAATTGATATTCATAATATCAAATGAAATCATAGCACCGTAGAAAATATTAGTAGCTGCTTTTCTTTGGTAAATACCACCTATAGTAAAACCAGTAGCTGTTCCATCTTGAAATTCACAACCATCGCATTCCACAAAGTGTGTACCACTTGCCCAATTTGGCCCTATACCTAGAAAACCACCTACTGATTCTTCCGCCAAGCTATTAACAGAAGGAGCTAATGGTGTGGATAATTCATAAACCTGCGCTTTCGAATTAGTGTAAAAAAGTAGTGTGAATGCAAATACTAACGTATATGTTTTCGTCGTTGTCATAGCTTTCTTTTATTTTAATTATATTGCTTTTTATAATATAGCAAAAATCTATTTTAATATAGAACAAATTTTATGGAAAAAGTTACAAATAACGAAAATAATAGTATCGAGAATCTGACAACGGTAACAAAATGCAGGGCCATAGCTACTCATATACTCAACAGATATGACAGAAGTGACTCCTACATCGATAAGCTACTCGAATCTGAGCTGAGAAGTAATGATTTGAATAGAAAAGATAAAGCATTGCTAACTCAATTAGTAAATGGTACCGTAAGATGGCGCGCTAAATTAGATTGGGTTTTGATTGGATTTTTCCATGGCGAATTCCATAAATCTATGAATATAGTCAAAAATGCAATGCGAATAGCACTGTATCAAATACTATTTATGGATAAAATCCCTGAACACGCTGCTATCAACGAATCAGTAGAACTTGTAAAGCAAATACAAGGTCAAAAAGCTGCTAGTTTAGTTAATGGTGTTCTGAGAAATATAGTCCGTAATAAACATAATATCAGATTCCCTGATGAAAATGATGACAGAGATTTCTATTTGTCGATTGTACACTCACATCCAAAATGGATGACTAAAAGATGGGTGAAATTTTGGGGAGAAGAATTTGCTGTAAAGCTAATGGAAGCTAATAATGAGATTCCATATATGGCAATGAGAGTGAATAAATTAAAGTCAACTGCAGAAGAAGTAGAAAAGATATTGGTTGAAAATGAAATTAATTTTGAGAAATCTGTATTTCATCCCGACACATATAAAGTTAAGAACCTTGGTAATAGTATAACTATGACAGACCTATATAAAGATGGTTTGATAGCTGTACAAGACCCTTCTGCATCATTAGCAGCCGAATTGACCAATGCAAAACCTGGAATGAAAGTCATTGATTTATGTGCTGCACCTGGTGGCAAATCTTTCAAGATAGCTGAAATGATGGAGAACAAGGGCACTTTAGTTTCAAATGATAAATACTGGGGCAAGCTGAAAATGCTTTCAGCTGAAGCAGAAAGATTAGGTATTACTATAATAGAGCAACAAAAAGAAGATGCATCTGAATGCACAGCTGAAGAAAAAGCGGATGTAGTGATAATAGACGCTCCTTGTAGTGGAAGTGGTACTTTCTCCAAAAAACCAGATATAAAATGGAAACGCGAAATAGAAGATGTATATAAACTCAACTCTATTCAGAAAGACATATTGAAAAATGCACCTAATTTGATCAAAGAAGACGGTGCTATCGTATACTCAACTTGTTCAATAGAGCCAGATGAGAATATGCTAATTGCTGAATGGTTTTTGAAAATGTTCCCTGATTTTAAAATAGATCCGGCTGAGAATTATTTACCTAAAGAAGTATGCAAAGACGGTTATATGCAAACATTCCCAAATATACACCACACTGACGGTGCGTTTGCTGTTAGGTTTATCAGGAAGTAGTCGAAAATATGGTAGAGAAGAAATCACTCGGAATAATAGATGCTTATAAGATAACATGGAGTTTTACTAAAGATAATAGAACTCTTCTAGTTGCATCTTTTATTTTGAATATTCTGTTTTCTATCACAACAGCGATGACGATATCGCTAATAAATCCTATATTAGGAATCTTATTTGAAGTAGAGACTACTTCTCCTGTTAATAACCAAACGATAAATATTGGTACATTCCAAAATTTGAAAGAGTCTTTTTTCGATTTTTTCTACTCTCTAGTCAAGGCTGACACAGTCAACGAACAAATCATTCGGCTAGGAGTATTAATAATGATACTCTTCATAATTAAAAATATATTCAAGTATTTCGGCTCTATAGTCGGAGATATATTCAACCAAAGAGTAATTAAAAATATCCGAGATACAGTCTTCTACAAGATTACTTCGTTATCTATGGACTATTTTAATAGAGAGAAACAAGGTACAATAATCTCTAAAGTATCAAATGACGTTTCGTTACTCAACAATACAACTATATCTTCGCTTAATGGTGTAATTCGTGATGTGATACAGGTTATCATATTCATGTTCTTCCTCCTAACTATTTCAGTAGAGCTTACACTATGGGCATTTAGTACCTCACTTATATCTGTCTTATTTATCCAGATATCCGTGAAATATCTAAAACGATATGCATCGCGTATGCAAGACGCGATGGCAAGTTTTACTACTACACTACAAGAATCAATCGGTGGTATAAGAGTACTAAAAGCGCTAAATGCTAAAGAAGCCACTAATCAAAGATTTGCTAAAGATACAAGCTCCTATGTCAATTCTGCCATAAAACACAGAAGGATAATGGCGTTAGTTCCAGCTGCTAATGAAATATGGGCTATATTAGGTCTATGTGTGGTATTAGTAATTGGTGGTCAGCAAGTATTAGTAGATAAGACAGTGAAAGCTGACGACCTGATGACTTTCCTTTTTATGCTATTTGCTATGATGACTCCTATTATGTCTCTCATTAGTTCTTATTCAAATATGCAACAAGGGATAGTAGCAGGAGAAAGGATAATGAGTATTCTGAACGAAGAGCCGAGTATAGCAGAAGGTACTCAGTCAATTACAAAAATCAAAAATAATATTTCATTTAATGATGTATCGTTTGCTTACATTGATCACCATGTTCTGAACAATGTTACAATCAAACTAGAGAAAGGCAAGAAAGTAGCATTTGTAGGTGGTAGTGGTAGTGGCAAATCAACTGCGCTAGACCTAATTACTAGGTTCTATGACCCCAAAAGTGGTTCTATTACTTTGGATGGTATTGACATAAAAGACATTATAATCAGAGATTATCGTTCACTTTTCGGTATAGTCTCACAAGAAAATATACTCTTCAATGACTCTATCTATAATAACATAATCTACGGTATGACAGATGTATCGGACGAGAAAGTAATTGAGGCCGCAAAAATAGCAAATGCATATAATTTTATTATGGAATTACCAGATAAATTCGATTCTATAATAGGTGATCGTGGAGTTACAATATCTGGAGGTGAACGCCAGAGAGTAGCTATTGCAAGGGCACTAGTCCGTAATCCTGAAGTATTGATATTCGATGAGGCTACTTCAGCACTTGATGCAGAATCTGAGAAAGTAGTGCAAGATGCTATAGAAAGTTCGCTGAAAGATAAGACGGCCGTTATAGTAGCGCATAGACTATCTACAATCGTGAATTGCGACTGCATATATATGTTCGACAAAGGAAGAGTAGTTGAAAGTGGTACGCATACAGAGTTAATAGCTAAGAACGGATTCTATAAAAATCTATACGAAATACAGTATAACAAAGAAGTCAAATAGACCCTATTGCTCACCTGATTTATTCAAATATACTGCTGCATCATACATTTTAGCATTCATATATATTTCTGGGATAACAATATCGCTCTCGAAATATGTAACTTTAACGCCAGCTTCACGGAACATGAGCATTGTTCTCTCAGTAGCTTCTACCCATTTCCCATTAGTATGAGCATCATAGAAATCCTGACCATTTTGGTGGACTATGACTTCAGCTATACCTGTTTGTATAATCCCCCTAGCACAATCAGTACACGGTGCCCATGGTACATAGAGTTTGCAATTCTTTAGCTCTGTACCTCGTCTAGCAGCATTGTATATAGCATTTCTTTCAGCGTGCTCCATCCAAAAATACTTCTCTCCCCCATCACGTGACAATCGCTTTTCATCTTTGTCTATTTCTATACCACGGGGTAGTGAATTGTATCCAGTAGAGACTAATACATTATCTTTGTCGACAATCACCGAGCCCATGTGAGTATGGCTATCTTTGCTTCGCATAGCAACTAAGTAACACATAGTAATATAAAGTTGATCCCAATTTGGTCTTTTCATTATTTTTTTGTGATTAGTGACTTGTATTGATTTGCTCCTTCCAGAGCGACTTTTAGTTGATGTTTATCAACTAAATCTGATAATTCTATGTCTCGTGATTTATATAGTTCGATTGCTTTGTCTACAAAGCCTGTGGATAGCTTCACAGCAGCTAATACATATTGTCGTAAACCTTCGGTGTCTTTGTCTTCGGAAACAAAACTAAGAACTGACTCAGCCTCATTATATCTGTCTGAACCTAGATATAATTGTCCTAATCTAGTTCGAACTCTATCTAACTGTAAACCCGTTAACTCCGGTGAATCGACTATTTTCTCAAAGATATCAAGAGATTTGTCTTTATCACCACCCGAAAATAAAGTTTCTGCTAAGTGATAGTACTTCCAATCATCAGCATCGGCCTCTATATCTTGTTCTAGAAGTCTTGTATTACGTTCTAATTTTTCTTTGTCAATAGTTTGATATCCGAAATGCTCAATAATTAGTTCGCTATTGTATATTTCATATTTTTCTTCAATTGATTCGCGTATTTGCTCGTGTATTCTGCCGGTGAATCTGATTATTTTATCTTTTCTGAAAAGTCTAGTATATCTGTGTTTTGATATTATAGAGTCATCATTTTCATCTATATGATTGATTATCTGAAGGTTGATACCACCAACTTTAGGGTCATTCATTTGCTCCAAAGGTAAGTCAAGTAAACCAAATCTGGCTACTTCATCGGCATCAACTACTAGAATCCATTCCGAAGCAGAATAATCCAAAGCAATATTACGCATATCGCTGAAATTATCGTTCCATGAATGGTAATACACCTCGCAACCCATTCGGGTGCAAATCTGAGCAGTATTATCTGTAGAGCCAGTGTCTATTACAATTATTTCACTAGCAAATGGTTTGACTGAGTTAATAGTTTCAGCTATTCTCTTTTCTTCGTTCTTAACTATTAGATTAATAGAAATATTTGGTAAATTTTCCATAAACAAAGTTAAATAATATATATTAATTACTTACTTTCTGAGGAACAATTAGTTTAATTTTTGTTCCTACATTCAGTTTAGACTCTATTTCGATGCTTCCTTGAAGTGATTCAATTGATTTTTTAACTATAGACATCCCAAGACCTGTTCCTTCTATAGTACCTGTATTATAGCTTCTGAAAAAAGAATCATATATTTTTTCAATATCCTCTTCTGGAATTCCTATACCCATATCTGTTATAGCTATCTCAAGCATATCATGTTCTAATTCTTCTACAGTAATTAGAACTTTTGTATCTCTATCGGAATATTTAACGGCGTTAGAAATTACATTTCCTATTGCGTGATCTAATAGTCTTTTATCAGAGAATACGCAGAGTTTCTCAGGCATATTAATTAAGAATTCATGTTTCCCATTATCAATAAACTTAATATTTTCAATAATTGATTGAATAGAATTTGTAATATCAAACTCCACTAGATTTAGAGCAGTAAGATTCTCAGTTTTACCTATCATCAGTACATCATCAAGTAGATTAGTCATAGATGAGACAGAAGCAGATATATTTTTGTATTGTTTTTCTATTTGTTCCGCAGACATTTTCTCCATATAATTATTGAGCAGATTAGTAGAGGAGAGAATAACAGTGAGCGGAGTCCTGTATTCATGTGATACCATAGAGATAAACCTAGATTTTATCTGATGTAATTCTTTTTCATTTTCTAATGATTTTTCTAGTTCTCTTTGAGTATTTTGTAATTCAATCTGTGCTAACTTTCTTTGGTCATTCTCATAATTTAGATTTTCCAAAGTTCTTTCTAATTGTTCAGTTCTGTCTATTACTCTTTTTTCTAAGTCTTTGTTTAAAACTTCTAACTCCTCTTGGTATTTCAGCTTCGATATAGTAGAGGCTAGTATTTCTGATATAGAGCAAAGTATTTTTTCATCATCTTCACCATAAGCCTCGACCAAGTCATAATCCTGAACCATAACTACACCATATATCTCATCATTTACGAGCAATGGTACACCAAGCCAGCTTTTGGAAATACTCCCATATAGATAAGTATTTCTATCCACAATCATCTTTAATATCTCAGATTCATTCAATCTTAGTGATTGTCTTTTCAGTATAACCCTATTCGTGAGGGAAGTAAGATCATTCAATTCAATTGAATCAAACTCTTCGTCTCTTTCATCTCTGAAATATGGGAAAGTAATAATCTTTCGTTTTTTGTCGATTTGAGCTACCGCAAAATTCTTTGAGTTAATCACAGTACGTATTTCTTGATGAACATACTCATATAACTCCGAAAGATCATGAGATAGATTGGCAGCTCGCGATACATTGTAAAGTATTTGTGTTACTTGTTGAGCCTGCCTGATTTCAGTTATATTAGTCATGAAGAGCAATAAATTGTCACCAGTGCCATCATTGTATTCTATCCCTTTCACTTTGAAATGTAGAGGAGTATCCCCCTTAATACTTATTCTTAACTCAAAAGTAATAGCGCCCAAATCTCTATGACTATCAAAATATTTTTCGAAAAGCTCGGCAGATTCGGTATCAAATAATATATCTCTAAATTCACTACCAAGTAAATTATTATCAAATATTCCCAGTACTTTATATGCTGTGTCATTAGCGTCTTTTAGCCGACCATCTTCACCAATAACTAGGATGACTTCATTCGAGGAATTAACTACATTCCGTAGTCGCATTTCACTATTTCTTAGTTTTGTCTCTGCTTCTTTTCTGATTGTAATATCACGCGATATGAAATCAATCCGAATGGGAACACCATCTTCGATTTTCAATTTGGCATTTTGCATTAGCCAAATTAACTCACCCGTTTTATTAATTATTGGGAACTCTATTACATTCGATTCATGTAAATTTTCTATCATATCTAGGTAGAATGATTTTACCGAATCTCTATGACTGTCTTCAATTAAATCAATTAAATTATTTCCATTTAGATGTTCTAGAGATAAACCACTTAGCTTCAGTCCAGGTTCATTCATTAGCAAAACATTACCTTTCAGATCAGTACAGTAGAGCATATAATTAGCAGTTTCCACTACTTCTCTAAATCTCTTTTCCGATTCAGTTAACTTTTCATTGATTTCCTTCCATTGAGTAATATTGCGGACTACACTTATAATTATATCTTTATGTTTTATCGGAATGGAATTCCATTCCAACCACAAATAAGTATCATCATAGCATCTAAATCTCGTTTCGTGAGATACTACTAAGTCATAATTCAGCAAATCTTCTTGCATATTACGAGCTCTTACTATGTCGTCAGGGTGAACGAAATCTAGCCAATTAGAACCAATTATCTTCTCTGCTGGCCAATTTAGAATTTCATTCCACGATGGGTTTACTTTTAGGAAGTCACCTTTTATAGTTTGGATAGCAAACATATCAAGTGAGAAGTTGAATATATAGTCCCGCTCGTCTTCTATTAATTTTATATCTGTAGTCTCTGTCATATAGATTGTGATAGAGAATACTTGGTTATTTTCATCTATTTCTGGAAATAAAAATAGCTTGAAGAACTTTACACTATCTCTAGTATTAACCCTAGTTTCGAAGGTTTCTTTCTGCCCACTAATAAATACTTTTTCATAGTACATAAACCACTTAGAATAACTTTCTTGGGGAAAACCTATTTCTTGAGCATTTAATCCTATTATATCTTCTTTAGTAAAATTTAGCTCATTAAAAAAAGTATCATTAGCATAAGTAATCCTATATTCCCTATCAATTTTGAGTACATACATAGGAGAACTTTCAATTATATTTCTATATTGATTCAATCCTAATTTGATTTCTTCTTTTCTATTCTTAGTATAGTCCATAATTAGATTCTAATTAAAGGTTTTTGCTTTTTTATAATCTTAAAAATTAATCTATTTAAAACTAACTATCAAATTATTTATTATTAATATATTAGTATATATATGTGCCATTTGTGAATTTTGGAAATGGAAATAATCAAATTACTAAAATTAATATCACCACAAATAACGGCTAAATCCATATACAAAGACAATTGGATTTCTACCCCACATATAGAATTCATTGAGGAAAAACTTCTGAAACTATACGATAGGGAAATAAGAAAATTAATAATAAATATACCTCCAAGACACGGCAAATCTCAATTGGTTACAAAAATCTTCCCTTTGTGGTGGTTACTCAATAATCCTTCAGATAGAATAATAATAGCTGCCTATAATAGTACTCTTGCTGAGTATTTCGGACGAGAGATACTAGATATGTACAAGCAAGTTGGGGGTGAATTCGGATTAGAACTTAGTAATTCTCAGAAAGCAAAATCCGAGTTTGTAACCAATAGAAATGGCAGTATAAGTTCTGTAGGAGTTGGAGGTTCACTCACGGGAAAAGGTGCAAACCTAATAATAGTAGATGACCCTATAAAAAATGATGCAGAAGCGAACTCACCCGAGGCAAGAGATAAGATATTCGAATGGTTCAATGCGACTCTACTCACTAGATTAGAGCCGAATGGAGTAATTATACTAGTTATGACCAGATGGCACGAAGATGACCTAGCTGGTCGATTGCTAAATCAGAATAAATGGGACAGAATAATACTACCAGCCATTGCAGAGAATAATGACTTACTTGGCAGAAAAACAGGAGAAGCCCTTTGGGAGAGCCGTTATTCTAAATCATCACTACTTGACATAAAGGATAGTATCGGCAGCTATTGGTTTTCAAGTTTATACCAACAATCACCTGCACCTGCTGAAGGTGGAATATTCAAACGAAGTGATTTCAGGTATTTTGAGCGGATAGACGGAATCGCAAAATCAAAAGAGTTTGTGATAGAAATGAGTGAATTAGACTTATTCTTTGCTTGTGATTTGGCTATATCTACAAGCGAAAAAGCCGACTATACCGTAGTCGCAGTCTTTGCTACAGACAGCGAGAAGGATCTGATTATTCTCGATATATTAAGAGAGAAAATACTACCATCAAAGCATATAGAGTTAATAAGAGAACTTTATGAAAAATATAAACCAATGCGAATAGGAATAGAGACAGTCCAATACCAAGCGAGCTTATTTCATAACCTTAGTGATCTAGGATTACCCGTAACCAAACTAATACCAAAGAAAGATAAAGTATCAAGAGCATTGCCCCTAGCTGCTAAGATAGAAGCAGGTAAAGTGTATTTCAATAAAGCTATAAATTGTCTATCTGATGCAGAGAATGAATTACTCAACTTCCCAAATGCAAAACATGATGATATAGTAGATGCACTTTCTTATGCCGTTGAGATGAGCACAAAGATTAATAATATCCAACCCGTTGGTTATCATAAGAAAAGAGAAAATTTGTTAGGTGGGTTTTAGGATTTGAAATACATATGATTTTTTTGTAATTTGCCTATACATGAAATAGTCTATTTGGAGTCCATAATGAGGTTTTTTTTAATTATAATGTTATTAGCAATCAGTTTGAATGCTACGGTTAAAAAAGAGCTGACGTTAAAGTTAATTAATTCTTCCAAATTATATTTTTATTATCTCTATTGTAACTTTTCATTTATTCATTGTTCTTATTAGAGTAAAGAAACTTATTTATTAAATTTTTGAGGTTTTATTATGAAACATTTTATATTTTTCACATTTCTAATGCTGTATGCTAATACAGCATTTTCCTACCCTCCACCTGACTCATGTTTAAAAACATTTTATATTCCTGAAGATCCTACTTTCACTAATCCCGAAGATGTCAGGGTAGATAGTTGTAAGGAATCAAGCACATAC
>JAGXGG010000061.1 GCA_024636855.1 Ignavibacteriota bacterium | reverse complement strand
GGAAAAATATGAAGTAAAGAGAAAGATGTCAAGAACCAACCAATTATAGCAAGCAAAGGGTTTGGAATTTGTTTCAAAGTTTCTTGTCCATCAATTATGGCTGTTACAGTTTCATTAAAGTAAGGGAGTACGGCTAGAAACAATAGAGCCAAACCTATAATTGCCCCCAATATTGAAATATAAAAATTTGTAGTCCACCAATAGTTTAACTTTTTGTGAAGTCTAATTGGAAGTCCAACTATTAGGCAAAGTAGAATCGTTAAACCCGAAACCACAACGGCTATAATTGGTTGAAAAATAATAAGTCCGAAAAGTCCATCAAATCCAAAGTCACTATCAAACAAAGCAAAGAACATATAAACTAAAAAAATCAGAATGAATGTCAAAGTGATTTGTATTCCTAATGTCAGTATGTTATTAATCTTTTTCATTTTACAAATATAATAATTTACCTAGACTCTTCGCTAACTTTGTTAGCTCAGAGTGACTGTTCGACTAATACCCCACCACCTTACGTGGGTTCTTGCCGACTGGTAAGTTGTTGAGGATATTACCGTTTGGACTGACTACTATTACTTCGCCGTAAGATTGGTGGTTGCTATAAAGATCTCTTTATTCGTTCTATTTCTAATTCTGTAAATTTTATACTTTCTCGAAAGTCATCGTAACCCCAATATTCTAATTGAACCTTATAGAATTCCAGCAATTTATTTAATTTTTCTAAAGCCAATTTCTTTTGATTCAGCTCGAGTGCAGTATAGGCAATTAGTTCGTTTCGATTTGCACTTTCAAAGTTCCCGTAACCCCAAGTGTTTTCCATATCAACTTCATCATTGAGCAGAATTTGGAGTATTTTCTCCCTCGAATTGAATTTTTCGTACCAATCAAACGCAATATTCACAATCTGATTTTTAGAATCATATATACATTCTGAAAGATTATTTCCTAAATCATCAACTGACCAAACAGTATCTATACTTAATTTTGGTTGGACGATACTTTTTTTTAGTTGTCTCCTAAAATGTCCATTCGCTTCATGCGGTCTTTTAAGTCCATTTTTTTCTTTGACATTGTCTTTATCTGGAATAAAACTTAAGAACGTAGAAAGATTTATAGAATAAGAAAATGTTGAGCATCCCATAACTTCTGAATGATAACTATTAAATGATTGAAAATTTAATATATCAATTCTATCATCAAAATACCTCCAATAAGTTCTACCAGAATTTTTACTAAATCCATTTTCTTTTAAAATTGGTCGAATTATAGAATTGATCTCTTTAGTAACTTTTCTACTGTCCATTCCTTAAACTTCCTTATCTGTTTAATACTAAATTAGAAACTATCAATAAAACACCACCTTCCTTGAGTTCTTTCCGACTTGTATAGTGCTGAGGATAATATCGCTAGTATCACAGTATGAGTTTTGTGTATTTTATTATAAACTTATTAATTCAATTGCAAGAAGAATAATAGATAAGTACAGAGCTGTATGAAAGATGATAGGTAATATTAGAAACCAAAGTTTACTTCTATATTTATCAGCATTCATGAGTGTAATAACACCAATATAACTTACATATATTGAATAATATACAGATATTAATACTAATAATGCTGCAATTATATCCCATTGATAACTATCATAGTAAGGGTCATAGGGCTTATCACCTAAAAGGGAGGAGATAATAGTTGTAAAAATAATAACTACACTTGAAATAACACCTGAATAGACAAAGATATTTCTAGATTTAACAATATCATTTGTTCCTTTAGACCATTTTACTCTCACATTGAAAAACCATCCGCCAATATAATAACTTAACATTCCAACTAATAATCCGACAATTATTGCTGAGAACCAATAACTTATCCAACTATTGATAAAGGACATATTATCTAAGGTGCCCTGTAATTCATACCTAGCAATTTGTTTATCAACTTGATTTATGCCATACCCCAATCCGAAAATTATAAATGCAAGGACAAAGAATCTGGGTTTATTCGTGCTTTCAGTAAGATTCTTTGTAAAAAACATTTTCGGTTTGCTAAACAAATCAAACCAAAATACTTTAAAATCATTATCTATCATTCTAACAGAGCCTCAAGTTGTAGAAAATCTTAACATTCTAATCTGCAAGTAATTGTAAGATAATAAAATATTACTGCATTCTCAAATTAAGCAAACTAAATGAAAGCATTTCTTTGTTTCTACTGCTTACTTAGGACATCTTCGTCATCCTATGTTTGTAAAGTCCAATAATATTAGAAATAATAATTAACTTGAGAACTTTATAAACGAAGAAAAGAAAGGAGAAAGAGTAAGACTGCAGTAACACCTAGACTCTTTACTTCGACGAAGCTCAGTACAAGTGCTAACTTCTTTAGTTCTAATTAACATATTTTCTGAGACGTATGCACTTCGGCTTCGCTCAGCATAAACAATACGTCTCTACGTCAAATTCTAATACCCCACCACCTTCCGTGGATTCTTGCCGACCTGTATCTTGTGGAGGATAGTGCCGTCTGGTCTAACTACTATTACTTCACCGTCGCGTTGGAAATTGCGGGCATTTCCTATCCATAACTCACCATTAGCGTCGTCTATGGATAGCGAAGGCCACACGTCTTTGGTAGTGTTCTCGTATATTAGCTGCGGTATTGCTCTGCTGTTTATATGTGGGAATACATATAGCCCACCTTCAGCCAGGTAATAAATTGCTCCTGTACTTTCGTTTAGCACTACATCCGAAAAATCTTTGAGGGGCATTTCTCTGAGTATATTATTAGTCGATAAATCAACAAACTTTATTCCTCCCAACTCTCCTTTTACAACTTGCGATGGAGTGTTTAGGTATCCACAAGCTATATAGTTCTCTGTTCGGTTAATTGCTATTTGGACTAGATTGGGACCTATGTATATGTACTCGCTTGTACCCGTTGTGGGGTCTAGTATTTGAAGTGTACCAGCGTTCTTTTCTTTTTGCCGATAGTCACCGAAACCCGAATTGGCTATGTACAGTTTGCCATTGTGTGCTATTATATCTTCTGGTGCTGGGCCTGTTGGAAAGACTTGATTTGGTGGTGAAAGTGTGTCGCTGATTGTTCCGCTTCTAACTTCGTCTCTATATAAATCGGTGTAATAGTATCTATTGCCGATAGTGGTTAGCGAGCGCGGCGCTGCTCTGTCGTAAGTGATGTCGATTTTGCTTGTGATAGCTGGCACTTTGTAGCCGAGTAATATCAGCTGTTTCGTGCCTGTTGCTGTGAATATTATTCTGCCATTTTCGAGTACTCTCATATCCGAGACTATATCTCCAAGATATTCACCAGTCGCAGTTTTGAAATACGAATTTAACGTTTTTCCAGTCATATTATCATGTACATAGATATCAGAGTTATTGTAGTTCCACAATCCCTCGCAAAGCACTATTATTCCTGACTCTGGGAATGGAGTAGCGAGAGTGTCGTATAGCTTCGCTTCACCAGTTGGAGTGTTAGGGGTTTCCACACACCCGATGAAAAGCAATGATAATAATATGCTGTAAAATATGCTATAGATTAATGATCTTCTCAATTGCAGTTCCCTTGCTATTACTAATTTTCATTATATAAATTCCGTTCTGTAATTCTCGAAATTGGAATAAACCAATGCCCGAATACTCAGATACCAATATACCATTTATATTATAAATCTGAATTGAGTTACTCGCATTATAGCTTGTTATTTCATCAGAACTAAGAGTATAAAACTCGGATATATCAGATTCTACAGATGACATTACGTCTACCACAAAGTTATGTATTACCAATGCATCTAAGTCGAAGCCACTAAGTGAGTAATCGAAGTATTTGTGATTCTGATTTGCAAAGACTTGGTCAGTAATGTCTTTGATTTTAATATATCGAATTGAGTCTAATCCTAAATCAGCCAAATCAAAACTGTCGCCACCACTCACATCAGAATCGCAATAATCGGCAGCACCATAAGTAGGGTGAGTCCCTGCACAGCCCTCAAGAGAGGCAAACACATAAGGGAATTCGGTATAACTAATACCGTCTTTGCTTACTGAAACTATTGCCGGTTCTTTGAATAGACGACCATTAATAGGGTTCTTGAATACATTTTCGAAGATAGTGAAATCGGCTCCATCGCCATCTATTATCAGATTATCTGAGTTGCCGACTATTATCTCGCCACCAAAGCCAAGAGAAAGGACTTCGCTTTCAGTTGCCTCTGCAACGTCCTCACTAGCTATGCGAGACGGTATCCCAAATATATTAGCAGGGTAGAATTCTTCACTCTGACCAAGTTTTTGACCCACTCCAGGAGTGAATGAGAATACGTGATTGATAGTAATACAATCTTGCGAATACAAATTCGCAGCCATCATAAATATTAAAATGCTATATTTCATAGCTGATTGTTCCTCGGATATTACGACCCGGCATAGGGTAATTTAAAAAAACTTGATACTGTTCGTCTAGTAGATTCTGTACATCTAACCTGATTAATAGCTTATTAGCAAATACATCCAATTTATAAGAAGCGAATACATCGAGTAGCGTATAATCTTCGATTATAAGACCCATGTCATTGTCGATAGTTGTGAATATATAGCTCTTATGTTGCAGTGAAGAACCAACTTGAACATCACTAAAATCATAAGTAACGAGAGCTGACACTATCTCCTCTGGGGTATAGGGAAGTAACACTCTCTCATCTTCCCCAACACCTGACTTGATTAGCGGCTGCTGGTATATGTAATTATATACTATGTTCAGTCCCTCAATTGGAGTCAGAATACTAAAAAACTCAATCCCTTGTGAATTGACTTTGTCGATATTCTGCGATTGCCAAGTGATAGGCCCAGTAGGTACTGCGGCGATTTGGTCACGAGTATTTGTGTAGAATAAATTGACTCCAAATTTCCCAAACTTCGGTGGGTCATAATCAAACCCCAAATTGTAAGTAATTGACCGCTCTGGTCGAAGATCCTGATTACCATAGTTAAGGTAATACATTTCATTGAAGGATGGCAAACGATAGCCAGTGCTCAGTGATGCTTTTGTAACCAAATTTGCTTGGACTACTCTTGCTGAAGCACCAATCATAGGCGAATAATTACCTGAGAAATCAGAACTATAATCTGCTCTAAAACTACTGTAAAATCCGTACTCAATTACTACGCTTTTCTTAGTGTAATTCATATTAGCAGAGATGCCAATATCGTTACGGGCTATGTCCTCATTCACATCTTGCAGCATATCTCCTGCGAGCTTATTGAGAGTTCCATCTGCTACAAAACCGTAGCGAAGGTTCTTATATTTGGTAGCATATTCCGATCTGATTTGCATAGCGTTATTATAAAAATCATTGTCCAGTCCACCTGCACCGAACTCGATAGCTTGTTCATTTTTGAATTGCAAATCACTGTAATTATAGACTGCACCAATCTTGAAAACCGTGCTATCATTTATGTAATTATCTGCTGAGACAATAGCTGTCATATCTGATTCTTTTAGGAAAGCATTACTCGGTCTCTGTACTCCAGCTATCAACGGCTCTGGGTTCCCTCGCTCGGAACTGCGAAGTATAACTCTTGGCTTTATATTAAAATTCCCCCACCCCAAAACAGTACCCAAATATAGATCAATATTATCGACTTGGCTGTTCTGTCTTTCGTAGTCATTGTCGCCGATACGGAAACTGTAAGTACCCTCCGAATCTGTCTTTCGTAGTTTCAAAGTAAATGGAAAGGAATCTATATTCTGAGTAATATCAGCCTCCAATATTCGATTAGTAAAGCTATCGTAACTAGCTGTTAATCTGTATTCATCAAATAACTCGGTTTTGCTAATCATATTCACAACCCCAGCCATAGCGTTACTACCGTATTGCGATGAAGCACCGCCTTTGGCAACTTCGATTCTATCAACAGAGCTAATAAAAAGCTTACTAACATCTGCTATACCTGTCTGTGAGTTTGTGACACGAAGACCATCCATTAGTATAAGCGTTTGGTTAGAGGGCATACCTCTAAGTGAAACCGTTTTGATAGAGCTAAGTCCCCCATAGTCACGAATGTTCACACCTGCGGCATATTGCAGTACATCGCTGACTAGTATAGGATTGATTCTAGCTATGGTTTTGCTATCAATTAATTGACTGGATATATAGTTGAATCCTTGGTTTGTTAGCTCATTTTTGGCTTCGATTGTCACCTCTGGGAAGCGTTTTGCTACCGAATCAGTTTCAGAATACAAGAATCCAAAAGCTATCAAGAAAACAACTATATATCCGAGTAATTTTATCACTTTATCACAACAAATCTAACTGCTCTAGTGCCATTTATCACGGCAGTGTAGTTACCTGATATTAATCCAAGAGCATCAGCGTTTAGAGCTATTGCACCGTTTGAGCTGCCACTATAAGTAGCTACTATCTTACCTTGACTATTAATGATTGCTACATCATTAGTCCCAGCCAAATCATCTGACACTAAGTGGAAATCATTAGAAACAGGATGCGGGTAAACTCTGATTGTTTGCTGAGTCGGAGTTGTCTCTTCAACGCCCGTGATTTTGTCCAAGTAATACATGAAAATTCTGTTACTTGCTTCGTAGTTGCTATATTGATTATTCGCAACAACTAAATAATTTCTTTCTATTAAAAGTCCTTCAGAGTTTCCGTCTATGTTTATTGAGGATAATTTTTCACCAGTATTGGAATCAAACATCATTATCTGGTTGCTGTATGTAGTAACAAATAATTTATCATTATTAAATGCAGCTTCTCTTGGTCCACCATATCCAGTTGTACCAGTCGAGAAAGTCAAGTCTATCTCGCCAGTAAGTAAATTAAGAATATGAATTTCGTGACTCCCGTTCATTACTACAGCTGCTCTTGTTTGGGAGCTATCAATTTCTATCGAATTACCACCTTCTCCTACTACTATTTCTAAGTTATCAGTTATTTCTAATCCACTTAATTTTATTAAGTTAATTTTAGAGTCTGAAGTACCAAAGTTACCCTCTGAAAGTGAGATAATACTAGGACCAGAAGCGTTTTGGTAAACTTTTACATCAACTACATTTGCTCCTACTTCAGTATTTACGTCAATTATATCTTCCTTATAGATTTTGATATAGCTTTTACCCGATTCATAATCACGCAAACCTAAGAATTTATATTCTAAAGGTGAATATTTGAACCCACTAAAGGCACAAGCGACATACATATCAGTAACTAATGAATCAACAAGGTTTTGGGCTTCTACATTATAAATATACGCTATGTTGCCAGATGGCAAAATGATATCACCATTATTACTGATATTACTATTAACTGGGTAATTTAATGGGAAATAAAATTCTTTCACAGAATCCCATTTTTCAAATGTTCCAACAAAGAAATTAGTACTAAGGGTCGCTGGTATATCACCTTCCTTTTCATTAATAATCCCATCGGAATTGTAATCAATACCAATAGCTAAAGTATATAAATTTTCTCTGGGGTGAGTACCAAGATCAAACAAGGCAACTGGTTGATAGCCTACATATTCTTGACCAGCTATTGCTTGATCTTGATTTGATTCATTAGTCAAATCGTAAATAGAAATTCTCCCTCCATTTATATCATTGCTAAATGAGCTTGCACAATAAACTTGATTCCCAATGAATTGAATATATCCAATTTCAAATTGAGAATGATGCATCTCGTTAATTGGATGTGGGACATTATAGCCCAAATTAATTGCTATTAGATCCCTTTCAGAAGTGCTAATTAAATGAACATCATCTTTTATTCCTATCACATAGTTATTGATTCTTCCACTTTCGTAACCAACGTATTGTGGCCATGTCTTGAATCCATCTTTTTCAGGATTAATCTCTAACATAAGGACAAATAAGCTTGTATGAGTTGAAGCATATATTTTTTTACCGTCAGTTGTGTAACTTGAAATTGAATCTTTATTTAAATACCATATGCTTTTATCATTTTCAAATAAAAATTCGATATTCAAATCTTTATCAAGCTCGTAAACCGCAACGCTTGAGCTATCTCCATCAAAATAAAGTGGAGCGAAATACTGACTATCATCTTCATCGAAGAAAGTGACATATTCAATCACATCCCCTTTTAACTCAAAAGCATCTACTTGATTATTAAGATCATTCTTAACAATAAGTGAATCATTGCCATTTACTCTAATAACACTGATAGTATTTGCTAATTGTCTTTCGTAATATAGATACTCGCCATTTGTAACTTCAACTTTGAATGCAGGAGCTGTACTTTTCATTTGAAACCCCTGTACAAATCCATTCCCAGTGAACTCACCATCAGTTTTTGATGCAGCGAATGGTAGAATTACTGTCGAATATCCCTTGATAGTATCAACAGTCGGCTTAAACGGACTAACAAAGTAGTTGTCAAACTCATTTATCTTTGTTGGTTCTACGCTACTACCTGCTGGATTATACGTCCACCAACTTGGTTTTTCATCTTCGCCTTCGTCATAAACGTTATTGTCGTTGGCATCCACACCAGCACAGAATATATGTATCATTCCATCGCTTGGGTTTTCTAATATGCTTACTGGGTTGCTACCTACTGTTAGCTCTACTGATTGTTTAGTGAGGATAGATGCTTGTGATACAGCGTATCCGCACAGTAGCAGAATTATTAATAAATTAAGTTTTTTCATGAGGTTCCTCAATAATTATTATTTTATATTTTTACTTTATCACAACAAATCTAACAGCTCTAGTTCCGTTTATAACAGCTGTGTAGTTACCAGATACTAATCCAAGAGCATCAGCGTTTAGAGCTATTGCACCGTTCGAGCTGCCAATATATGTAGCAACTATCTTACCTTGATTGTTAATGATTGCTATGTCATTAGTACCAGCCAAATCATCTGACACTAAGTGAAAGTCATTAGAAACAGGGTGTGGGTAAACTCGGATTGTTTGTTGAGTAGGAGTAGTCCCTTCTACACTTGATATTCTATCAAGGTCATAAGCAAAAACTCTATTACTTGGTTGATAGTTACTATATTGGATATTTGTTGCTAGTAAATAGTTGCCAGCTAAAGCAAGCCCCTCACTATTTCCATCAATTAAAATGGAAGAAAGTTGAGTACCAGTATTAGAATCAAACATTAGAATCTTGTTACTATAAGTAGAAACATAAAGCTTATCACCTTGGAACTTAGCATCTCTTGGTCCGCCATAGCCTGTCGTTCCAGTCGAGAAAGTTAGTATAATCTCATTTGTGTTCATATCAAAAATATGAATCTCGTGGCTTCCGTTCATCACTATTGCTGCTTTAGAATTATCACTATTAGCTACTACAGCACTACCTGTAGTACCAGCATCGAATTCGGTAGTTGTTATTTTCCCAGTCATTATATTCGATTCAACTAAACTAATTTTAGCATCAGGTTGACCAAAGTTACCTTCTGAAACTGAAAGCACATTGAAACCATTACCTTTACCGTAAACTATGAAATCAGCAACATTAGTACCTACTTCAACACTAAAGTCTCTTTGGTCGTCTTTTCTAATTCTGATATAGCTCTTACCAGTTTCATAGTCACGAAGACCCATAACTAGATAAGTAAATATACTATTTACAGAAGCAACATATTTTTCAGCATCAAAAGTATCATATACTTCGTTATCTGTTACATTATAGAAATGCACCATGTTACCCGAAGGTAATGGTATATCGCCATCTGATGAAATGTTTGTGTATAGTGGGTAGTTTAATGGGAAGTCAAAATTTATTTCCCTAGTAGGGTTTTCAAAAGGTGTACCATTCCCTCGTAATGTAAAACTATAAATAGAAGGTTTTTGGTCTCCTTTTACTTCATCTATTGTTCCATCATAATTAAAATCAACACCTAAATTGATGGTATAAAAATTATCTTCAAAAGGTAAAATATCTAGTGGTTGGTAATCAAAATAATCTTCAGTAATATAACTTGGCTCTTGAATCACTGAATTTTTAAAATCATAAATATATACCTTGCCCTTTCCTGTAACATATAGATTACTTCCAATAAGGCTAACTCTATCAGTAGAGGTAGATGTCCTATGATACTCAACGGTACCATAATTAAAATCACTATGGATTATTAAATCATTATTTTCATTAGTTATTACACTTATTTTATCACTTAGTGGTAAGTAAGTCGTTGGATTATTTAATGTTGTTAGTGATGGAATTGCAAAGTTTTTTAATTCAATATTTCCTTCAATATCTGCTTCAATTTCAGCAAACCAAAGACTCTCTTTGTAAGTAGTATAAATATTACCTTTATAAGTATATAAATTACCCATAGTGGAATTATTTCCTGTATTATCATCAAATTCAATTTCACTTATTTTACTAATGTTACCATTAGTTTCAAATAACTGTAATCTTTCACCATCAACTAGAATTGCAACTTCATCTATTCCATCTTTATTCAAATCAACGAAAGTGAAATCAATAATATCACCATCCACAGAAACACTATTAGTTTCATTTGTTGTTATATCAGTATAAGATAATAAATCCTTGCCATTCAATCTAGTTAGTGTTATGGCATAGCCAGTATAATAATTTGTTGTCAATACTTCAGATTGACTTACAACACCATCATAGAGTAAGCTAAAATTTGCAATACTATAAACCTCAAATTTTGTATCTCCGACAAATTCATTGTTCATTTTATCACTTTTAAAAGTAATGTTTATAAGACCAGTTCCAATACTCGGCTTAAACGGACTAACAAAGTAATTGTCAAATTCCATGACCATAGTCGGTTCTACACTACTACCAGTTGGGTTGTATTGCCACCAACTTGGCTTTTCGTCTTCGCCTTCATCGTATATGTTATTATCGTTGGCATCCACACCAGCACAGAATATATGAATCATACCGTCATTTGGGTTTTCTAATATGCTTACTGGGTTGCTTCCTACTGCTAGCTCTACTGATTGCTTAGTGAGGATAGATGCTTGTGATACAGCATATCCACACAGAATTAATGTCAAAGTTAGTATTAACTTTTTCATAATTGACTCCTAATAATTTTAAATATATGTTTTAGTTTCTAAGTAATAAACACTTAGCAGAGGTAAAAGGCACAGTCATGGATGAGAAATCCAGTCGAGAAGCGGTTCACCTCAAAGCATCTGTTGTCCGCAGATGTTCTATTCGTTTTCACGAATATACCAATGAGTATCAATGGCTGGTATTCTGACTCCAAGTATCAGACCTTCCGTGTCGCCTTCCCACTAGTGATAGCAGTGACTGCAGTTTTGCTTGACACGGTCGTAACTTGTTACAGCGGCGGAACCGTTTCCGAATTACACGGAATTCCCACACACCATTGAAATTTCAATTATTCAAAACTAACTTAATCTGATTAATAATCAAAATCGTATTTTATTTATTTGAAATATGTTGTTCTATTTTGATATAGACTTCAAAATAACATAGTTTTGTAACACATCTAAATTGAGTCTTTCTAGAAGCATGAAAAAGTTCGGATTAAAAAAACTATATATTAACTTTTTACTCTTCAAAAGGGCGTTTGTCAATTACCCTTTTCAAAAGTTTAATATCGTAGAAATACTACTTTTTTGGATTAAAAGTAGATTGTCTCGTTCCCAATTTCTAGTCCTTTCTGGTATTTTGGTTGGTTTCTCGGCAGGTTTGGCGGGAGTTGTACTTAAAACTTTTGTACATTCTATCCAAGAGTTTCTCAATAATGATTTGCCTATTAATGAACGTATGATTGCTTATGCTGTCTTTCCTTTTGCAGGTTTAGTTATCACAGCGTTAGTAGTTAAATTCTTCTATGATAATGACCAAAAGAAAGAAATATCATTCGTACTCAATGATATAGCCCAAAATGAGAGCAAAGTCAATTCAAGGAAGATGCACTCACAGGTTATACAAAGTGCTATTACAGTTGGGTTCGGTGGTTCCGCAGGTCTGGAAACTCCGATAGCTATTACTGGATCAGCTATTGGCTCTAACTATGCGCAAAGGTATAGACTAGGTTACAAAGAAAGAACACTACTCCTCGCTGCTGGGGCTGCCGCTGGTATTGCCTCCGCATTTAATGCACCTATAGCAGGTGTTATGTTTGCCTTTGAGATACTACTGACAGGTCTAGTTTTTTCAGATTTTATTCCTCTCGTGATAGCTGCTATTTGTGGGAGTTTACTCTCTCGTATTATGCTCCAAGAAGATATTTTATTTATTCTGACTGCGCGACAGTCTTTCGATTATGCTAATACTTTCCTCTATATTGCTTTAGGTATAGTAACTGGGTTCTATGCTCGTTATTTCTTGGTAGTTAGTGAAAAAGTGAAGACCTTCTTCGATAGATATAAGGGTGGCCCTATCACCAAGGCCGTAATTGGAGGGGTTATACTCTCCGTACTTTGCGTTGCTTTCCCTCCACTTTTTGGTGAGGGATATATGAATATAAAAATGCTCCACCAAGGTAATATCAATTATCTTATACACAAAGAAATATTTAGTTTCTTCAATTCACCCGATTTAGTAATTATTGGATTCCTAATACTTACGCTTCTTTTCAAAGCTGTAGCTACTAGCGTTACTCTAAATTCAGGAGGTAATGGAGGAAACTTTGCTCCTTCTCTTATATCTGGTGGGTTGATAGGATTTCTATTTGGATTTATACTAACTATAGTTGGTGTTGTGGATGTACCTATAGCCAATTTGATGTTGGTTGGGATGGCAGGAGTAATGTCCGGTGTGCTATATGCGCCTCTCACTGCTATATTTTTGATTGCTGAATCTAGCTCGGGTTATGATTTGTTTATCCCTCTGATGATAGTCTCTGTTATTGCCTTTTTGATTAATAAATTCTTCTCATCAATAAACCCTACATTAAAAACACTGGCAGCAGAAGGTAAAATATTCACCACTCGTCATGACCAAAATATACTAAATCAAATAAAAATAATGGAATGTATAAACGAAGCAAGTGAAGTAATTCAAACTAATTCGGATATACATAAAGTATTAGATATGTGCAGAAATAGTAATCAAAACACTTTTGCAGTGGTTGATGAGAACTATCGTTTTTGGGGTATATTGAATAGAGAGCAACTGCGTCCGTTTTTACTTGGTGCCAGACCTCCGGAAGAGGCAAACCTAACAGAACTGACAATTAGTCCTAATTTTGAGATAAGTATGAAAGATAGGATTGTAGATGTTATAAAAATGTTCGATGAGTCTGATGTATGGCAATTGCCACTTGTTAGTGAAAAGAAAGAATTCCTCGGGTTTATAAGTCGCTCCAAAATATTATCTCGGTACAGGATGTTACTAAAAGAATATTCCGAATAAGCGTAAAATATGTTTTTTTTTAGTTTGTCTTAACGCCTTTACTATATTTATTATTATTACAATTAAAACATGAAAAAAGCTTTAGTCCTATTTTTATTATTATTTGCATTTTCAGTTGCTGTATCACAAACAGACAAAGATACTATCAGAGTCTATAAGCTCGGTGAGATAGTTACAGAAGGAGCAAGAGGCTCACAAAAAATCCAACCAACAAAAATCAAAGAAGTAAAATACCACGAAATAAAGGAGCAAGATGCGGTCAATATGGAAGACCTGAATGCAATAATACCTGGTGGTTTTATACAAACTAACTCTCGAGGAGAATCATTACTTTATCTACGTGGTGCAGGTGAGAGGTCAATAGCACTATTCTTCGATGGTATGTATTTTAATATACCATGGGACAACAGAGTCGATTTGAGTATGATACCTACAGATATCATTGGTAATTTGAAGATAAGTACAGGAGCTAACTCTGTGCTATACGGCGCTAATGTATTGGGTGGAGCTGTTAATATCACTACAACTGAACGTGATCAGGATGGTATTGGTGGTAATGTTGGTCTACAATTGGGTGAAGGTGGGCGCAAGTATAGTAGTGTAAAGCTAGAAGGCAAAGATGGCAAATTCAACTATATTGGTAATCTATCTTTCCTAACTCGAGATGGACTAAAAGCACCCAAAAATGATAAGTTTGATTTTAATTTAGACAAAGAACAAGTACTTATCACTAACAGCTATAGCGAAAGAATCACTGCTTACCTGCGTGGTGAATATGAAATAGATGATGAGAATAAAATTGGAGCTTCTTTCAATCATATAGATGGTCAGCAGGGTGCTATTCCTGAGAACTATCCTGATGGAATAACAAATCGGTTTTGGAAATACCCTGAGTGGTTAAGAAGTATAGCAACTTTGAATGGTGAATTCAAATTATCTGAAATACTCTCTGTAAAAGGGGCTATATGGATAGATAAATTCGACCAAACTATAGAGGACTACAAAGCTATAGATTTCCAAGAATTGAACGAGAAGCAATATGATGAAGATATAACAACTGGGATTAGAGTCAACTTCAGTGCTGACTTGTCTGAGAAAGATAAGTTGAACTTTGCAATAAATGGCTTCAACACTACACACACCGAAGAAATAGATGATTTGCAAGGGAATAGTGTAATCAATGAATATTCACAAATGACTAGTAGTTTTGGCTTAGAGTATAAGCGATTCCTTGGTGATTGGGTATTCACAGTTGGTAGTTCTTATGACAGATTTGATATTAGTAAAGCTGGAGTATTCACAGAAGCTGAAGGTAACTCATTCGATGATATAGCAGGTATATTGGGTGCAACTTATAGACTGAATGAGTCAACTGATTTGTTTATAAACTTTGGTAAGAAAAGCAGGTTCCCCACTCTTCGCGAATCATATTCTGCGGCATTGGGCAAATTTGTTATTAATCCAGATTTGAAACCAGAATCAGGTCTGCTATCTGAAGTTGGAGTAGATTACCATGGAATAGATTTAGATGCAACTCTGTCAGTATTTGCTAATAATTACAATGACCTAATCACAAGAGAAACAGTACCCGGCGATAGCCTAAATAGAAAGCAAAGAGTAAACTTAGATGAAGCAACTATAATGGGTGCTGAGGTATTGGTGAAATACTATGTTGCGAATAATTTCGATTTGACTGGTCATTTTACATATATGAACAGTAATGGCACAGTCGACGGGATAACACAAAATCTAGAATACAGACCTGAGATAATAGCATTTCTACAAGCCGATTGGAGAATATATGGTGGTATAGATTTCTTAGCAGAAGCTGACCTAATAGGCAATCAATATGGAATATCAGATTTAGAAGGCGGTTTGGTGCCAATAGATGCCACTACATTGTTCAATCTTAGACTAAGCTATAAAACTGTTTATAATGAGAATTTTTACACAATATTCTTACGGGCAAATAACTTGCTAGACCAAGCTAGAAAGGATAAAATAGGTATATCGGCACCAGGAAGGATGGTCTACGGCGGTGTAAACGTAGCATTTTAATATTTGAGAACCTATCTTCTTACAAAATACAAATGAACAGAGAAGACTTTTTGTTAACTACGTTATCACTGAGAAATGAATAAATGTGTAAGCGAAAATTCCATACCATACATTTCCCACAGCAATTTATAATTACCTCAAAATTTTGTAGTTTACTTCTTTGATACACTCTTCAGAAGGATAATATGCCATTAAAAGAAGAATTTCGAATACAAGGGAATTTTCTATTCAAAAATAGAAGCTACTTACCGCTTATAATAGTAGCTGTGGGCTTGGCTGTATATATATATACGTTAAACTCAAAGGGAACGACACTTGAGCAGTTCAATAATTATAGTATAGAATTGATTTTCTTGTTAGTCGCTTTTATTGGGCAGTTTATTAGAGCATATTCTGTTGGCTTCGCTGCCAAAAATACTTCAGGCAGAAATACTTCCGTAGGACAAGTTGCAGATTCTCTCAATAGTACAGGGGTTTACTCTATCATCCGACATCCCTTATACTTAGGTAATTTCTTTATGTGGCTAGGTATAGCTTTGTTTACTGCTAATTTTTGGTTTATAATCGCATTCTTATTTATGTATTGGCTCTACTACGAGCGAATAATGTACGCAGAAGAAGAATTCCTACGTGAGAAATATGGAAATACTTACGTAGTATGGGCAGAGAAAACACCTGCAATTATTCCATCTTTAAAGAAATGGATAAAGCCTGATGGTACTTTCAGTCTATGGAAAGTAATAAAACAAGAGAAATCTGGTATTCTGAATATTTTTCTAACCATTTTCCTATTCAAGGTTATAGCTGGTTATGCGCTTTTTGATGAATTTTCTATTGATCAGAATATGTGGACTTGGGCTTTGATTGGGGCTGTTATATACTATTCGATAGTAAAAATCGTCCAAAAGTCTGGTAAATTATCATAATAGACTAGAGATAGATAGATATGAGTATAAAAGATAAAATAGAAAGCAATAATATAAAAGCTATAGTATTCCAAGGTAGCTGGTGTCCTATGTGTGTCTCGGCAATGCCACAGATAGCACATTTTGTCTCATCAAATGATGTAGATGAGAACGCGATAGAAATTATAAATGTTAATTTATTTAAATCAAAGCCGGCAGATAGAATAGCTGAGTATAATATAAACAGAGTACCAACAGTGATATTATTAAAAGACGGCAAAGAGTTCGATAGAATAACAGAATACGCACCTAATGGTTGGAAAACCGAAATAGAAGAAAGAATTAGTGCAGTCTAAGATTAAAGTCTACTTTTAGATTTTAAGATAGTAATCTAATTAGTTAAATTTGAATTCAGTTTATTTTTAATCATTAAATTAAGTGATAAGTATTATGTTAAAATCAATAATTGCAATACTATTTGGGCTGTCTCTATTAACAGCGTGTGGCGGCGGAAACAGTGAAGCAGAAAAAGAGCCAGAAATTATGGCTGAAGAAAGCAGCGAAGCGACATTATCTATAGCTGGTAACGATCAGATGCAATTCGACAAAAAAGAATTGACTGTAAAAGCAGGTCAAAAAGTAACTTTAATTTTGAATCATACTGGTACAATGGCTAAATCGGTTATGGGTCACAATTGGGTATTGTTAACTCCTGGAACAGATGTTGCTACTTTCGCAGAGAAAGCAGTCGCTGCAGGCGAAGCTAACGATTATATCCCATCTGAAGGCGATGCAGTAATAGCACATACTAAACTTATTGGCGGTGGCGAATCTGCTACTGTAGAATTCACGGCACCTGTAGCTGGTTCTTATGAGTTTATTTGTTCTTACCCTGGCCACTGGGCTATGATGAGAGGAACATTGATAGTAGAATAATATTCGATTATCAATCAGAAATTAGAAAGCCATCTTGTTAATTCGAGATGGCTTTTTATTTATTTTTTATATTAGTGGGACTGTTTATTTCTCATTATAAGGACACAGCTCCTTTCAAAACAACTCAGCCAGAATATTTTTCTTATTCATTTCTTTTTTTACTAAATTGCAGTAATAAATAGCAGACTTCTGAGTCTTTTGCTCAAACAACAGAATTTACTTTTGAAAATAGTTTCTCTCTTACTACTAATCTTGATTAATACATTTGTTGCATTTCCATGTACAGATAGTCATGATGATGCTTCCGATAATCACTCGGAATATAGTGTAGTGGACTGCAATGATTTTCAATCAGATGAAGTTCCGCATGAGGAAACTTGTACCCCATTTTGTATGTGCAGCTGTTGTAGCACACAGCTTGTAGAAGACCATACTCAAATTGATTTGATTCTAGAATATACAATTGCTGAATGCCAAGAGCATACATTCGCTACAATCGACCAATATATACAACCAAAAGTTACACCTCCCAAATCATAGTACAACTCCTTGATATCGCTTTATAGCGATGCTTTAGCTGATATAATAATTCACAAATTTATTCATAGCAATAGGTTAGTTATATGATTAACAAAATTATTGATTTCTCAATCGAGAATCGCATTGCTATCGGTGTATTGACAATAGTCCTAATAGTGGCTGGTATTTGGAGCATGAACAGAGTTCCAATAGATGCTGTACCCGATATAACAAACAATCAAGTTCAAATAATAACACAAGCCCCTAATTTGGGGACAGTAGATATAGAGCAATTCGTGACATATCCAGTCGAATTGCAATTATCTAATCTACCAGGAGTAGTTGAGATTAGGTCTATTTCCAGATTTGGACTCTCAGTAGTTACTGTGGTATTCGAAGATGATTTGGGAACATATCTCCCTCGTCAATTAGTTCAAGAAAAATTAGAAACGGTAAGGGCTGAAATACCTAAAGATTTTGGGTCACCAGTTATGGGGCCTATAACAACTGGTCTTGGTGAAATATACCAATACACATTAGAAGTGGACCCAGAGTATAAAGACAAATATTCCCTTACAGATTTGCGTAGTTACCAAGATTGGATAGTCAGTCGTCAAATGGCTATGGTGCCAGGAGTGGTGGAGGTCAACGGATTTGGTGGGAATATAAAGCAATATGAGATAGCTATTCATCCTGAAAAGTTGAAATCTATGGGCTTGACTATAGCCGATGTATTCACCTCTTTGGAGAAAAATAATGAGAATACTGGTGGTGCTTACATAGTTAAGAATCATCAAGCTAATTTCATTCGTGGAGAGGGGCTAATCCGTAGTCTTGATGATATTCGCTCTATCCGAATTAAAAACATGAATGATATACCTATTTACATGAGTGATGTAGCTGATGTACATATAGGGAGAGCAGTTCGCTATGGAGCTTTCACTAAAAATGGTCAAGGTGAAGCCGTAGGTGGAATGGCGCTGATGTTAAAGGGTGCTAATTCCAACGACGTAATAGTAAATGTAAAGAATCGAATAGAACAGATTCAATCTTCATTACCAAAGGGAATTAGAATAGTCCCTTTCTTAGATAGAAGCGAACTAATAGAAGATACTACTTCTACTGTGTTCACTAACCTAATCGAAGGTGGTTTGATTGTAATCTTCGTGTTGGTTATCTTCCTAGGTAATTGGCGTGGTGGTCTGATAGTAGCTTCTACTATTCCACTTTCATTACTCTTTGCATTTATACTTATGGATTGGTTCGGAGTATGGGCTAATCTGATGAGTTTGGGTGCGATTGACTTTGGTATCATAGTAGATGGAGCTGTGATAATAGTCGAGAGTACGGTCTTCGGTATTACCCAAAAAATCAAACAATCGAAAGTAGAAGTCACCTCTAATGAGATGAAAGCCATAGCTAAGGATTCATCTAAGAAGATGATGAACTCGGCATTTTTTGGACAATTGATTATACTAATTGTTTTCATCCCGATTCTATCTTTGGAGGGTGTAGAGGGTAAGATGTTCAAGCCGATGGCATTAACATTTGGTTTTGCTATGCTTGGTGCTATGATACTCTGTTTGACTTATGTACCAATGATGTCTGCTACTTTCTTGAAGTCAAATGACAAGGTCAGCTTTGGTGATAAGGTAGTCAAGAAATTAGAAGATTGGTACGGTTATATGCTAAGCTTTGTACTGAAGAAAGCAAAAATATTTGTGGTAATAGTACTTGCTAGTTTGGGCTTATCTATCTATATATTTAGCCAACTAGGAGGAGAGTTCATGCCTCAATTAGACGAAGGTGATTTAGCTTTCCACGTTATACTCAAGCCCGGGTCTTCACTCGAAGAAGCAATAAAAGCTTCGACGAAAGTTGAGAATCTGATGCTGGAAAAATTCCCTGAAGTAAATGACATATTTACTAAGTTCGGAGTTTCAGAAATACCTACTGATCCAATGCCAATGGAAATTGGTGATTGTATAGTTAAGCTAAAGCCAAAAGAGGAGTGGACCTCTGCTAGTTCAAAAGATGAACTTATAACGAAGATGAAAGCTGAGTTAGAGTCTATCCCAGGTATCAACTATGAGTTTACTCAACCAATAGAAATGCGTTTCAATGATTTACTGACAGGTGTTCGGCAAGATATAGCTATCAAGATATTCGGAGAAGATCTAGATGTTCTTGCTAAAAAAGCACAAGAAGTAAGTGACCTAATACAAGGTATAGATGGTATTGGGGATATGTCAGTAGAAGCAACTACTGGACTATCACAGATTTCCGTGAAGTACAATCGTCAAAAAATGGCTCGATATGATTTGGATATTTCTGATCTGAATAATACGCTGAAAACAGCATTCGCTGGAGGTACCGCTGGGGTTATTTTCGAAGGTGAGAAGAGATATGATATGGTAGTCAGATTGGACAAGAGCGTAAGAACTAATATAGATGATATCCGATACTTATATGTGAATACACCAGACGGTACACAAGTACCGCTTTCAGAAGTAGCAGAAATAGAATACAATAATGGTCCTATGCAAATAAGCCGTGACAATACGAATAGACGTGTCTATGTGGGTATCAATGTCCGTGATAGAGATATAGAATCTCTAGTAAGAGAGATAAAAGTAAAGTTAGATGCTGAGTTAGAATTACCAGCTGGTTATAATATATACTATGGTGGCGCATTCGAAAATCTAGATAGAGCTATGTCAAGATTGAAAATAGTAATACCAGTAGTGCTATTACTAATCTTTATTCTAATATATATTGCACTGAAATCTTTCAAATATACTTCACTCATTTTCTTCGCTATTCCATTTGCTGCTATTGGTGGAGTACTCTCACTTTGGTCTAGAGATTTACCATTTAGTATCTCGGCTGGAGTTGGATTCATAGTCCTATTCGGTGTAGCTGTCCTCAATGGATTAGTTCTGCTCAATGGTTTCGAAGAACTAAAAGAAGAATACAGTGATGATATAAACAAACGAATAATGAAAGGAACTAAGCGAAGAGTAAGACCTATCCTACTAACTGCACTGACAGATATATTGGGATTCTTCCCTATGGCAGTGAGTATGTCATCAGGTGCAGAAGTTCAGAGGCCATTAGCTACTGTAGTAATTGGTGGACTATTTACTTCTACTTTGCTAACTTTGTTCCTATTACCAATCATGTACAGATGGGTGGAGAATAGAAATATGAGACCAAGTCCTAAAATTACGACTACAGCTATTGCTTTAATAGTTCTAATTATTTTCGGAAGTAATAGTATATATGCTCAGAGCTATGACGCAAAGGCAATTACTATGGAAGAAGCTGTAAAGTTAGCTAAGAACTATTATCCTCAACTCAAGATAAAAGAGCATTCTATAACCAAAGCTAATAAACAAAGTAAAAAGAGCTTAGATTTCGGACAAACACAAATATTTACAAGTGTAGAAGAGGCTGGTAATGGTGGCTCTGGTGTTCGGAGTATTATTGGATTAGGTCAGAATAATATTGACATATTCAGCTCTTTTGCAAAAAGTGATTACTATGAATCGCAAGAACAGCTAGCACAGATAGACTATAATCTGACTGAGCTGCAACTATCACAACAGGTATCAAGCGCTTGGATGAAAGTAGCGGCTGCTATCAGGCATTATGATTTCTACCGTCAGTTTGATTCGCTTTTTGTTGGTATTCGTAATGCGAATTCTGCAAGATACGAAGTGCAAGACATTTCGGGACTAGAGTATTCTATTACTAAATCAAAGTCTAACGAAATAGCTAATCAGCTACAAATCTCAAAAACTGAAGTAGAGCAATCTATTATTCAATTAAATAAGTGGTTGCCAGATGATAATATGTATATTGCTAATGCTAATGCTAACTTAGATTATATGGAATCATCTGAGTTGGAGATAAACCAATCTCATCCTTATCTAGAGTATTATAAGCAGAACATAGAAGTTAGCCAATCGCAGCTAGATGTGAGCTATAGTGAGCTGTATCCCAAAATCTCTGGGAACTATTCTATACAAGAGATACAAGGGCAATCGGGATTCTACTCTTATCAGGTAGGTATTTCATTTCCCCTTATCTTCAACTCTGTATCGGGTGATATAGGAGCTGCCGAGCAAGAATATATGATTGCCGAGCAAACTCTGGAAATGAAAGAAATGGAGTTTAATGCGAACTACAAATCTCAATTACTAGAAATGAAAAAATGGGAAAGCTCTTACAAATATTATGAAACTGAGGCTATGCCATTGGTGACAGATATAAAAGAGAAATCTTTTCTGCGATACAAAAACGGTGAGATAGACTATATGGATTTCGTACAAAGTATAAGAGAAGTCATAGATATAGAAGCAAACTACATAAATGCGATGAAGAATTATTACAATTCGTACCTCAATCTAAAATATTACACAAATAAGTAAGAGAAATAGAAATGAAAAAATTAATTTTGATATTATTGGCAATAGTACTTGTATCATGTTCTAATGATAAGAGCAGCCAAGACCCACACGCTGACCACGGTCACGGTGAAGAAGAAAATACCGATCAACCACACGATGATAACGCGCTTGAAATAGACAAAAAAGTATTCGATTCGATGAATATTGTATTTGATTCATTGACTAAGAGAAATCTCAATGAGGCTGTTTATGCTACGGGTCATTTGCGATTACCTCCTAGTAATGAAGCGACTGTAACGGCAATGGTTGGTGCTAATATAAAAGACATAAAAGTAATAGAAGGCGATAAGGTAGCTAAAGGGCAGACATTAGTTGTTATGCACCACCCAAATCTAATAGAGCTGCAAACTAACTTTATAGAGTTAGCAAGCGAGCTAGAATACCTAGAGACGGAGTTCGAAAGACAGAAAAAACTATTCGAAATGGATGCAAATTCGGGTAAATCATTCCAAAAAGTGAAATCCGAATATCTCTCGAAAAAGGCAAGGTACAATGGTGAAAAGAAAAAGCTCCAAATGTTGAGCATTAATATAGAAAATGTACTGAAAGGTGAAATAACTGAGAGTATTGCTATCAAAAGTCCAATCCCTGGATACGTAACAAATGTAGCTATTAGGTCTGGTCAGTACATAAACCCTAATGATGAGATACTCAGCATAGTCAACAATGATCATATACATGCAGACCTGATGATATTCGAGAAAGACGCGATGAAAGTAAAGAAAGGTCAACAGGTCAGATTCACCAGCGAATTTATCCCTGATAAAGAGTTGAATGCTGTTATATATTCCGTAGGGAAAGTATTCGAAGAGAACCCCAAAGCTGTGCACATACACGCAGAGATAAAAGATAACAAAGATGGACTAATCCCTGGAATATATATCAAAGGTACTATACTTATCGATTCGACAAAAGTAACTGCCTTGCCTGAAACTGCATTAGTCCGAGACGGTAAAGACTTCTACGCTTTCGTTTACGAAGGTAAAGATGAAGGCCATGTCCAGCTAAGAAAAGTAAAGGTAATAGCAGGGCTAATCAAAGACGGCTGGGTAGAAGTGAAGAGTATATTGAGCAACGAAAAAGTAATGAAAATAGCTCAAACTCAAGCTTACTTCCTCCAAGCTGAGATGGACAAAGGCTCTGTCGGTCATTCACATTAAAGATATTTAGATTCCCCTCCCTTTCCAATTGTGTCATTGCGACGACCGAAGGGAGGTGGCAATCTCTAATCCCCCAAACCTTTGTAATAGCGTCACTCTGATAACGCGGCAGGCGTTAGAAGAGTCTAGGAGTGGTAGTCCTGATTACATTATTCTGAACAAGATTTCAGGATGATACAGAATATTATGATAGTTCTTATATTTGTCACATCAAGGAAAAGCCACGAACTATGCTCCTTCGGAGGAGCTGTCAGAACTTGTTCTGACTGAGGAGGATAAATAATAACGACCTTCTTCGTTTGTCCACCTCCGTCTGACACCTTCGGTGTCAGCCACCTCCCCCAGCGGAGGACATTCCCGTCATACTGAGCGAAGCGTTTTTTCAGTAATTCAGCTTGTTTCAATACGCTCCAAATTAATTCAATATAAATTTATCTTCATATTTATATACTAGTTAAATGTTTCATAGCATTCCAACTAATTTAATCTTCTTCCTTTGCATTTATCATATTTGTTTAACCTTGTGTTAAGCATAATTTGAATTTGAACGTTGTGATTTATTTGAAAGAAAGTTATTCTCTTTTCACCAATTATCGACAATCCATTTGAATATTATTTCTCTACTGTTTAAGTGAATCGGTACATCTTCTCTTATCATTCTTTCTATTCTATGAAATGTTTCAATCTTTTTAAATTCCCATTGATTCATAATATAATTTATAAACAATAACATTTGATGACCATTGTATCTATCAATAATTTTCAATTCATCAAAATCACTACAATCATTTTCCCAATTATAGTCAGAGTAGAATAATTTATTTTTATCATTCATTGTCATAAATAGGTTTATACTAATTTTTTAGTTCCACAATTATTATATATTTCAAATTACATTTGTCACTAGTAAGTACGTTATATATAAATTTTGTTTTTACTTTCTATTTCATTTACATAATAAGTATTCATTTTACCTTTGCCTTTTACGAAAATATCGTTCCTTAGAGTAAATCTATATGATTCTGATAATAGATTTTTCAATACTGAGCTTATTTGGATCATTCCTGGCTCACAGGTAGATTCCATTCGAGCAGCTATATTTACAGTGTCACCCCAGATATCATAAACAAATTTCCTTTTTCCAATCACACCGGCAATTAATTCTCCTGTATGTAGCCCAATTCGAATTTGCCATTGATCTTTTTTTTCTTTTTGTCTAATCTTATTCCATTCAAAAACCCATTGTCTTATATCAATGGCTGCATTTATTGCATCAACTGGGTTCGTTTTGTTCTCAATGGGTAAGCCTCCGGCACACATATAAGAATCTCCGATTGTCTTAATTTTTTCTAAGTTATGTCTTTCAATAATCTCATCAAATGAACTGAAACATTCATTGAGAGTTTCAACTAATTGGTGAGGAGTCATTTTCGTTGAGTGTTCAGTAAATGAGCTGAAATCTGTGAAAAGAATAGTCACTTCTTTGTAATGTCTTGGAACTGCCCTACCTTTATCTTTTAACTCAGTTGCAATTTCTTTTGGAAGAATATTTAGTAATAATTTATCACTCTTTTCTTTTTCTTGGCTTAGTTCGGAAGTCCTTTCTAGTACTAATTCTTCCAATTCATTATTATGTCTTTCTAATAATATATTCTTTTGTTCTAGCTCTCTATCAGTGGTGTAAATTCGAATAGCTTCTTTTACAGTTAGATGTAAGTCTTGACTGTCCCATGGCTTTTCCATATACCTATATAGATTTGCATTATTAACTGCTGATGTAATTGCACTTATATCTGCATGACCAGTAAGTAAAATATTCAGAGTCTCTGGAAGAATATAATGAACCTTTCTTAGAAGTTCATCCCCATTCATTCCTGGCATAAGTTGATCGGAAATTAAGATTGGAATACTAATTCCATTTCTAACTAAATCTTCTATTAAATCAATCGCTTCTTCACCGCTTTCTGAGGTTTCTATAGTATAATATTCCCCAAATTCTCGATTAAGTTGAGTTTGAATACTTCGAAGAATTATTCTGTCATCATCGACACAAAGTATAACTGATTTAGCAGACATTTTTATTTAGGGGGTATAATTTTATTTGGAACATATTAAGCTCAATTGTTTTATTAAATAAGGTTATAAATAATGCGGTATTAAGTGAGATTGAGAAAAACCATGAAAACCAAGAGATGCTCAAACTATACCAAGAAGAATTCAACGAAAAGCATAAACAATTTATAGAATTCATAATGGTACCAGAGCACATTTCGTAAATTTATTCATTTACTTGAATGAATATAGGTTCTATTATTTTATCTTTATTTGATAGTTTAGATATATAAGTTATTGTTTGAACATCAATTATCTCATTCTTTTCAATTACAACTACATTCGAAGTGTCTATAATATCAGCGAAAAGTGTCATACCGACTTTCAATTCATTCACATCAATTGTTTTATAATTGTCTTTAGAAATATGTTTTTTTAATTCGAGACTTTTAATTAAATCTATTATATCTTCTTCTTGTAAATTATACATTTCTTCTAATTCATCAAAAGCTTGTTGTTTTGATAAACCCCTAGAAATAATATCATCATATTCATTTATTATCTTTAATAATTTACTTAATTTATTACTTGTTTCAGATTTAGAAACTGAATCTATTAATTTAAAAGAAAAGAACATATTTCTAATTCCATCAGTAATGTCATCTAAAAACTCTAGCTTAACCAAAAGTTCTGATGATGAAGCCATTTGATTTCTTATAGAATTAATTTCTATTTGTGTAATATCTTCACCACTTAAAAACCTCTCAACTAATTCCTTATTATTGTTAATAATATTAATGTGTGACAAAATGTTTGATATTTCAAATTGCCATTTTAACTCTGGAAAAAGAATCTTACACACTTGAGATCCGAGTTCATTTATTCTTTTTATTCTTTCCGCAATTCTAGTATCCGAATTAGATATAAAATTGATTAATATTAATAAAAGACCTTTTAGGGTATCATTCAAAACTGATTTAAGCTTTTTGTTTGTATTATTCAATTCATCAGTCTTTTCTTCAAGTCTCAAACTTAATATACGAATTAACTCCTCAAATTTTGATTCTTGAACTAGGATTGATTTTTCTTTATAAAAGCTTTTGAATGCTTCGGTTAGTGTTAACTCCAGATCATCTTTATCCCATGGTTTGGTTAGAAATCTATATAAACCTGCATTAATCATTGCATTTCCTACTCCTTCATTCGAAGCTTGACCAGTTAACATAATTCTTTTTGAATTCGGCATTATCTTTTTGGATTCAATTAGAAATTTGTCCCCTGTCATTTCAGGCATTATATAATCTGAAATTATAATTGGTACATCAATTTTTTCTTTTTTAAACTGATTTAACAATTCTATGGCTTCTTCTCCAGATTCAGCTAGTTCGACTGTAAGCATTCCTCTAAAGATAAATTTTATTTCATTCCTAAGGCTCTCTAGTAGAATTCTCTCATCATCTACACATAGTATAATTGATTTTTTCATTAGTTATCTCGGAATTAAAATGTTAAAACAAGTACCTTTTCCAACTTCTGATTCAAAATTTATGGATCCTTTGTGCTTCTCTATGATTCTTTTGACAATATCTAGACCTATACCTGTTCCTTCATCTTTTGGTTTTGTTGTAAAAAAGGGGTCAAATATTCTGTCTTTGAACTCATCTGGTATTCCTTTACCGGTATCTCTGATTGAAACCTTAACAAAGAGAGGGATCTTCTTAATAGTAATCTCGAGAATTCCTTTACCATCCATTGCTTGTAATGAATTAGTAATTAGGTTAGTCCATACTTGGCTGAGTTCATCTTCATATATATTGACCAAATCATCATCAATATAATATTTAATTACCTCAATTGAGTTTTTTAGTTTGTATTGATAAATAGCCAGAACTGTGTCTATCCCGATTGATAAATTAGTTGATGTTTTAGTTCCAAATTGATTGTTCCTAGAATAATTCTGAAGTGATTTAACTATATGATGAACTTTTTTAGTTGCTATATTCATAATCATCTGTGATTTATATATTACTGATAATTCACTTAGTAAATTAATTAGATCTTTTAAATCTTCACTATCTTTAAGAATTTTAAGATCATTGTTATAGCTGTATATACCAATACCAATTAGTTCACCTATATAAGGAATATACACTGTACTATGATTTAATTTCAAATCATCTTCTAATATTCTTCTTTTCTCTCTTTCTTCTTTTGTTGTTAGGTTTGATGAACCAGAATCAATGCTATTTGCAATTTTCATGAAGGCATGCAATTGTTCTTTATTCAACAAGGTTACTAAATTCAATAAATTTTCAAGAAAGTAATTCAAACTAATTTTTTGGCTCTCATTAGTTGACTTAATTGCTCCCAATGGTGTATTTATTTCATGAGCTACTCCAGCTACTATCTCTCCTAATGCAACAAGTTTCTCGTTTTGTATAAGTCTGCTTTGAGTTTCTCTTAACTCATGTAGAGCTTTTTTTATTTTTTTATTTTTTTTAATTAAATTCTTTTGAATCTCTATTAGCTTAATTTGGGTCTCAATTCTTGCTTGCACTATTGGAGGTGATATTGGTTTATGAATGAAATCAACTGCACCCAATTCTAACCCTTTTACTTCATCTTGTACCTGATCTTTTGCAGTAATAAATATAACAGGTATATCAGCAGTGGAATCATCTAACTTCAACAACCTACATACCTCAAAACCATCCATTTCTGGCATCATTATATCAAGTAATATTAGATCTGGTTTTTGTTCTTTAGCTATTTCAATTGCTCTAATACCATTTTTTGCAACTAGTACCTTATATTCCATTAATATATTGGCTAGTACATCAATATTAGATGAAACATCATCGACTATTAATATGCTGGTTTTATTTTCCATTATTTACCTATAATAATATAATTAATATTATATATCAATTAGAAGCTAGCAAAAAAAGAAGTTATTTCCAAACATTGTAATTTTCAAATTGGAACGTCTACTACATTATAAATATTCTCTGAAAACAGCAATTATTTGGAAAAGTGTGAAGCTTTATGTAAGTTATTTATGGATGCTAGTTATGTTAAAATCAATTTTTATGATTTAATTATTTTATTATTAGTTTGACTTGTAGTTATAGTTAATAAAGATTTAAATACTTAAAGTAAAATTGAAATAAGTAAAGTGACAGTTACTACTCTCAATTAATAATCTATCCTTAATAACAAAAAATAATGCGGTATAGTAATGTCAAAAAATAAACCAGATAAATCCAAACTCAATCAGAATGATTCAGAAAACAATGAAGATATATCTCTAAGGATTAATCAATTCATATCTTTAATTGATGATTTACCCTATGGTACAGTGCTAAATCATAAAGATGGAATTTATTTCAACAAAGCTGTTGAAGAAATGATTGGTTACACCAATGATGAGATAAAAGACATAGACGAGTGGTTCAAAATTTTATATAAGAAAGATGCTGAGACGGTCAAAAATACATACCTTGGGAACAGAGGAAATAATTTTGAATCTGAAGTAATAGTAGATGTAGTCACAAAGTCTGGACAAATCAGGAAAATTGCTTTCAAGGACAAGATAACTCCTATCGGTGAGATATGGGGACTAAAGGATAAAACTGAGCTTTATAAAGCAAGAGAAGAAAAGGACGGGATTAGTCAAGAATTTAATCAGTTATTGGATTTCAGCAAGATTGGTTTATGGGAATGGGTTATTGAAGATGATAAACTAACTTGGAACAATAATATGTATGAAATATATGGTTTCGAGGAAGTTGGCGTAGTCAGTAAATATGATGATTATAAAGATAGATTGCACCCCGATGATATAGAAGCAATGACAGATGATTTGAATTATGTTTTAAATAACTCAATCGAAGAATTCAACAACAGTTTCAGAGTTGTGTTAAAAGATGGTACAATAAAGAAAATAAAAGCAGTTGCAAAGGCTTATAGAGATGAAGAAGGTAAATTAGTCAAAATGATTGGTTTAAATTGGGATGTAACCGAAGAAGAAGCACTCAATAGTCAAAAAGATAAAATAGAAAAAGATTATAAGTTTATTCTTGATTCATTAAATATGGGTGTATGGGATTGGGATATCAATTCAGACAAATTGATATTGAATGATAAAATGAATGAGATTTTGGGCTTTAATATTAATAATAAAGTTAGCAGCTTTGAAAAGATGGCAGAACTCTTGCATCCAGATGATATAGAATCAATGAAAGATAAATTATCAAATGTAATAAAGTCACCAGATAAAGAGTATGAGAGTACTTTCAGAATTATTATAAATGATGGTACTTTAAAGTACATCCGTTCAATTTCTAAATCCTATAGAGATGAACATGGGGTCGCAAGAAGAATGATTGGTCTAAATTGGGATATAACGAGAGAAATACAGCAAAAAGAGGAAAGTAAAGAACAAGCAGAAAAGTATAATTTTATACTTAGCTCATTAAAAATAGGTGTTTGGGATTGGGATATAAAGCCCGATATTATGAAATGGAGTGATACAATGTACGGGATTTATGGATTTGAAGTTAATGATAAATTCAGTAATATGTATTACTTTCAATCAGTCTTGCACCAAGAGGATTTAGAAAGAGTCAAAAGTGAAGTTGATCTTTCTATAAATACACCTAATAAAGAATTTGAGAGTACTTTTAGAATAATTAAAGATAAAGAAATAAGGTACATTCATGCTATTTCGCGAGCTTATAGAAATGAAGATGGTATAGCAACTAGAATGGTTGGATTAAACAGGGATGTAACGAAAGAAATACAGCATAAAGAGGAAAGGAAAGAACTAACAGAAAGATACGACTTCATTCTTAATTCAATTGAGGTTGGTATTTGGGATTGGGATATAAAGCCCGATATTATGAATTGGAATGATACAATGTTTGGGATTCATGGATTTGAAGTTAATAATAAATTCAGCAATATGTATTACTTTCAATCAGTTGTACACCCAGAGGATTTAGAAAGAGTCAATAGTGAAATTGATTTTGTTATAAACACACCTAATAAAGAATTTGACAGCACTTACAGAATAATTAAAAACAAGGGAGATATAATATATATACGTGCCATTTCGCGAGCTTATAGAAATGAAGATGGTATAGCAACTAGAATGGTCGGATTAAACTGGGATGTAACGAAAGAAATACAGCAAACTGAAGAAAGGAAAGAACTAATAGAAAAATATGAATTGATACTCAATAGCACCCAAATAGGGGTTTGGGATTGGGATGTAAAGAATAATAAAATTACAAGGAGTAAAACAATTTTTGAGTTATTTGAAATACAAGAGAATGCGGATGATTCTTTTGAAACTTCATTTAGTAGATTTGAGGAAAAAATACATCCAGATGATAAAGAGCTCTTAAAGAGTAATATGGAAAAAATTATAAGTGGAAATATTGCTCATTTTGAATCTGAAATTAGAATAGTCACTCCCAGTGGTTCAATTAAGCACTTAAAATCTATTACAAATAATGAGAAAGATGAAAAGGGTAATTTATTAAGAATATACGGCATTCACCTTGATAATACTAATATTAAAGAGTCTGAATTGCAATTAGTAGAAGCGAAAGAGGAAGCTGAAGCAGCTAATAAGTCTAAATCTGAGTTCTTAGCTAACATGAGCCATGAGATTCGGACACCCATGAATGCTATTATGGGCTTAACTTATTTAACTCTTAAAACTGATTTGGATAATAAGCAGAAAGACTATTTGAATAAAATTCAAAAATCATCTGCATCACTACTTGGAATATTAAATGACATATTAGATTTTTCGAAAGTAGAAGCAGGAAAATTAGAACTGGAGAAGATTGAGTTTGAATTGGAAGATATTTTAGAATCTGTTTCTGATATTATTACGCATAAAGCAGATGAAAAAGGATTAGAAGTAATCTTTTCGGTAAACCAAGATGTACCTAGGCATATTATTAGTGACCCTTTACGTATAAAGCAGATACTTTTAAATCTTTGTTCTAATGCCTTGAAATTTACTGAAAATGGTGAAATTCTAGTTGAAATTGAAAAAGTTGATACAAAATCTGACAATTTAGAGTTGAAAGTAATTGTTACAGATACAGGTATTGGAATGAAGGAAGAACAGATTAAAAAATTATTCAAGTCTTTCTCTCAAGCAGATAACTCTACTACAAGAAAGTATGGTGGTTCAGGATTAGGTTTAGCAATTTCTAAAAACTTGGTTCAGCTATTAGGAGGAAAAATTGGTGTAGAATCTAAATACGGGAAAGGTTCGAAATTTTTCTTTACATTTAAGTGTAAGGTAAGTAATGTAGAAAGTAATAAGAAGCAAATACCTCAAAATGGTATGATAGGTATGAAAGTGCTCGTATGTGATGATAATAAGTCTTTAAGATCTGTTCTACGAGAAATTCTTACCTCATTTACATTTGAAGTAACCACAGTAGATAATGGTTTTGATGCGATTGAAGAAATTAAAAATGCAAAAATAAAACCATACGACCTTGTAATATTGGATTGGGAAATGCCAGGGATGGATGGTATAGATACTGCAACAGAAATAAATGAATTAAATTTGACTAAAATCCCAACCATCATTATGCTAACAGCTCATAAAAAGGAAGATTTTTTAGAAAAGGCGACTGAATTAAAACTTGATGCATTTTTATTGAAACCAATTAAGTCTTCCGTTTTGTTTGATACAATAATTAAACTATTTAAACCAGAAAAAAATGGAAAAATATTAGATTTTAAAAATCAAGTAAATGACGATACTATCTTTGATAGATTTGTAGGCAAAAAGGTTCTATTAGCAGAGGACAATGAAATTAATCAGTTAGTAGCTAATGAATTATTATCTAATACTGGTATGTTGGTAGAAATAGCAAACAACGGAGAAGAGGCAATCCAAATGTTAAGGATAAAAAGTTATGATATTGTTCTTATGGATCTGCATATGCCCGTGAAAGATGGTTATGAAGCTACTAAAGAAATTAGGAAGCTTTATAATTCAACGGAGCTCCCTATCATTGCCATGACAGCAGATGCAATGTCAGGTGTTAAAGAAGAATGTCTTAAAGTGGGTATGGATGACTTTTTAGCAAAACCAATTAACCCCAGCAAGTTATTTGACGTTTTATCAAATTGGTTGTCATCAGGATTGAATAAAGAAATAAACTTAGATAATAAAAAGAATAATAAATTAGATATCAATAATGAAATAGATGGAATTGATTTAGAATTTGGACTTAACATAGTAGGAGGTAATGAAAAATTATATATTCAATTACTAAGAAAATTTAATCAGATTTATCATGATTTCTTCGAAGATTTCTTATCACACTCCGATATAGATATAACTCATACTATCAGACAAATACATACACTAAAAGCTGTTTCTGGTAATATAGGAGCTAAGAAACTATATGAGCTAGCTGATAAATATAATAATTTATTGAATGAAGGTTTCATACCAGACCAAGAAAACATGAAAGATCTAAAACTGGAATTAGATAAAGTACTTAAGTCAACTTCTGAATATATAAATACGTTAAGTGAGAGCAACTTATCGACTAATATTTCCGGATCAATCTTGGAGAAGAAGAATGAACTAGAAAGTCTTTTAAAGGCTAATGATTATAACTCCATAAAAGTAATAAAGGATATACTTAAATCTTCAGAACATCTTAAATATGAAAAAGAGTTTAAGCTTATACATAAACATATTACTGAATATGAGTTTGATAAAGCATTGTTGGAATTAAAAAAATTAATATAGAATAATAGATGCCATTAATTGATGGACAATCATTTCAGAAATAACGAATGCTTGAATAAAAATTTTTAATATCTTAACTAATGCTCTAAAAATACTTGTAATTCTGATATAATTTTATGTAGACAGTTTTTCATTAATTCTAATTGTGAGTCAATATTTAATTCAATATTTTCTAACAAAGAGGTCTCTATATTTCTAGCAATTCTGTATAAAGGATCAGACCCAATAGTACCACTAACTCCTTTTAAAGTATGAAAATATCTTATGTATTCATTATCTTCTTTGTGTTTTAACGATTTGATGTATTCTAAATCGAAATTAGAATATGAATTATAAAACTTACTGAGTAGTTTTTTATATAATGTAATATTTCCACCTAGTTTCTTAATACTGATTTCAGCATTAAGTGTCTCAAAATTAGGAATATTACTTCGGTTATTTATTGATAGTGATTTTTCAAAATATCTAGTATTTTTTACATTATTATTTAACCATCGACTTAGTGTTAAAACAAATTTCTGAGGGTCTATAGGTTTTGTAATATAATCTTGCATACCAACTTCAATACATTTCTCATAAATACCGGACATTGCATCAGCGGTCATAGCTAATATTATTAATTCTCCTTCCGTATATTCCTTTCTTAATTCTTTTGTAGCTTTATAGCCATCCATTACTGGCATGTGCAGATCCATAAGTACTAGGTTGTAAAAATTGGCACCATTTTCTTTAATCTTTTCAATTGCTTTTAAGCCATTATCTGCTATGTCAACTTTAACACCATAACTTTCTAATATATCAGTAGCCACTAATTGATTAATCTCATTATCCTCTACTAATAATATACGCTTATCTTGCAACAAGTTTGTTTTATCATATTCATGGCTAGATTTACCTCCATTAGAACTAACACTTCTGCTATAACCCATTGTACTTATAATAGAATCGAATAAAGTAGAGTGATTAATAGGTTTAATTAAAAAAGAATCAATTCCTGCTTGTTCGGCAGATGCGATCAAATCATCTCTCGAATAAGCTGAAACCATAATAATAATTGGGACTTTAGAAATTGATTTGTTGTTTTTAATCAATTTTGACGTTTCAATACCATCTAATTCAGGCATATTCCAATCCATCAATACTAAGTCATAAGGATCATCGTTATTTGTAATTAATTCTTCGATAGCATCAAAACCAGACTCAACTGTTTTTACATTTAAAGAAAATGATTGAAGGGTAGTTTCAATTATTGTTCTGAATGTTTCGTTATCATCACAAACTAATATTTTCAAATCCTTTAAATCTTTAATGAAATTTTCATATCTAGTCTTATCCATTTCTGATCTTTCTAATTCAATCG
>JAGXGG010000060.1 GCA_024636855.1 Ignavibacteriota bacterium | reverse complement strand
CAGTTGCATAGTCTGGACCACGAAGTCCCCACCTGATAGCGACTTGACCAGCAGCAATATCTGAAATTAGCATAGGTACAAAGAAAGGAGAAATTCTATCTGGTTTACCATCTCTTTTGTATAGATTCTCTTGTTGATGATGATATGTCCACATACCACCTATACCTGAACCAATAATGACACCGACTCTATCTTTGTCAGTATTTTCAAAATCTATTCCAGAATCTTCTACAGCCATAGCAGCCGAAGACATAGCAAACTGAGTAAATAAATCCATTCTTTGGATCTCTTTTCTAGTCATGTGTAATTCAGGATCGTAATCCTTAACTTCACATGCAAAATGTGTTTTGAATTCAGAAGCATCAAATCTTGTGATAGGGGCAGAGCCACCTTTTCCAGCAAGAAGAGCATTCCAATATTCATCAAGATTATTACCGATGGGAGTCACAGCTCCCATTCCAGTAATTACAATCTTTGGATAATCATATTTAGGCATTGATTTACCGTTTAGTTGTTTTAATTAACTAACTTTACCTTGCAAATAACTAATTACGTCGCCAACAGTAAGGATTTTTTCAGCGTCGCTATCATCGATTGTTAAATCAAATTCTTTCTCGAATTCCATAATTAACTCTACTGTGTCTAATGAATCAGCACCTAAATCTTTAGTGAAAGACGCTTCAGGAGTGACTTGTGATTCTTCAACACCTAATTTGTTAACTACTATCTCAGTTACTTTACCGTTGATATCAGCCATGTTATACCTCTAAAATATTGTTTATAATAAATAATTGTTGTTTTCTAAATTGCTAATCCACCATCAACATGTAGAACTTGACCTGTAATATATCTTGAATCATCAGACGCGAAAAACGCCACAACATCTGATATATCACTTGGTTCAGCCGCACGTTTAAGTGGTATATTATCTTTAAATGCATTAACCTGATCTTCGGTCAATTTTCCAGTCATATCTGTAAGTACATAACCTGGTGCTATTAAGTTAACTAATATATTTCTTGCTGCTAATTCTTTAGCTAATGACTTAGTAAATCCAATTAAACCTGCTTTAGAAGCAGCATAATTTGATTGTCCAGCATTACCAGTTGTCCCAACTATGGAGCCAATATTGATTATTCTACCTTGTTTTTGTGATAACATAAATCTGCTAACCACTTTACAAGTATTGAATACTCCTTTCAAATTTATACTAATAACATCATCAAAATCACTTTCTGACATTCTTAATAATAAATTATCTTTGGTAATACCAGCATTATTAACTAGTATATCAATAGAACCAGCTTCTTTTTGTATTTCATTGAACGTACTTGTTACTGATTCCAAATCAGAAACGTCACATTGCTTATAAATTATATTATGTTTTGAATCTAATTCCAGGTTAGTAGAACGACCCAAAGCGTAAACTGTTGCCCCAGCTTTGGACAAAGATTCCGAAATAGCTAAACCTATTCCTTTTGCTCCACCAGTAACTACAGCTACTTTATTATCTAATTTCAAACCCATATTTCATTTTTTCGGAATTTTAAAAGCCACAATTTAACAATTATTTAACTTAATATTAAACATTTTCTATGTCTTGCAACTTATCAAATCCACTTATATTTATTTCTTTTAAAGTTCTTTTACATAATCCTTGAAGCACGTTACCAGGACCCATTTCTACATATTCTGTAAAACCATCTTTTTGTAGATTGTTCAAAATTTGAGTCCAAAGTACTGGTGCAGTTAACTGCTCTATTAATTTCGTTTTCAATTCTTCAGAATTTGTTTCTGGTTGTGCATCTACATTTGTATATACTGGAACTGAAGCATTTTTAAATTCAATACTATTTATTGCTTCTGCTAATTCATCTTTAGCAGGTTTCATCAAAGGAGAATGGAAAGCACCACTTACAGGTAATTCCATTGCCATCCTTGCTCCCCTTTCTTTGAATATACCTGCATTTTCTCTTAGGTAATCTCTAGAACCCGATATCACAATTTGTCCAGGACTATTAAAATTAGCAGGCACTACAATATGTTCTTCACTATTTAATTCTTTGCATAAATCTATTAGTACATCATCTTCCATTCCTATAACAGCGAACATAGTTCCCGGTTCGTTCTCCCCTGCTCTGAACATTAATTCACCTCTAAGTGAAACTAATTTCATCGTATCTTCAAACGAAATAACTCCAGCAGAATACAAAGCTGCGTACTCTCCTACAGAATGACCAGCTACAGCATCTATACTTGTTTTATTCTTTGTAAGATTATTTACTATAGCACTATGTAAAAAAATTGCAGGTTGAGTAAATCTAGTTTCTTTTAATTTTTCAGCAGGCCCATTAAAACAAATATCTTTTAACGAATACCCTAATAAACTATCAGCATTATCAATTATTTTTTTTGCCTCAATACTTTTTTCATAATAGTCTTTTAGCATTCCAACATATTGAGAACCTTGACCTGAATATAAAGCTACTTTTTTCATTTGTTCATATTCCATTTTAAATAAATAGAACCCCAAGTAAAACCAGCACCAAAACTTGATAATATGAGATTATCACCTTTATGAATCTTTCCAGCTTCTAACCATTCAGATATACAAAGTGGTATTGTCGCAGCTGTAGTATTACCATATTTTTCAATATTTACCATTACTTTATCCATACCAACACCCATTCGTTCAGCAGTTGCACTAATAATTCTCAAGTTTGCTTGATGTGGTACTAAATATGAAACATCATCACCAGTAAGTTTGTTTTTTTCCATAATCTCTTTAGAAACATCTGCCATACCTTTCACAGCATATTTGAAAACTGTTTTACCGTCTTGAAAAACAGTATGTTCCATATTTCTAACGGTTTCTTCAGTAGCCGGAAAAGCACTTCCACCAGCTTTCTGGTTAAGATATTGACCACCAACACCATCTATATGAAGTATAGAATCTAAAATTCCATAATTATCATCATCTGACTTTTCTATAAGACAAACACCAGCAGCATCTCCAAATAAGATAGCAGTGTTTCTATCATTCATATTAAGAATTGATGACATTTTATCAGCTCCACAGAGCAACACTTTTTTGGCAGCACCTGACTCAACTAAACTGGCTGCCGTTTTCAATGCAAAAAGAAAACCAGAGCATGCAGCTGAAATATCGAAGCCCCATACATTGGTTATTCCCAATTTGTGTTGTACTACTGCAGCAGTAGAAGGATACATATGGTCAGGAGTAACGGTTGCTACTATAATACAGTCTATTTCTTGTTTATCTATTCCAGCATTTTCAATACATTTCAATGCTGCAGGTACTATCATATCAGAAGTAGCACCATTCTTCATTATTCTTCTTTCGTTAATACCAGTACGCGTTTTTATCCACTCATCACTAGTATCTAAGTAAGACTCGAAATGTTTGTTCGTTAGTTTGTCTTCAGGATAATAATGAGCAATCGCAGTTATTGTTGCTGGCATGTTTATTTCTCAAATTTATAAAATCTATTTTGGAAATTAAGAAGATTGTAAAGAAATTTCAATTTTCTTGTTAATTTCTTTAGTATAAGTTATCAACGCTGTATAAAGCATATTTTTGATTGCTTTAGGTGAGGACTTACCGTGACCAATTATAACTACACCATTAACTCCTAATAGTGGCACTCCCCCATGGTCCTGGTAATCAAATCCACGAAAAACATCTTTGATAGTTGGTGCCATCAAACCTACTTTTATCTTTTTTAAAGGACTTTGATTAGCATATATTTTTAGAGTCTCTTTGAAAAAACCCATAAAACTCTCTGCGAACTTTAGGACAATATTCCCAACAAATCCATCACAAACTACAATATCAGCTGCTCCAGGAAAAATATCTCTTCCTTCAACATTACCAATAAAGTTTAAATTAGATTCTTTGAGGAGTTTGTAAGCTTCTTGGACGGTCTCAGTTCCTTTCTTCTCTTCTTCACCTATATTAAGTAACCCAATAGATGGATTTTTAATATTATACATTTCAGAGAGATATACTTGCCCCATTACAGCAAACTCGTATAGAAATTGTGGTTTGACTTCGGAGTTTGCACCTACATCTAAAAGTAAAGTCGGATTTTCTTTTAGAGTTGGGAAAAAAGATCCAATAGTTGGTCTACTAACACCTTTGATTCTTCCTAACTTAAGAGTAGAAGTAGATAATATAGCACCTGTATTTCCTGCAGAAATAAAAGCATTCACTTTACTATCTTTTAATAAATCAAGGCCTATGGAAATTGATGAGTTTTTTTTGGATTTGACACCTGCAGTGGCATCATCTCCCATTGTAATTACTTGAGTAGCATTTACAATTTCGAATTTGAAGTTTTTTATTGAAGGGTGCTTTTCTATTTCAGACTTTATCAATTCTTCTTCACCAACGAAGAATAATTTAATACTTTTGTCTTTATTCTCATTGAGGAATTCTAAAGCACCTACTATCTCACTTTCAGGAGCAAAATCACTTCCCATTATATCTATTGCGATATTAATATTTTGCTTTGCTCCTGACATGATACTACCTCAGAAAATTAATCGAATTTTCTGCCATTGTAATAGTAAACTTTTTTACCGTCTTCAACAACTAATGTAGCTCTGTGTGATCTTTTAATTTCACCTGTCTGTACACATGTTGATAGCGTTGGCTGTTCTAATTTATAATGAGTTCTTCTCTTATCTCTTCTAGATTTCGAAATCTTTCGTTTCGGATGTGCCATTGTATTAACCTTTAAATTTAATTAATTTTCAAATTTTTTAAAATATCAAATGGGCTAAGCCCTTCCTTTTTAATCTCTTTTATCTCTGGATATATCTCTTCTATATCTTTGTCAATATATTTTGGAGATACTTTCTTCATTGGTACTTTGACCAATAACTCTTGAACTACTATTTCAGTTATATTTGCGTTTTTTTCTTCTTCGCCTATATATATAATATTCTCGTCAACTTCAGTTCGGTATTCTTCTTTCATACCTTTTATTACATTAATGCTAATTTCTGCTTCGATTTTTTCTCTATACACTTCAAGTGATAAATCACATATTAACTTAGCAGAAGTCCAAGCCTTTCCATTCAATATTATTCTATCATTATAAACTCTAAGAGAGCCTTCTATAAAGACTTCTGAATCTATAATGTCAGATTTAAATTCTCCATCAGCTATACCACTGATTTCAATATAATGTTTACCGTTTGATAAACCTTGGGCATTTAATAATAACATTTCAAACAAACGTTTAAATACAAGCTACAAATATACTAACTGATTATAGTATTATCAAGTATATTCTTTAATTTTTTACTTAATCACATCCAAGAGCAGATCTATTTTGTGCAGCGGCCTTGTTATCTGGGTTCACTTTCAATACTTTCTTATACCATAAGCAAGCATTTTTAATATCACCCATACCTTGATAAGCTATTGCAGCATATAGATATCCATACTCTATTTCAGGTTGTTCTTCTGACCAGCTTATTGCAACAGTAGATAGTTTTTTCCATTCCTTTGCTTTATAATAAAGTCCTGAAAGTTTTCCATAAGCTGATCTAATATTGTTTTTATTCACTTCAGGAAACGCTTTAGAAATACTAATTGCTTTCTCGAAATTCTCAATTGCTTTCTTATCATCATCCATTCCTGCATAGGCATCACCCAAATAAACATTAGATCCTGCATCTGTACTGTCCATCTTAGCTGATTTTTCTAAGTAAACAATTGCAGTGTCTCTTTGTTCCATAAATAGGTAAGATAGTCCTTTATAATAGATAATTTTAGAATCCGTACTATCATTACATGCAGCAGTATTTAGTCTTTTATCAAAAAAGAACAACGCTTCATCATATTTTTTAGCTGAGAACATCAATCGTCCAACCATATTCATCAAGTTACATGATGCATCTGGATTCTTGTTTACCAAATCTTTATATATAGTCAAAGCAGCTGTAGTATCACCAGTAAAAAGTTCAGCAGTACCATATCTTCTTATATCAGCTTCTTCTATTTCTGGATTGTCTTTATCCATAGCTAATATTGCTTTGTAAGCAGCTTTAGAGTTTGGATAATCTTTGTTATCATAATAGCAACGAGCCATTAGTAAATTAGCTTTGAACTTGACAGAATCAATATGTTCAGATACATATTTTAATTGAGGTGCAGCTGAATCACAAAGTCCTAATTCGTATAGTGATTGTCCCAAATACCATCTACCTAGATCACCTGTAGGTCTTAACTCATAATATCTGAATAATGCAGGTACAGCATCTTTATATTGTTTTGCAAAAAATAGAATTTTACCCTTATTGAAGAATGCACTTGCATCCATTGTATCTTGTTTAGTAACTCTATCCCATTCTTTTAGTGACATTGTAAATAACTCATTAGACAAATCTTGGTCTGCTTCTCTATTTGCTAACCAATAATATGAAGTAGCAAGTTTCGAACGTGCTTCCTTTTGATTCTCATCCAATGCTAAAGCTTTTTCATAAGATTTTTTAGATAACTCGTATACCCTTTGATCAAAGTACATGTCTCCTTCAGTAATATATATACGAGGGTCATTCTCGTTTATATCACGAGCACGTTTAATCTGTACTTCTGCATCAGTTAGTTTACCGGCTCTAATATAATTACTTGCATGTTCTAATCTGATAGGAATACTTTTTTCAAAATCATCAATTCCATTTTTTAAAAGCTTTTCTGCTTTCTCATACTCTTTAGAGACTGATAATATTTTACCATACCTAACAAAAGCTATTTCGTTATCATCAATTTCATAAGCTTTTTCGTAAGCTTTTTTGGCTTCATCATATTTCTCTAACTCTAAATATATATCACCTTTTAGAATAAATAATTTCTGATTATCACTATTATTATTGATATTCTTTGCAATAGCCTCAGCTTCAAGGTACTTACCTTTGCTAATTAGAGATTGTAACTCCTCAACTGATTGTGAATACAAATTGAATGATAATGTTAATAATAGAATTGCTATTATTTTGTAAAAGTTCATCTTACTCCTCATATTTAAGTTTTATTCTTGCAAATGCTGGAACTATACCTTGATCTAAAAATAATTTTTGTACATTTTCTTGTTTTGCTAAATAAGTTCCAAACCAAAAAGGTAAATTTTGTCTATCTTCTAATAGATAAGCATAATATGGAACTTTGTAAGGATATAAGTCTTGAACTATATATCCTTGATGAACAGGTTTTGGTGTTATATATCTTTTTAAAGAATCACTATCAAAACCTAATCTTAACATCTTAAAATTCTTATCATTATTGATTTGTGAAAGATATCCGATACCTATAATACTACTATTAGAGGCAACTTGTTTCTTCAAATCATCAATATTTTCATATAATTCTACTTTTCTTTTAAGTGGATTGTCTTTTACTATCATAGAATTGAAATTAGCATATACTGATGAGTACTGATCTAATGTAGCATAAGTAGGTTCAAAATCAAGTCCTTTTGTAGTTTTACTAAGGTCTTCACCATTTACGATTGCTTTTTCTAATTGATTTGTATTGAGGGTATCTATAGGAAACTCTTTATTCACAAAAAAGACTAGTCCATCATATGCAATTACAAATCTTTTATGTTTTTCTAATTTGAAGGCATTCATAAGTGAATCCTCATCTTTGAGGTAATCACGAGCGTTAACTACTACTCTTGCTTCTTTCGATAGCAATTGTGACATTACGTTTCTTGAATTTGCATATTCTACTGTTAATTCGACTTTTTCATACTCCTGAGTATAAAGTACAAAAGCTGAATCAAGAACTGGTTTTATAAGCTCATCACAATAAACCTTTAATTTACCTGAATTAAGAGTCTCTACATCATTTGGATCTTTTGCTTCGTATTTACTATCACAACTAACTAATAGAATTACAAAAGATAATATCATCAATTTAATTTTCATCTTTTCTCGTATTATATCGTTTTTTATTTGCTCTATATAACGCTAATCTGTAGAATCCGAATAACACAAAAATAGCTCCGAAGACTCTCATCATAGTTGAATCAGAATCTTCGGGCATAAAATATCCACTTACGAATAGTAACCCTAATAGGATTATTAATATTCGGATACCGTAGTTTATAACGTCATTTATCATTTCAATTTGAATTTAATTGGTATAATTATCCAACAATCAACTGTTTTTCCATTATTAATAGCAGGAGAGAAATCATTATAGTTTCTCACAGCCTGTAATGCCTCTTCATCGAATAACGAATTAGTTGAACTATAAATATAACTTTTCGCAAGTTTTCCTGATTTATCTATCAATGCTGCTATATGCACACTACCACTTAGATTTAAAGATTTTGCTTGTTGTGGATATTTCACTAGACTTTTTATTCTATCATAATCCATACTAGGAAATTTTTGCATATCTTGTTGAACAAATTCTTTAGATATATCCATTGCTTCTTCAGAATTTCCATTCTTCAGATTCTTATTTCCAACTAATAATTCACCATTTCCAGATTCAACATCACTTCCTAAACCTAATGCATTTCCAATATTATTTAATATCTCGTCAGTATTAATACCAACATCAAATATTGAAGCATTAATTTTAGGTATATCTACCTCTTCAGTAAACTTTTGATTCTTACCAATAATTTCAGTTGTCGAATTAGTTAATTTACCTTTTGTACCATTGTTGCTAATGTCTACTGTTTTTTTAAGTTCATAGTTTGAAACAACTGTTATCGGAATATCTGTTATTTCTGGACTTTTTGTATCATTAACCAAATTATGTAATGATGATACGGCTAGACCAAATACCATAAAGAACATTAAGCTAAGGATAAATCCTTTCATTGTAGAGCTATTAATTTGCTTTTTAAGCTCAGCTGCTCCATAAGGGAGATTATTTAACTTTTTCATCTTGAACCTCTTTATATAAATTTAAAAATGCCTCTGTAGTATATAGAGGCATTTTTCAATAAAAAGGTTACACATATGTTAAACTTTTATCTAAGTTTAAATCTTAATGGTATTGAAATCCATACCATAACAGGTTTATTATTCTGAATAGCAGGAGTAAAGTTTTTATAATTTTTTATTGCATCTATAGCTGCTTGGTTCAATAATGAGTTATCAGTATATTCTACTAAAGTCTTTCTTACCTTACCATTTGCATCTATCAAAGCTTTTACGATTACTCTACCCTCTACGCCAGCTTCTTTAGCTAACTTAGGATATTCTACTAATTTTTGAAGTTCAGCGATATCCATACCTGGTTGTTTCTCTACAGGAACAAACTCATCAGGATCTGGTTCAGATTCTCTAGTCTCTACTTTTACACCATCGCCTTCCCAATCTATATTGTTAGCGAAGTTACCCATATCAATACCATCACCACCAGCAGCTGATGCTCTATCTAGTACATCCATATCTGCGAAATCTTGCAAATCTGGTGCAATCTCTGCATCGGGAATAGGAGTCGGTGTACCCGCTCTAGCAGCTGGACCAGCAACAATTTGCTCTGGTGCAGGTGGAGGTGGAGCTTCCACTTCCTCTGCCGGAGCATCTAAGCTAATTAAATCAAGCTTAGCTATAGGAGCTAATGGAGGGGCTTCAGCTTTACCAGCAATGGAACCACTAATTAGATGATATATTAAAAATAATAGTAATATAGACGTAGTTACTATAAATCCACGCATTGTAGATTTATTAATGTATGTTTTTAGCTCTAACGCACCGTATTCGTTACGTTGAGGGATTGGAACTACTTTTACAGACATTATTGACTACCTCCAGTTTGCGGTTTTAAAGTCGCAATCTTTTCCATATCATCTTCAGTTAGATCAGCTATAGTAAACTTTCTACTTCTTTCGAAATTAGGTTGATTACGTTTAACTCTCATCTCATCAACTATACCAGCTTCTGCTAAATTTAGCTCATCTAATACTTGTACTACTGTTCCATATTCAGTATCATCTGAAACTTTTAATACAATAATCAATCTATTAATCTGATTAAGATTTTCCTTTATTGCTAAATTTTTCAAATTTTTCATTTTTAATTCTTCTGCTTCACCTTGACCTCTGAAGTAAAATAAATCACCGTCCTTATCTACAAGAATACTTAATAGTTCAGACTCTTTCACTTCTACAGGAACATCTATCTCAGGTGGAACTTTCATTTCCATTACCTGAGGAGTTGCCATTGTCGTAGTAAACATAAAGAAAGTAAGAAGTAGAAACGTGATATCCACCAAAGGTGTCATATCAAGAACGAAGCCTACTCTTTTTTTAGATTTTCTTTTAGACGATTTTCCTCTTTTTGAGCGACCTCCGCCGCCTAAAGAACCACCACCAGCCATAATATTACTCCTAATACCTTAGTATAAGTACTAAAGTTTTATTTATCTTTTCTTAGTTACGTAATTAAACTTTGTGAATCTATTCTTACTTAACACATCCATTGCCTCTGATACCCATTTGAACCTAATACTTTTATCTGCGTCTATAGCCATAGAAGTTTCAGAATTAACAATATAAGTACGCTTTATCAATGCTTCCAAAGTCTCAATTGAGACTTGCAATTGTGCACCTTGCATTTGCTCTGGAGTTAAACCTTCGATTCCAGATTTAACTGCATTCCAATCAGCTTCGTTAGTCATTTCATAAAAGTATGAAGTGTCTTGTTTAGTTGAGTCTGGAAAAGCAATCTTTACGATAGCTAAATCTTGTTCTGGAAGCTTTGATGTATCAGCAGATGCCAAAGGTCTTTCAATAAAGAACTTTTGTTCTGCTTCAGCTTCAGATTTGAACTTAGCTGTAAACATGAAGAATGTAAGTAATAGGAATGTGATATCCACCAACGGTGTCATATCTATCACAAAACCGACTCTTTTCTTTTTTACTTTTGGCATATTAATTCCCCATTAAAGGTTTATTTTCTTACCATACTAGTAAAGATTTCAGTAACACTAAGGATACCTTCATCAATTACATACACGAAATTATCTACTTTTGTTGTAAAGAAGTTATAAGCTACGATTGCTACAATTGCACCTAATAAACCACCAGCGGTATTGTAAAGTGCTTCTGAGATACCAATCGATAATTGAGTAGCAGAAACAGTTCCACTTTCTGCAAGAGCTTGGAATGCTCTAATCATACCTAGCGTTGTACCTAGTAGACCAACCATCGTCGAGATAGATGCTACAGTTGATAATATCACTAGATTTTTTTCCAATAATGGAGTTTCCAAGTTCATTTGTTCATCGATTGCTCTTTGAACTTCAGAAATTTTTGCAGGTGCGGGGTATTCAGTATCATTTTGAACTTCTCTGAATCTTTCTATTCCAGCTCTCATCACATTACCTATACTTCCTCTTTGAGTATCGCATAGCGCTACAGCACCATCTAGATTTCCTTGAGAAAGTAAGCCAGATAATTCTTTAACAAATTTTTCTGGGTCATTTTTACCTTGAGCTTTAGTTATAGAAAGGAATCTTTCGATACTAAAAGTAATACCTATCAAAATGAAAGATAAAAGCAATGCAACTAGTGGACCACCCGTATAAATGGTTGCTAATATATTTCCAGGAATTGGTTCAGTTTTTTCAAGATTTTGAAAACCACTTGCGTCACCCATTACACCGTAATAAAATGCAAATGAAACTACTAGTGCAAGAACAATTACTATGATATTGAACAAGTTCTTCATAATACTCCTACTAAATTTAATTAATTATTAATAATATTTTTTGCTTCTTCATAAGTACTAAGTACTTTAAAAACTAAAGTTAATTGTGTTAGATTCAATATATCTCTTACAGAGTCAGAGGCATTGACTAACAAAATCTGATTACTTTTTGTTATAAAAACCGAATGTGCAGATATCAAAATACCTAATGCAGTCGAGTTCATATAAGTAACATTACTTAAATCAATTATCAGGTTATTGTTTGATAATTGTGTTAACTTTGAACGAAGTGCATCAGTTTCATCACCACCAATAAATCTCCCAGCTAATCGAAGAAATACAAAATTTTCTTCATTTTCTACTATTATTTGAGTCATTATTAAATGTATATTATTTGCGAACACACTTCTTAAACATTTCGCAATTTATTTATTTATTATGAAAAATACTATTTTATTTCCTTAAAAATCATTTAGGTGGATAAGTTAATAATTAAATTAACTGAAATTTAACTTAATCTACCTTTTAGTATTCTCGGCTTCTCAAATAAATCATTTATAATCTCTACACGATAGTCTTTTGAAAACATCTGTTTTATATCTTCAGACAAAAAACTATTCAATTCTAAATAAAATACTCCATCTATAGACAATATGTTCTTGAAAATAGTTACAAATCTGCGATAGAATTCTAATCCATCTGAGTTGTCTGTAAGAGCAAAAGTAGGTTCAAATCTCAATTCTGGTTCTATTTCACCCATTTCATTCGAAGATACATAAGGTGGGTTTGATACTATTATATCATATTTTAATTTAGGTTCAGATGTTAATATATCTGCATATATAAACTTTACATTTTCTACTTCTAAGTCAATAGAGTTTTGCTTAGCTACTTTTAATGCTGAAGTTGAATTATCAAGTGCTGTTATTGTAGAATTATTAAATACTTTTGCTAAACTAATTGCAATACATCCAGAACCAGTACCAATATCAAGTATTTTATATTCAGAATCGTTATTATTATCCTTAATAACCTTTACTACTAGCTCTTCGGTCTCAGGTCTTGGGATTAGTACATTTGGATTAACAATAAACTTTCTATTTAAGAATTCAACTTGTCCAAGAATATATTGCAAAGGATGTCTCTTAACTCTAAGTTGAATCATTGATTTGATAGTCGAAAGTTCCTTTTCGGAAAGGGGTTTATCGAAGTCTGTATATAATTTAATCCTCTCAATTCCAAGAACATGAGTAAGCATTAACTCTATATTCAATCGTGGAGAATCAATTTTGTTTTTCTCAAGATACTCTTTAGACCAATTGATAATGTCGATTATACGCCAGATCTTATTTTCCAATGTAATTCAGTATTTTCTTTAAAATTGCCATTCTAGTTAAAACTCCATTTTTCACTTGACTATTTATAAGACATCTATCATGATTCTGTAAACCATTCTCAATATCAACACCATAGTTTACAGGGCCGGGGTGCATAAGAAGAATATCTTTATTCATTTCAAAATGCTTTTTCTTGAACCCATACTTCTCAAAATATTCACTAGTATTCGGTACTTCCATTTGTTCCATTCTTTCTTTCTGTATCCTAAGACACATAACTACATCAGATTCTTGCACAGCAATATCAATGTTATCATGATAGTTAAGGGATGAGAAATTATTATCGAGTAATTCCTTTGGGGCACATAATGATACATCTACGTTAAATTTGGATAGTAGTTCAATATTAGATCTAGCTACCCTACTATGAAGTATATCACCACAAATAGTAATCTTGAAATCTTCGAGTTCACCAAAAACTTCTTTTAAAGTTAGTGCATCTAATAGAGCTTGGCTCGGATGTTGGTTGACACCATCCCCAGCATTAAGTATTGACATATCTAATTGAGTTGATAACATTTTGGCAGTACCCTCTTCCCTATGCCTTACAACTGCTACATCTACACCCATTGCTTCTAAAGTTCTCAGAGTTTCTACTAATGATTCTCCTTTTTGGATACTGCTCAATTCGGGCATAAAATCAATTACTTGTACCCCTAAATTTTTAGCTGCTATCTCAAATGATAATTTAGTTCTAGTAGATGTTTCGAAAAAAGCTAAAACGAGTTTTTTATGTCTAAACTCATCAGATACAAAGTTCAAATCATATTCTGAAGCAATCTGTAGAATCTCATTAATTTCATTTTTACTGAGCTGTTCAATTGAAAATAAATTTTTCAAAAATCAACCTATTTTTTAAAATCAAATATAAAAAAAAAGCCGTTCAAATGAACGGCTATTATTTGCTCTGTAGAAAAAAGATTACTTCTTTTTACCATTAACAGATTCTGCAAGCGCTTTACCTGGCTTGAATTTAGCTACTTTTTTAGCAGCTATTTTCATTGGCTTGCCAGTCTGTAGGTTTACACCTTTACGAGCAGCTCTTTGAGCTACTGAAAAAGTTCCAAAACCTATAAGACGTACATCTCCGCCACCTTTTAGCTCTTTAGATATTTCTGCAATCGTGCTATTTATAGCTCTTTCAGAAGCAGCTTTTGTCATGTCAGTTGATTTTGCAACTGCGTCAATTAGTTCTGATTTGTTCATACTTGTTAACTCCTTAGTATGTTAGGTTAAAGAATAATACCGTTAAATGCAATTTAAAAATTTATTTATAATATCCAAACATATTTTGAAAAAAAAGTTGCTATAAGGTCTAATAAATCGTGATTAAAGCGTTTTTTTGCCTTTTTTGTTACTATTTCGCACTAAATGTAACTATTTTTTTTCATAACCGAATAATATTTGTACTACTTTTTTGTTATCCTTTATGTAATCATATACAGTCCAGACGGTAAAAATAGTTAAAAACAACATCGAATAATAGATGTAATCTTTTGTTACTAATTCTTTAATTGCATCATCATTTAGTAACAAACTAATAAAATAAATAGAAATAACATAAATAATTAATACGAACTGAAAAACAGTTTTTATCTTAGCAATATTCTTCGTTCTGATAGGTAATTTATGCGAATCTGCAAATAATCGAAGAAAGGTCATAAAAGAATCACGGAGTATAATAATTAGTAACATCCAAAAAGGAATTATACCTTCGAATACAAAAGCAAGAAAAGCAGTTGAATTAAGTATTTTGTCAGCTAAAGGATCTATGAATATACCCCATTTTGAAGATTGATTAAATCTACGAGCATACCAACCATCCAACCAATCACTAAAGGCACCAAGTACAAAGAGTATAATTGAGATTATAACTAATGTCTTATTATCTGAAATAAAAAAAAACAAGAAAAAAGGGGCCACCAATATTCGGAAGTATGAGATAATATTTGGTATACTAAACAACATCAACAGAGTTCAAGAGCTGAATTGTAAATAGATATGAAATTTTCTGGTTTAAGTGAGGCACCACCAATTAAATCTCCATTTACATTCGGGATTGATAGAATTTCTTTAGCATTTTCTGAATTCATACTCCCACCATAAAGTTTCTTTATAGTATTAGTACCAAATCTATTATTTAAATAATTCGATATAAATCCATGTGTTTCAGAAATTTGTTCAACAGATGCTGTACGACCAGTCCCAATTGCCCATACTGGTTCGTAGGCTATTTTGAGGTTAATTGTAGTGTCTACTCCTAATAAAGCTTTATTTAACTGAGTTTCTAATACTGAATTTGTATTATCACTTTCTCTTTCTTCTAAAGTTTCTCCAATACATAGGATAACTCTTAGACCTGTTTTCAATGAATTCATAACTTTCTTATTAACCATTTCATCAGTTTCACCAAATAAAGTTCTTCTCTCCGAGTGTCCTATGATTACGTATTCACAACCAACACTTAGTAACATCTCGTTAGAAATTTCACCTGTGAATGCACCTTTTTCTTCATAATGCACGTTTTGAGCACCAAGTGATATTCTACTTAAATCTATAATCTCAGATAAAAATACTAGATGAGTAAATGGAGGACATATCAACATTTCCACTTCACTATCAAAGCCTATGAAACTATGTAAACTATCTGTTATCTTTTTTGCTTCATCTAAATTGGTATTCATTTTCCAATTTCCGGCAATTAAATACTTACTCATTTATATTTAACTCCTTTCACTTTATAAATAGTGTAATTCTTTAAAGTTTCATCTGATTCGAAACCAATTCCCTCAATTTCTTGGTCTGGTGATACAATTTTCACATATTTATCAGATGTAAGTTTTCTTGATTCATTATGCCATTCTAAAACTGAAGTACGAACTGTAGTATTATTACTATCGGATACTACTACTACATTTCCCATTGCTATCATATTTTTAGTTGCATCATCAATTGTGACACTATCAGCTCTTAAATTACTTACTTTCTTGCCATTTTCTTTAGAATAAAAATCTACTACTACATGACTATCCAATTTTGTTTCTTTTTGTTTTTCATATATTCTTGCTCTATCTGCTTTTAAATAGGCTTTTACGAGTGAAGAATCCATGAAATACACACTAAAATCATAACTTATTTGATCCGGACTATCTTTGACTTCATCTATAGCAAATAAGGTTTTAACCTCTTTTTTATCCTGACTACAAGATATAAAGAACATAAAGAATAGTGTAAATAGTATTTTCATTTTCTCAACTTAGCTCTTTCTTCTGTACTTGCTATAGTTACTGCAACCGCAGCATCACCGGTCACATTAGTAATAGTTCTTATCATATCTAATATCCTATCTACCCCCAATATTAAAGCAATTCCTTGTGCTGGTATGTTTAGTGCATTTAATATCATAACAAGCATAATTATACCTACACCGGGAACTGGAGCTGTTCCTATAGATGCTAACACAGTTGTAATTACTATTGTCAACTGCTGTACTATTGTTAAATCAAAGCCATATACTTGTGCAATGAATACTGCTGCTACACCTTGATAAAGAGCAGTACCATCCATATTAATAGTGGCTCCTAAAGGTAAAACGAATCCTGCAATTTCTTTATTAGTTTTCATCTTATTTTCTACACAATCCAGAGTTATAGGAAGTGTAGCAGCACTTGAACTAGTTGAAAAACCGATTGCTTGAGCATTTCTAATATTTAAGAAGAAATCTTTAAGTGAGACTTTACCAATCCATTTTAGCATTGCCCCATAAACAATATAAGTTTGTATAAATAAACCAATGATGACAGCAGCAATATACCAAATCAATGTGCTTATTATCTCAAATCCAAAATCGGCAATAGTAGCAGCAATTAGTGCAAATACTCCAAATGGAGCAATCAACATAAAAATGTCGACCATTTTTATCATCGTATCACTTACACCATCAAAGAATTCTAAAACTGTATCTCTTTTTTTCTTTTCTATTAAAGTAAGAGTAATACCAAATATCACAGCTAAAAATACGATTTGAAGCATATTTCCATTGCTAATAGCGTCAAATGGATTCTTAGGTACAATCTCTACAAAGAAATCCACTATACTAATATCTAGAGATTCTACTGCTTTTTCAGCAGATTCCTCTTGAAAAGATGACTTTAACCTTTCTTTTGATGTAGAATCAATTCTATTACCGGGAGAAATTACATTTGCTAATACAAGACCAATAGTAATTGCAATTACAGTCGTTATTATGTAAAGCGAAAAGGTTTTAATACCAATACTACCTAGCTTTTTAAAATCAGAAAGACTTGCGGCACCAACTATAAGGGTAGATATAACTAAAGGTATTGCAAGAAAACTAAGAAGTCTAATAAATAAATCACCAACAGGCTTAATATATGTTGCGAGAGTATGTTCTTTCCGAACAGCTATGACTTCAGAGAATTCAAGTTTCCGTTTCTCTTTTTCAAATTCAAGTTTTATCGAATTTTTAGAAGATTTATGGTAATGCTTAAACTTGTTAATGATTGCAATTTGATCATTAGGTTCGAACTTTGATACAGTACTATCATTAATAATGATTGATGCAGTAGACCAATTACTAACTGACTCTACAATTTGACCAGAATCCTTCTTGAAAGTGATTTCGAGCTTATTTTTATCAACACTAAAAAAAGCACCAAATGCTGCTCCGAGTATTAAAGCTAATAATATCTGGACATGCAGTGGTACTTTCTTCATTTTTATTTCTGCTTATTTGTAAGTGAATTACTTTTTTATGGATAAGTAGTATTTATAATTCTCCCAATAATTATCCATTCTTCTTTTCATCATATCTGACCAATAGATTGGATAAACATATTCAAAATAATATTTGTTACTACCGTCCTTATGAGAAACGAAACCTTTATCACCATCGAAATGGTTTTTCTTAATAAACCCATATTCTTCAAGGACATCACCGATTTTACCAAATAATACTCTCAAATCGAAATCTAATAAATTATCAATATCCTTATAGAAATCACGAGGTACTTCAGTAATCTGTCCTGAATGCCACCAGTATTGGTCTCTAGTTAAAATATCAGTTAATTCAATATGAATTGAATCTTGTAATAGTTTTAACTCTTTCTTCATATTTTTTATATGTTCTACAGTTAATTTATCTGCCGCAGGTGGGAAAGTGAGTATAAATTTATTTAAAATGCTTTCGTACCATTGAGGAACAAACTTAATTGTCTCTTCTATAAAATCGTTTTTTAAATTTTCTGCAATTTCAACTGTTTTCTCAATTGATTGATTTGAACTTAATACTTCTTTGATTTTCATAGTTCTATTCCAAATATTAACATTGGTTTTATAATTAGAAACAAATATAAAAAAACTAACACAGATTAGGTAATCTTATTCAGCAAAATTGAAATTATATTCAAGTTTTATTTCTGAAGTTAGACTTCTAGTTACCGGACAAGTCTTCACAACATTAGATAATAACTTAAAATTTTCGTCATTTAATTTGTTTGGAAAAGTAATATCCAATATCAACTTTTCAATTCGTCTGAATGGGACTTCAGTCATAATCTTAGATGCAGTAATATTCATACCTTTGATATCAATTCCTTTGTCCTGTGCTTTAATACCCATTATAGTTGTTACGCAAGAAGCAATTGATGCTGCTACTAAATCAGTGGGAGAAATAAAGTCTCCCTTACCTTTATTATCAATTGGAGCATTTGTTTTGAACGAATTACCCGATGGAGTATGAACTACATTGCAATAAAGATCACCCAAATAATCTACTCTGATTTTTATCATTTTATATTACCTCTAATTGTTAATCCATCATAAGCTAAATTAATACCATCTGGTAATGTAGGCTCAACATCAGAATGTTTAATTTGATGGGCTATATGAGTGAGAAAAGTTTGCTTAGAGCTTATTTTTTTTGCTTGTTCTATGGCCTGTTCCAAATTAAAATGAGTTTTATGTGGTTTTGGCCTTAACCCATCTAATATTAATACATCTAAATTATTCATTAACTCAAGTGTACTTTCAGGGATGAAGTTTGTATCAGTACAATAAGCAATATTTCCTATTCGAAATCCTAATACTTCAAGCGATCCATGCATCAATGGTAATATAGTAATTTTCAAACTATCGATATAGAATTCGCCTTCAGAAATTAAATTTACGTCCACCATCGGTATTCCTCCTCCAGTTTCATTATAATCCCTGAATGCATAAGAAAATATTCTAGAAAGATTGTCTAAGGTCTCAGAATTAAGATAAATTGGGAGCTTACTTTTCGAAGTAAAATTAATACCACGGATATCATCGAATCCACCAATATGATCAAAATGATGATGCGTATAAATAACAGAATCTATTTTTTTTATTTGATAATTTAGGAATTGCTGTCTAAAGTCCGGACCAGTATCTATAATAATGTTCTTATTATTAAATGAAATAAGTGCTGAACAGCGAAGTCGTTTATCTTTTGGGTCTGTCGAAATGCAGGTTGGGCAAGTACAAGAAATGGTAGGGACTCCAGTTGAAGTCCCTGTACCTAATAATTTTAATTCAAATTTATTATCATCAGACATGTCTTTCAGCATGATAGGAAGAACGTACTAATGGTCCTGACTCTACATACTCGATACCCATTGCCTCCCCTATTTCCTTATATTTTTTGAAAGTATCAGGGTGAACAAATCTATCTACAGGTGAATGTTTAACAGATGGTTGTAAATACTGTCCAATTGTGAAGACATTGACTTTGATTTTTACCAAATCTTTCATCAATTCATAAACCTCTTCATCTGTTTCGCCAATTCCAACCATTATTCCAGTCTTAGTTCTCATTCCTAATCTTTTTGCTTCTTCAAGTAAATCGAGTGATCTTTGATACCTTGCTTGAGGTCTAACTATTCTATATAAACGAGGAACTGTTTCTATATTATGGTTCAGAACATCTGGTTTAGCATCAGTAACTCTTTTCAGACACTCCATGTCCCCTTTAAAATCAGGTATAAGAACTTCAACGGTCGTTGTTGGGTTCTCTTCTTTTATTTTTTCAATAGTTTTTGCCCATAAAGTAGATCCTTGATCTTTCAACTCATCTCTATTTACAGATGTAACTACTGCATGCTTTAACTGCATCTCTTTCACAGATCTAGCAACATCATTTGGCTCTTCCCAGTTAAGTGTACCAGGTCTTCCTGTTTTTATAGCACAAAAGCTACATGCACGAGTACATGTATCACCAAGAATCATAAAGGTTGCAGTACCACTACCCCAACATTCACCTATATTTGGACATCTAGCTTCTTCACAAACAGTATGAAGTGATTTCGATCTCATCATCTTCTTTATATTTGCAAAACTATCTCCCCCTGGAGCTTGAACTTTTAACCATTCTGGTCTTTTACCACGAGTAGTTTTTAACTCGGGGTTATTTCTATTGTTATTTTTGAATTGAGGAATCTTAACTTTATCTTCTAATTTCGGTTTTGTAAGAACCGGTATATCAATTTGCTGCATATATTTCCTTAATATTATCTATTGACCTAAAAAAGTCCTTAGTGATTTTGACCTTGACTGATGTCTTAGTCTTCGAATAGCTTTTTCTTTTATTTGTCTTACTCTTTCTCTTGTCAAATTAAACTTCTCACCTATTTCTTCTAATGTAAGACTATTACCATCTATTCCAAAATAAAGCTTTATTACTTCTGCTTCTCTTTCTGATAAAGTAGTAAGTACTTGTTTTACTTCAGTTCTCAATGATTCCTGCATCAAATCAGTATCTGGTGGAGGTTGTTGCTCGTTAGGTAATACATCCAATAAACTATTGTCTTCACCTTGAACAAAAGGTGCATCAACTGATAAATGTCTTCCAGATATTTTGATTGTCTCTGTTATCTCAGAAATACTCATCTCGAGTTCATCAGCTAGTTCGGTAGCCGTTGGTTCTCTTTCAAACTCTTGTTCTAATTCTGAAAATTTCTTTCCAATTTTGTTCAAAGCACCAACTCTATTGAGAGGTAATCTTACGATTCTTGATTGCTCAGCTAATGCTTGAAGTATAGACTGTCTAATCCACCATACAGCATAGGAAATAAATTTGAATCCTCTAGTTTCATCAAATCGTTTCGCTGCTTTTATTAGACCCAAGTTACCTTCATTAATCAAGTCACCCAATGATAAACCTTGATTTTGGTATTGTTTAGCTACAGAGACTACGAAACGAAGATTAGCTTTTACCATTTTTTCCAAAGCACGCATACCTGGTACACCGCCTTTTTTTATCAGTTGAGCTAATTCTATTTCTTCTTCTGCTGTTATCAAATCGACTTTGCCAATCTCTTGAAGGTATTTATCAAGTGATTGTGACTCACGATTTGTATATTGTTTGGTTATTCTCATACTACTTCAATTAAGTAATTAAATTGTTTACTATTTTAATACTAACCCAATTGGATTAGTTTTCTTTTTTATTTAAAACATTAGCATTCAATATAGTATCATATTTATCTGATAATGAATTAATAGCTTCTATTATATATTCATCAGTGTCTATATTCTCAAAGAAAGTAAATTCCCTACCTTTAAGAATATATGTTGACATTTCATTAATCAATTCAATAATTAGAGTTTTATTCTCAATTATATTCTTTTTAATATCTGATTTTAAAGAACTTTCTAGAACCGTTAAGTTGTCTTGTGACTGTGACGAAATAACATCTTTATATTTTCTATTTGACAAATCCTCTATTAGTTTTAATTCATCAAATTTATAATATCTTTTCTCTTCATTTAAGAAATCTAAGAATTTATGAAATTCATCTACCTTCAATTTGTAATTTTCAAAAGATTTTTCATATTTGGCAGAGTGCATAACTGCAAAATTAAAGATGATATCACTCTTTATCAAATTATTAATGATTTCAGGGTAATCTTTCTTATTCACATTTTTATCTGGACTGATGCCATCCTCTTTATTTACAGTTCTTCCATTCTTTGTTTTAAATAATATAGAAGATGATAAGTCGTATTTATTCTTCTCAATATTGTAATCTAGCTTCTGAATACAACGTCCAGAAGGTGTATAATACTTTGCTATAGTCATTCTTAACTTCGAATTCTCATCGAGAGGCAATGTCTGTTGAACTAATCCTTTTCCAAATGATTTTCTTCCAATTACGACTCCCCTATCTGTATCTTGGAAAGCCCCAGCTACTATTTCACTAGCAGATGCACTATTATCATTAATTAATATTGCTACTTTTAAGTCGGGGTAAAGAGGTTCAGTTCTTGAATAATAGTCCTGTGAATTTTCTTTTAATTTGCCACGTGTGGTAAGAAGTAAAGTATTTTCTGGAACGAAAAGCTCAAGAATTCTAATAGATGCTTGTAAAACACCACCAGGATTATCTCTCAAATCTATAATTAATGAATTAAATTTACCTTCGTATTCTAATTCTCTCAATGCTTTTCTAAATGCAAAATCTGCTTTTACAGAAAATTGATCTAATTTAATATAAGCAATAGAGTCTTTAATGATTTTTTGGAATGGGACATCTTTTATAACGACTTCTGTTCTTGCTATTTCTACTTCGTTTGTATCTTTGTTGCCTAATCTATAATATCTAAATAATGCCTTTATTCCAGATTTGCCAACTAATATTTTTCTTAAAGAGTCTTGGTTTAACTTACCTACATAAATACTATCAATTGAAATCAGTTCATCTCCGATTCTCAAACCAGCTTTATCTGCAGGATAATTTTCAACTACTTTTACAATTGTGTTTTTCGAATTAACTTTATCTACAGTGAATCCAAACCCAATATAATAGCCAGTTGAAAGATAATCTGATTGTGACTCACCTTCATTCTCTTCATATCTAGTATATGGATCTAACTCAGAAACCATTCCTATTATAGACTGTTTTATGAGTTCATTTGGATTAACATCACTGACATAGCCAATATTAAGCTGTTCGTATGCTCGTCCAAATGTATTAAGAGAGTTATAAATGTCGAAATACTTATCATCCTTTTTCGCACTTATCAATGCTAAAGGAATTAGAAATAATAATATGTATTTTATAAATTTCAATTAATTTAAATATTATTTTTTAAATAAGATAGTACAGTATCTTTATGAATTCTAATTTGTTCCATAGTATCTCTATCTCTGATTGTAACAGTACCATCTTCAACTGATTGACCATCAACAGTAATACAATAAGGTGTCCCTATTTCATCTTGTCTTCTGTATCTTCTACCTACTGCCCCTGATTCATCGTATTGGGCTTTGTATGTAGTTTGTATTTGATTATATATATCTTTTGCTATTTCAGGCATTCCATCTTTTTTTACCAATGGAAATACAGCTGCTTTTATCGGAGCTAATTTTTTATGAAATCTTAACACAGTTCGAGTATCTTCTTTATCACCGTCTTTTATTATTTCTTCTTCATAGGCATTGCATAAGAATGCCATAAATGAACGTGATACACCTCCTGAAGTTTCAATAACATAAGGAACAAATCTATCTCCGTTAACTGTATCTACATATTCTAATTTTTTACCCGAATACTCTTGATGTTTTAGTAAATCAAAATCTGTTCGAGAATGGACTCCTTCCATTTCTCCGAAACCAAAAGGAAATTTGAATTCTATATCTGATGCAAAGTTTGCATAGTGTGCTAGTTTCTCATGATTGTGCCAACGAAGGTTTTCTTCTTTCATACCCAAACTAACGTACCAGTCCCATCTTTCTTTTTGCCAATGTTCGAAATTCTCTTTCTCAGTACCTGGTTTCACAAAATACTGCATCTCCATTTGTTCGAATTCTCGAGTTCTAAATAAAAAATTTTTAGTATTTATTTCATTTCTAAACGCTTTACCAATCTGAGCAATACCAAATGGTACTTTTTGTCTACCCGATTCCATTACGTTTTTGAAATTGACAAATATACCTTGAGCAGTTTCTGGTCTCAAGTATACAGTATTAGAAGAATCTTCCACAGGACCCACAAATGTCTTGAACATAAGGTTAAAATTCTTAACGTCAGTCCATTCTCTACTTCCATTGTCATGGATATCTGATTCTATTATTATGTTATAATAATCTTCATTATTCTGGGCAGATTCTAACTTATTCTGAAGTTCTTCAGCTTTTTCAGTCTTACCTTTTTTTAGTAATTTCTGTATTTCTTCTTCTATTAGGTTATCTGCTCTAAATCTTTTCTTTGTAGTTTTATTATCAATCATTGGGTCAGAAAACTGGACTGTATGTCCTGAAGCATCCCATGTACGTGGATGCATTAGAATAGCTGCATCAAGTCCTTCTATATTATCTCTGTATGTCATTGCTTTCCACCATTCATCTTTAATGTTTTTTAGCAATTCGACACCTAATGGTCCAAAATCCCAACATCCATTTAATCCACCATAAATTTCAGATGATTGGAATACAAACCCTTTTCTTTTCGATAGCGAAATTATCTTTTCTAACAAATCCATTATTATAATTCTATATTTTACTTATTTGACATTTTTAAAGACACAAAATAGCAATTATTCGAGATTTAGAGCAATTTCTTGACAACTTATTAATTGAATCTATATTAATTATCAACAATTCGATAAATAAGAACTTATTGTTCTTTGATACATAATTGATTTTTTAAATTAGTAGCTAATAAAATACCATAATTGATGAAAATAATTAGAATTATATTTGTAGTTGTATTAATTAACGTCTTACCAATGTTAAGTACGGAGTATCTAGAGATACTTCCACAGAATGGGGATGGTCTTAAGACTATATTCCAACGTTATCGATTAGATTATACTGAACAAAATGTCTCTGTATTTAATAGTTTGAATCAATCTAAATTGGGTTCTAGTAACTCATTATATTTAGGTGTTAAATATAAATTACCTATACACTTATTTGAGTATAATGGTAAATCTATAAGGTCTAGTATCGGAAACTCTGACTATGACTACGCAGTTACTATACAAGATTACAATGATTTACTTTTCTCAAAAGGTATAAAAAGCAATAATTATAGAATTAATAAAGAACTTTGGGTCCCTGATATTACATTCTATTTGAAAGAGGGTGAGAATATAGTTACTAATAATAGTATTGTAACAAAAACAAAGAAAAGTGGTTTGCAGACTTACATTGAGCCTTTATTCGGAGAAAGATACAAAGAAGTTAAAGAGATTAGTCACAATCTAAAAGATAATATATATTATTTAGTTGGTGGACATGGCGGTCCGGATCCTGGTGCAATTGGGAGGAGATATGGCAACGAACTACATGAAGATGAATATGCTTATGATATTATTCTAAGATTAGCTAAAAACTTAATGGAACAAGGAGCAACCGTTAAGATAATAGTTCAGGATAAAGAAGATGGTATTCGTGATGATGTTTATTTGAATAATAGTTTCAAAGAAGTATATTATGGAGATCAAGAAATTCCCCGAAATCAATTAGCAAGACTTAGAAAGAGAGTTGAAATAATAAATAATGAGTATTATAAAAACAAAAATAGTGCAAAAGAACACATTGTTGTTCCTATTCATGTTGATAGTAGAGAGAATAAAAGTAGAAGAATAGATATATTTTTCTATCACAACCAAAATTCTGAGAGAGGAAAAGTAATAGCAAGTACTCTACTAGGGACGATTGAAGAGAAATATAGAGCTGCACAACCCGGAAGAGGCTATAATGGGTCTGTTTCGGCAAGAGGTTTATATATGCTTCGCAATACTGTTCCAGTTACGGTATATATAGAACTTGGAAACATACAAAATGAACAAGATCAAATAAGATTAGTAGAAAAAAATAATAGACAGGCAATAGCTAATTGGTTAACAGATGGTTTTCTTAAATTAGCAGAATAAATGAGGTAATTATGTCAAAAGTATATCAATTGAATGGCAAAAGTCTAACAATAGATGCAATTGTAGATATAGCACGCAACAATGCAAAAGTAAAAATAGCAGATGATAGTGTCGAAAAAATTAAAAAATGCCGCTTGTTTCTAGAATCTAAGATCAAAGCAAATGTGGTTATGTATGGCGTTAATACAGGAATTGGTGAATTTTCAGAAATAGTATTAAATGATGAGCAATTAGAACAATTTCAAAAGAACCTAATATACAATCATTCAGCTGGAATTGGTGCCCCTGCTCCAATAGAATATGTTCGTGGAGCTTTAGCAGGTCGAATAAATGTTCATTCTAATGGGAACAGTGGTTGCAGACTAGAAATTACTCAAACAATAGTTGAAATGCTTAACAAGGGTGTTACTCCTTTCGTTTGTCAGAAAGGATCTGTAGGTGCAAGTGGAGATTTAGCTCCAATGGCACAGGCTGCTTTGCTTATGTTAGGAGAAGGTCAAGCTTACTACCAAGGTGAATTGTTACCAGGTAAAGAAGCATTTGAACGTGCAGGAATACCTATTCCGGGTTTGAAAGCTAGAGATGGATTAGCATTTATTAACGGTTCAAATTTATTGACAGCTATGAGTGCCATTCATTTGTATGACTTCAAAAAATTAATAAAGCACTCAGAAATAGCAGCTGCTATGTCATTAGAAGCATTAATGGCAAATATGAAACCATACAGTAAAAAGTTGCATGAAGTTCGTGGATTCCAAGGAGCAGTGAAGAGCGCAATCTCCATCAGAAAATGTTTAGAGGGTAGTGACCTAATTACTGGTAAAATAAAAACAAAAGTACAAGATGCTTACTCTATGCGTTCTAGCCCACAAGTCATTGGGGCAGCAAGAGATGCTATCAGATGGGCTCAAGAACAAGTAGAAATAGAATTAAATGGTGTTGGAGATAATCCGATATTTTTCCCTGATGATAATGAAGTATTATCTGGTGCTAATTTCCAAGGATCACCTGTCTCATTACCAATGGATTCAGCTGGTGCAGCTATTACAATGATATCTGTACTTTCTGAAAGAAGATTGAATCGATTGCTTAATCCAGCTCTTAGTCAAGGATTACCTAGTTTCTTAACAGATAAAGCTGGATTGTATAGTGGGTTAATGTTAAGTCAGTACACTGCAGATACTTTAATAGTTGAACAAAGAATGTTATCTGCTCCAGCTTCTGTACAATCTATACCTGCTGCTGCCGATCAAGAAGATTTTGTTTCTATGGGAATGAATACTGCATTAAAGAATAAACAAATCTTAGAAAATGCTCATAGCATCATAGGAATCGAGTTTTTTGCTGCAGCACAAGCCCTAGACTTCAGAGATTTCAAATATGGCGACGGTGTTGCAAAGGCTTTCGAAGTTATTAGAAAATACATTGAGTACCTTGATGTAGATAGACCTTTGTATAATGATCATAATACTATTACAGATTTAGTAAGATCAAACGAAATATTAGACGCTGTAGAATCAGTTGTAGGTGATTTGGACGTTGAGTAATCTTAAAACAGATATATTGAATTATTTGGAAAGTCAAAAAATATATGGAAATAATATATTTTTCGAAGATGATGGTATTGATTTTAAAATAGATAAGGACATTGTAAGAGAAAATATGGCAAAGAAACAATCACCAAATACTAAACCTAAAATTGAAAAAAATACTTTAGTTGCTGATACGAATATTAAGAAAACTAAAACGAATAATGTAGAGCAAAATGCAACCCCACAAATTGTAAATATTGATGAAAATTCTGTTGAAAAAAATTGGCAAAATTCAGACTCATTAGAAGTACTTTATAACAATATTCATGATTGTATGAGATGTGAATTGGGTTCTACTAGGAATAAATTTGTCTTCGGAACTGGTGACCCAAATGCCGATTTGTTAATTATAGGTGAGGCACCAGGAAGAGATGAGGATTTACAAGGAGAACCTTTTGTAGGAAGATCTGGTAAATTACTGACAACTATTCTGGAATCTATTCAACTATCAAGAGACGATGTATTTATAGCAAATATACTTAAATGTCGTCCTCCAAATAACCGCCGTCCTTCAACATCTGAAGTTGATACATGTGAAGAGTACTTGCATAAGCAGATTGAATTGATTAATCCTAAATATATACTAGCATTAGGTTTAACTGCAGCTGATACTTTACTCAAAGAAAAATGTGTAATGAAAGATATACGTGGTAAAATTATGGATTACAGAGGTAAGAAGTTAATGATTACTTACCACCCTTCTGCCCTGCTAAGGAATCCAAATCTTAAAAGACCAGTATGGGAAGATATGAAGAGATTAAAAGAGCTTTTAGCTAATTAATTACTCATATCTTAGTGCTTCGATTGGGTCTAAACCAGCTGCTTTATATGCTGGATACAAACCAGATATTAGCCCTAAAAATGTAGTCACAGTTAGACTTATAATTATCCAATTAATTGGAATAGTTACTGTTAGTCCCAAAGCGAGTCCAAGTATTGTGGACATTAGATACCCCATAATTATACCAATTAACCCACCAATTAGTGTAATTGTCATAGTTTCGACTAGGAACTGCATTGTAATCCAAAAACGACGAGCACCTAGTGCCTTTCGTAAACCTATTTCTCTAGTTCTTTCTTTGATAGCTACTAGCATTATATTGGTAATACCAACTCCTGCAGCCGCTAGCGCAAAAAATCCTGCTAGTAATCCAAAATAAGATAAATATCCAGTTAATCCAGAAAACTGTTCTGTAATAGATTCATTAGTTTCTATCTCAAAGCTATTATCTTCCCAAGGTTTATCACCTCTTAAAGTTCTTAGAGCGCCAATAGTTTCGTCTAGTACATAGACGAAAGATTCCTTATTAAATGCTTTGACTTTAATATCTAATGATTCCCACCAATTGCTATAATACTTATTAAATTTACTAATAGGAATGATGACTTGATTATCTTGACTTTGACCTAAAATAGCTCCTTTCTCATCTAGCAATCCAATAACTTCAAATCTTTGATTCCCAATTTTGATTTCTTTACCAATTGGATTAATACCTTTAAATATTTTATTTCTTATATCATTCCCAATCACAGCTACATTTCGATCAAACTCCACATCTGCTTCTGTTATTGCTCTACCTAATGGAACATCTCTGTCATTTATATTAAAATAAACTTCATTTGTACCCTGTAAATTAACATCTGGATCTGTTTGAAATTCTAAATACTTAACTGTCATAGAGCCTTGACTTGACTCTACACTAACATAAGCCATCTCACCAATATTTTTCTTAAGTTGTGAGTATTGCTTATAATCTATCTTTTCTCGTTTGTTATATTTTCTCCATGAACCTCTCCCTGTTTGTACGGAAGGCATACGGGTAACTTTGAATGAATTTTCACCTAAATTCGCCATTTCCGTTTCTACAGTCTCATCAATTGAAGATACCAATGAACCAGATCCCATTATAGCAAATACACCAATAGCAACGCTTAATAGAGTAAGAAATGATCTTAATTTATGCGTAAATATTGAAGCAATAGCCATTCTTATACTTTCTGATATATTCATTAGTCAAACCTCAAAGCTTCAACTGGATCTAAATTGGAAGCTCTAATTGCGGGTATAAGACCAGCTAATAGACCAACTAAAACAGAAACTATAGCTGCAATAATAAATAATTCAGTTGGTAATACTGGGAGTAAAAAGCCTATTTCCGGGAAATACGTAGGGAGATAAGTAGCTGCTAAATATGCTATAATTGAACAAATTACTAATGAAAGAAACGCGCCCAATAGGCACAAAATTGATGACTCCACTAAAAACTGTATCCAAATAGACCTTTTCTTAGCTCCTAGTGACTTTCTTATTCCTATTTCTTTAGTTCTTTCGGTTACAGTAACGAACATTATATTCATTATTCCAATTATACCCACTATAAATGCTAATAGAGTCATACCTATACCAACCGTATATACTTGGAATCTGATATCAGCAATAGACTTCTCAAATGCTTTAGTTTCATTTACGGAGAAATCATTGGGTTCATTTGGTTTTAAATTTCTAATAATTCTCATGAGACCAATCGTCTCATTTCTTACCTCATCTAAGTCTTTATTTAAACCTGCTTTTATTCCAATCGACATTGATCTCTTATCAATACTCCATATACCTGCATATTTTTTTAAAGGTAGGAACATCTGCCTGTCAATAAAATCAAAGAACATAGTCCCTCTTTTCTGAACAACCCCAATTACTCTAAGCGGTCTTCCATTTAGTTTTATAGTTTTGCCTATAGGATCTTTCCCTTGGAATATTGTTGCATAGACCAAATAACCAATTACGATTACATTAGATCCATACTCTTCTTCAAAATCATTAAAAAATCTACCTAATAACAAATTCCCAACAGGGGTATGAACATTTTCAGCAGTTGTTCCTACCGCAGTCATTCCTGCATAAGTTTCACCTCCAAACTCAATAGTAGTTGCCCATTGATTTATGTTAGGAATAACGTATTCAGCTGATCCGTGTAACTCTTTTAATTGTTCCGCCTGACTCATAGTGACGTTTTTCCTATTTCTTAACCTATCCCATTTGTCTCCACCAGTCCAATCCCATTTGTCAACATAAAGCATGTCAGTACCAATAACAGAAAAAGTATCTTGCATTGCTTTATCTAACCCACCTAATAGCCATCCCATCATAATTACTATTGAAATACCAATTACTACGCCTAATGATGCTAAAAAAGCTCTTAATTTGTTAGACCTAAGAGCATCAAACGATAGTATTATTGATTCTTTTATTTCGTAAAGCATAAATTAGTTGAATGTAACTTGATTCTGATTAATTTCATCCGTTTCTACTAGACCATCTCTTAGTCTTATAATTCTCTTCGCATGTAAAGCAATTTCTTCCTCATGGGTAACTATAATTATTGTATTACCTTTTTCCCATAGATTTTGAAATAGCTTCATTATGTCATTTCCAGTTTTGGTATCTAGATTTCCTGTAGGTTCGTCAGCTAAGATTATAGAAGGCGATGTAACTAAAGCACGAGCAATAGCAACCCTTTGCCTTTGACCACCTGATAGTTCATTGGGCTTATGTTCCATTCTATCTTCTAATCCAACACTTTTTAAAGCTGCCTCTGCCCTATCTAGTCGATCATATTTTTTAATACCCGAATAAACTAGAGGTAATTCAATATTTTTTAATGCTGATGCTCTTGGTAGTAAATTAAAAGTTTGGAAAACAAAACCAATTTCTCTATTTCTTATTTCTGCTAATTCGTTATCATTTAGTTCATTAACATTAGTTCCATTAAATAAATAAGTACCAGTACTTGGAGTATCTAAACAACCTAAAATATTCATAAGTGTAGATTTGCCAGAACCAGATGGGCCCATTAATGCTACGTACTCATTTTCTTCAATAGAAACACTGACATCACGTAATGCATGAACTAATTGAGTTCCCATTTTATAAACTTTACTAATATTTCTAATATCAATTATAGTTTTAGGCATTATTTTCTACCACTTCTTCGTCCATTAGACATATTATTATCTTCTTTCTTAATCTTAGCTCCGTCAGTTAATTCCTTGCTTATGGCGCTAAAACTTCCAGTTACTATTTCTTCATCTTTTTTCAGACCAGTTTTAATTTCTATGTAACCTTCATCACTGATCCCTGTTTCCACATTCACGGCATCAACTTTGTTTCCATTCACGACAAACACAATTGATTGAGGTTTATCTTTCATTTTATTTTGATCTGAATTAACTTTTCTTATTTTGGGTTGATTAGCTTCAGAATAACCAATATCAGCTCTTACTGTAACTGACTGTAATGGAACAGCAATTATATTGCTATGTGTCTCAGTTTCAATATCCACATTACAACTCATACCAGGTCGCATTTTAGGGTCAATATCCAAAAGTCTGATTTTCACTTCAAAGTTAGTAACTTGGTCTTGTGAAGATTGAGAAGTTAATTTTGCTGAATGACCAATTTCTTTTACAATTCCTTTGAATATTTTATCAGGGAAAGCATCAATTTCTATGCTTGCAGTATCACCTACATTAATTAGAACTATGTCGTTTTCATCAACATCTACTTTAGTATTCATAGTAGATAAATCAGAGATACGCATCATTTCTGTACCTAGATTCTGAACTGTACCTAAAACCTTTTCTCCAACTTCTATATTTAATGCAGTTACTATACCATCGATTGGTGACAATATGGTAGTTCTAGAAGCATTTTGTTGTATTTGTTTTAATGAAGCTTTTGATTGGTCATATCTTGCTAGAGAGTTTTGATATTGACTTCTCGCTTGGTCCAAAGTAGTTTTAGCTCTATCTAAATCTTGTTTAGCAACATATTCTTTCTGATAAAGGTCTCTCATTCTACTGAACTCATACTCAGCTCTTTCTAATGAAGATTTTTGATAATCAATATCTGTTTTGGAAGCATCTAATGCAGCTTGGTATTGCTCTAATTGAGTTTGGATCAAATCAGGCTTTATACGTGCTAGTAATTGTCCCTTTCTAACTGTATCACCTTCCATAACAGGTAATTCAATTATTTCACCACTTGCTTCTGAAGAGATTTTTACTTCAGTTTCTGGATGTAAATTACCAATTGCATTTACTTTTTGTGTAATAGTTCTAAGGCTAACTTTATCTGTCCTTACTGGGATATCTACTGTTTTATCTTTTGATAAAAAGTATCCAACAGCAGCAATAGCAGCAATAATTAGAATAATTAGAAAAATTATTTTTCCTTTTGATTTTTTCCTTGCCATTTTATTTCCTAGTAATTTTTTATGTTATCTTTATAGTAAACTGCGGTATTAGTAACCATATCGTGAATAGCTTGTCTTTTAGATCCAAGTGTAAAAAAGAATCCAATTACAATTATTACGATGACTATACTAGATAGTCCTTGAAAGAAATGTATTGATAATAATATACCTAATACTGAGAATATTGAATTAGAATGCTTTAATAAATATCTACTTAATAATTGAGATGTACTAGCTTCACTCCTATCAGAGCTTGCTATTTTAATACCAAGTAACATTTTTCCAATTGAAGCACCTAGTAATACTTCCGTAGAATAATAGACTAACCCTATTACTACAGCTATTAAGCTAGAGTCTTGCATAATTAATGTAATTGCTTCTATGTTATTAAGGGGGTTATCCATAGTCATTATTTCACTAAATACACCCGTAGTTAACATAATAATTGTCCCAATAATTGCATTAAAAATAAAATCAATTATAAAGGCACCAAATCTACGTCCAAACCCAACTCGATAACCCAATTCGTAGTCATCACCAAATTGGCTTTTCATATAGTCATCATGCTCTTGAGTTCCTTCTTGAGGAACATTTTGAAGATCGTAATTATCGTTCATATTTGTTATTCCTATTGTTCGACACCAATTGAATTTAATAGTTCTTTCTTAGATTTGAAATAATTGTAAACTGCATTTACTCTATTAAGCTGAGAATTAATAAATTGAGCATTAGAAGTTTGAAGTTCTAAAACCGTAGCTGCACCTACTTTATATCTTTCTTTTGTACTTTCATTATTTCTTTTAGACGACTCTAAAGATTTGTCAGATACTTTCAGTTGTTTTTGAGAAATTTCTAAACCTAATAATGTTGTTTTCACTTCATTTCTAACTTGGTTTTCTAATCTTTGTTTTTCAATTTCTGCTTGTTTATGTTGCATTTCTGCATTTTGAACTTGCTGATCTGTTCTGAAATTGTTAAAAATTGGAACACTTAGGTTCAAACCAAGAGCAAAGTTTCCTCTAGTACTAAAATCATTAATCTCTGTATTTGCCCAAGACCAACCAGAGGAAGCAGATACATTTGGATAATAATTGCCTTCAGCAGCCTTCTTTGCTGCTTTCGCAGCATTCTCACTTAAATCATAAGACTTTATATCATATCTATTATTAAGAGCTTTCTTAACTAAATCATCCTGATCTTTGTGATTGTTATAGAAACTGTCAACTTCCTTATCAGTTACATCGGCAGGAATACTATTTATATCGAAATTTATATCTAAATCTGGAGCAAGCCCCATTATCATTAATAAATTTGCTTTTGATGTAAATTGGCTATTCTCGGCAGTTAATAAGTCATACTCTAAATTACCCAATTCTGCTTCTTGAGAATATATTTGTGGGAGAGCTGATACACCGGCTTTATACTGAGCTTTCATTTTTTCTAAATCATTTTTGCCCAATTGTATATTTTCTTGTCTAATTCTAACAATTTGACTATTTCGTATCACTTCTGTAAAAGCACGATAAACTTGAATCTTTATATCTCTCTTAAGTTGCTCTACATTGAATTTTACTGATTCTAAATTGTCTTTAGAAGCAGAATAATTATATTCACGACTGAAACCATCGAATAAAGTCAACCTAGCCCCTGTTGTTGCATTATATCTATTCGGGTTTTGATTGGACTGGATTACCCTATCTCCGAATACTAATGATTGATTAAGATTGTTTAGCTGTCTGCTATAACCAATATTTGCAGAGATAGTAGGTAAATACTCTCCAAATGAACTTCTTAAACCCGCTTCTGCAACATCAATTCTTTCTTTACTTATTAGTAGATCAAAGTTTTTCTCTAGTGCAATATTTATGCATTCATCGAGGGTTAAAGTAGCACCTGGACCTGATATTTGAGGAAAAAGTGTTAGTGGTAGAAATAAAAAAAGTAATAAAAACTTCATCAAACTCGCCATAATATTTTTAATTGCTATTACGTAATTCTAACATTTTAGTTACAGAGCTATCTAGGAGTAAATGTTTTCTTTGAAGAATACTGTCCATTCTTTTCGATTAATTGAATTTCAATTGTATTCACAGGTTTATCAATCCTTTCACTTTCAAAGGTTTGGAATTGGTATCCGTCATCGAAGTAACTTTTACCTATAATATCATTAAACTTTAAATTAGCACTATTTTTAATTGTTTCTACATAATTTTTATTTTTTTGTAAACTAAAAGACTTTGTTTTTATAATTATTCTATTATCTTTTAACTCAATATATTCAACGACGGGTTTTGGTTTTCTTTTAATTATAAGATTATAACTATCTAATCTCTTATTCTCTACATATCGAGTCAAAGTTGCATTTGATTCTAACATACTTGCATCTGGTGTAAAGTAGAATTGACTATTGTTATATCGCTTTTCAAAGCTATTCCCTGATTTTATAATAGTGTATGAATCTAGAGATGTACTAGCTTCCAACCGAGTATTCATATTATAATTTTCACCTACGTACATAACACTTGGTATATCTGGGGCAATTCTTGGTGATGGAATTACCATAAAATCAAACGAAAGTTCAGAATCATCTGCTTTTCTTCTAAGTTTTATAATAACTTTCATTGTATCGTAAGTTGGTGACATGCCTGAAAATACAAAATTATTCCCTTCTGAGGATTCAAACCTCGCAGTCCCACCTAGCAATGAATCACCACTAATAGTTACTTTAGGAGGACCAACCAAATCATCAATTGAAGCTATATTATATATTATAACATAATTCGACCACTCATTATCGGCAAAAGTTATAATTGGGTTTTTACGTACTTTTACATCCATTTCAAAAAGGTTAGTAGGGATAGATAATGGAGTATTGAAATAATTAAAATCAAAATTAGCAGAATCTATTTGATTGTCTGCATAATCTTGATTTATTACTTGATTCAAGAATAATGTATTCAATGTAAATTGTGCCGAAGATGTCTTAGATTTACCATTCCTTTCTATTACTGCTGTTAATTTAACCAAATAAGTAGAATTATAGTCAAAATTAAAATCGGGATTCCATTTGAAACTAATAAATTTATCTTGAAAATTTTCTGAAATTTGGAACTGTTCTTTAGAGTTATTTAATTCATTAATCTCAACAGTTTCACCCCTGTTAACATCACTAATTGTATATGTGAAATCAATGTTATCATATTCCCCATCAAAGAATACTTTATTTACTGAATCAAATCGGATGATATTATTCTTACCATCTTTTTTTAATAAACGTAAATTAAGAACAGTTCTTTCAGGAACTAAACGTAATACAATGTCAGTTGAAACTTCGGATTCATCATTGCTCTTCTTGCTATCGGGTAATATTAAAATCAAGGCAGCAAGATAGAGAATAAAATAAATCTCTACTTTAGTCCTTTTTTTCTGTTGTGTCATTGTCTCTGACTCTATCGATTAGCAAATTTTCTATTTCTCTTCTTATTTCAAATCTTATGTCTTTTTCTCTTATATTTCTTGTTGATTCAGTTAGAGATTCTATCTGAGTTCGCAAGTTCGCAAGCTGTTCATTAGTCTGTTTTATATTATAAATAAATTCATCAGATGGAGATACAGCTTTCGATATATTATTAGTTGCCTCTGCTAATTTATTTATTAATTCAGCTTGACTATTATTGAAATTCTTTAGTTCCAAACTCACATTTTCTAATTTACTAACTGCAGTAGCGAAATCAGTACCTATTTCACCAATTTCTTGAATTAGAATACTTTCTTCGGATTCCTTTTCATCTATTATCAAATCTTCATCAGGAGAAAAAAGCATAACAACAAATATAAGGAATAACATACTAGCTTCGAATATGATACTGGCTATAACAAGTTCTGAAGAAATAGCATCTGAGAACTTTCTGACACCAATTAGAACTAGTAGAATTGCTGCTCCAAAGTAAACAAATGAGTTTATAGTAGAATAGAAATGTCTATTAACTATCTCTTCTATCCATAACGTAGTACCTTTCCAAGTGCCAAGCTTATGCAATATAGTAATATCAGTTTTGACAAATTTGCTGGGATTCTTTTCAAATACACATACTTTCCAACAAATAATAAGAATCATAAATCCAGAAAGCTCATTCTCATATTTCAGCTTTTGATATAATTCATTTAAAAATTTTCTACCATCCAATGATGTTAGGGTTTCTATTTTCTTTTCCATTATCTAAGTTCTGGTTTTAATTAAGTTTATAATTCCTACAACAAAAAACAAGCCATTTGCGAACCAACCGGCAATTATTGGGTTAAGTCCCGTTCCTAATACTATTGCTTGACTAACCTTAGTAAATATGAGATAAAGAAAAGATATAACGAGAGCTGCTCCAATTTGTACAGCAATACCACCTTTCTTTTTGACCGAAGCAAATGGAACTCCAAATAGAACTACTATTATATTTGCAATAGGAAAAGCATATTGTCCATAGTAATCAGTCATTTCCAAATCAACATTTTTACCACCATTTTTAAGTAAACTCAAATATGATCTTAATTCATCAAAAGTCATTTCATCTGTTGATCTTTTCAAATCTATTATTTTTTCATGAGTTAATGTTAGTTCAATTCTCATAGAATTCTTTCTAGCTACAGATTCAATATTCTTTGAATTAAATTGTCGAATAATTACTTCATAAAGCATCCAGTTATTAGCAACTGAATCCCACGATATCGAGTTTGCTTCTATAGTTTTATTCAATCTAGGTGAATCAACATTTGTAAAGTATTCTAGCCCTATGCTAAAACCTTTCTGTTGGTTACTATTATATGACTTCATATGAAGATTAGCTATCGGAGACTCTCGAAAGTATAAATCGTATATAGAACCTACACTACTACCTTTGTTCATATACTCACGTTCGATATCATTTTTAGCAATATTAGCTTTCGGAACAACCCAACCATTGAAATATAAATGTATGCCACTTACGAGAATACTCAATATCATCAAGGGAGCCATAAATCTATATAGACTGATGCCACCAGATTTTATAGCTGTTATTTCATTCAGACCTGAAAGTCGTCCTACAGTAAATAAAGTAGAAAGTAACATTGCAACAGGAACTAATAATTTTAATATTTCAGGGAAAAAGTAAAAGTAATACTCAGCAATCTTGAAAAAACCCATTCCATTATCAAGGAATTCTTCTAAATTCTCTATCATATCTACTATTAGAAAAATAGTATAAAGTGCTACAAAGGAAAATAGCAATGTAGTTATAAATGACTTTATTAAGTATCTGTCTAATATTCTCATTTTTTAAATATTTCATTAATAAAATTTCGAGTGTCTGGAATAGCTCTAAATATGTCACTTATAGGGAATCCAAGTTGCTTTTTCACTATATATAAACTAGATAAACCTATTATAATATAATAAATAACAATTCCTAATGAAACGAATTGATATTCGGTAAAGTGTGCAATTACAAAAATAGATATAAGTGAAGTAATAGCAGCAATAATACTAATATAAACTACTGATTTTATTTTATTAATTGCTGTAAGTATCATATTAAGTGAAGCAAATGGTAAGAATAAAGCTGCAAAAAGCATGATTTTGAAATAGCTAGTTGCTTCATGGAACTTAATAGGTAAGAAATTGTATATTAGAAAATCAGCAAATCCAAATTGAAGTATGATAAATACAGTTAAATTAAGTACTAATATGAAGGAAGTACTTTTCGTCATTATACTTCTGACTTTATCTTTATGATCGATATTTTTAATTGCAGATGGATAAACTAAGGCTGAAACACCATCAGACATTTGTTCGAATACCTTGAACAATGTTTTTGCTGAACTATATAGACCCACTATTTTTATACTATCTGAAGTATTTATTGCAAAAGAAATAGCATAAACATCTAAATACTTAATTGAAGAATAGAATATTGCATGAATAGTCCAAGGTATTGCAAAATTAAAATATTTCTTAAAAGTTATTTTCCCATTTAATCCAAATGATGATTTTTTCATTAAAATCATTGTTGAATAAATTCCAGAACATATTCCCCCAATTAAATAAGAAATGATTAAGTCATTGAAATACAGGAAATCTTTAGTAAATATATAATATACAATAACTAATGTCATTACTCCAAAGTTAATCAGATCAATAAAGAATGATTTTTTATAATTCAAATCACGTGCGAGTACCTTGTAAGCAAAAGTCCTTGGGATTACAAAAACTGAAATTAGAGGTAAAAAATAAGATACTTCGATAAATTCATCACCACCAAGTAATCCAGCAAATTGATGTCTGAAAAGAAACAAAATTAGTGGTATAACGAATAAAAAAAATAACTGCAAAATTATCGCAATACTATTCAGTTTTGGTCTATCTTCTTCTTTTTTACCAAATTGAATCAATCCTTGTAATGAAAAAGAATCAGAGACACTTGCTAAATAAGTAATTAGTTGGGTAAAAAGAAAATAAAGCCCATAGTTGTAAGGATCAGTATGACCAATTATAACAAGGTTAATTAGTCCCCAAACTAAGTATATTAGTCTATTTGCGAATGACCAAGAGATTTTATCTAAATGATCTTTAACTCTCAATTGATACTCTGAATTTGTGTATTATTTTATCATTTCTTGAAGACAATACGATTCTAGTAGATCGTAGTTTTACTCCATAACTAGGAGAGAAGTCATATTTATCTATTATTAATTCTGAACTTGCTGCATCTAGATAAACCATTTTTTTCTCATTCCACAGCTTATAAACATTGTTTTCCACATGCTCTATCTTGATGTCTGGGTATAAATAAAGATTTATATATTTTACTAATTTACTGTTATAATTATCGGTTATAACTATTTCATCAGAATTCAACTCTATATCTCTAGTATATGGTTTTCCACCATACTCAATAGTTCCAGATAATCTATTTGCTTCATTTATAATTATTTCAGGTTTGGATTTATCAGTATCTAACCAAAACATATCATCATTTCTTAATTCTGAAAAAACATTTTGCTCAATACCTTCGATCCATAAAGCATTGTGTGAGCGAGTAGAACGATATATATTCCTTTCTTTAAAATTTGAGGTATAACAGAATGAACCAATATCTACTATAAATGGGTACTTATCCATATATAATTGATAAGAAAGATTATCATTATGATCATGACCCCCTTTTCCTTTCTGACCGAGTTTTCCACATTTAAATATTACATCGTACTTATCATATTTATTCTGTACATATCCGAATTCATTGTAATTAATTATATTATGAGCATCGTAACTCTTATTTATTATACTTTTTAAAGAATTATAAGTCAGTTTCTCTGAATCTAAAACTTTCCAATAAAAACCAGAATCATTATCCCCTATTTGAGGTGGAAACTCATATTCAAATAATGATAAAGTAAAGCCAGCTATTCGATTCATTTTGTTACTTGTTAATTGTCCTATACCATATTTTTTTAAAATCAAATCAACTGTTAGGAGCATCTGATGAGTGAATATATGATATCTTGTTGACCCTTCGAAATTAGTACCCTCATCATGGAATTGGTAATCTAATTCAATTTCAATTAGTTTTAAGTACTTTGATAGAAGTGCATTCTTACCATCATTCTCTTCAGTAAAGCTAACATATATTATTAAGCTGCATAAATTAGAAAGATAATGATTACCTCTCATTCCTTCAGAGTATTCTATATTCTCTTTAATATGTAAATAATGATCAAATAAATAAGAATCAATAAGCTCTAGTTCATTTTTATCGAAGAACTGATCTTTCTCTTTCCTGTTGAGTGTAAACAAAGTAAATAATAGGTTAACTAATCTTATACCTATATCCATTGAAGTCATCCATTGTACTCCAAAATTTGGAGGGTTGGAAGCCATGAAATCGAAAATTTGATTTTTTATCTCTAATAATAATTGATCTGATTCCTCTCTAATGGACTCAATCGCCAATAGAGGTAAATGCTGTAAGCGACCAATCTCCCAAGGTACTTTTATATCATTCCTAGAATTATTACCATATTTTATATCCTTAAACCACTTAAATTCCCAGTTATAGTTTGAATTATAGTCTTTTTGCCAATCAATTAATTTATATTCGTCGCTTATTTTATTGAAACATTGTGTAGAAAATGGAATCAACTTGGGATTAAATTTATTTTGAAGCGAAGTGTAATCTTTTGTAGAGTTTATAGATACGAATTTATCCGAAAGAACTCTAAAATTGTGTTCTAAACATTGTTGTGAAAATAACTCTATTTCACTTTGATCTAATTTTATATCTAACAATTCTTTAATATTAAGTGACTTAGTGTAATCAACTCTAAAGTAAGATATATAATCATAGGAATAAGTCGAGACTTTTTTGTCACGCATTCTGTACAATTTATCTAGTAAATTGTTTGTTAGTTTATTTTTCAGCTTTCGATAAACGATTTTATGGTCGATTCGTGCAGCTTTTTTTAGATTATCTATGTTCATTTTGAACGATTTCATTCTTTATGCAAAATCAATAAACAAGTTAGCATAAATTTGTTAATTTTGAATTATTACTAAACCGAAAAATGGGAATTATATAATGGAAAGACAAATTTCTAAAAGTGTAAATGCAAATGATTATGAGATATTGATACGAAAAAGAGGTGAAGGTAAATACGCTTCATATTGTCCTCAATTGAATCATATGTTAGCTGGTGGAGAACATGAAGAGGTCTATGGACTTATGGTTGAACAAATTAATAAGCATATAGAATCTATAAAATCAGCGAACTAAGCATGCAGAAATTATTGGCGCATTGGTGGTTTAGACTTATTATCGCTATCATTGCGTCAATTTTTATATTTTCCCTTCAAATTATTTTTTCTTTTGGATTTATCTTTTTAACAATTTTTCTAGCAATTACACTAACAGTTGTAAGTATTTCAGTACTTGCTATGAGAACTGGTTCCAATTTTAACGCATTTGGTTTACAGATTGATAAATATGCATTTATTGATTTTTTCAAAGGTTTATTAATTGTAGTTATAATGAATTTAATATTCATACTTGTTGGTTTATTAATGGGTTACGAATACAAACTACATGAGAATTATAAAACATTAGATTATATTACACTCTTATTTTTCACTTCTCAAATATTTGTAATGGCTTATTTAGAAGAAATTCTATTTAGAGGGTTAGTATTCCAAACAATTAGAGAACGATTTGGTGACATCATTGCAATTGTCTTATTAAGTATATTCTTTGCCTTTGCGCATTACAATAATCCTAATATCTCAAATATGGGATTGGTAAATATAATTGTAGCAGGGATTATGCTTTCAGTTTTGTATATTACAACTGAATCTTTGTGGTTACCAATTTCAGTACATTTCTTTTGGAATCTTAATCAACAAATACTTCTAGGTTCAAATGTAAGTGGTATTAGCTTTGACATTGAAATATTTCAACTTACAGCAATTGGTAATAATTCCGCTTGGCTTTTTGGTGGACAATTTGGAATTGAAGAAGGTTTATTAACTACAATTCTTCTAACTATTTTGACTATTATCTCGTTTAAGATAAATAAACAAAACCCATATATTATGGCAACAAAATTTAAAATTAGATTTGAAGAAAGTAAATTACTAGAAAAATGAAATTAATATATACAATCATAATAGGTTTATTTCTAACTACAAGTAGCAGTTTCTCACAATGGTCGATACTGAAAAGTGATGCAGATAGCTTAGTTAGAGAAGGTGCTAATCACATATATAATGTGCAATTTGATAGTGCCGAAGTTGCCTTTCAAGAAGTCATAAAAAGATATCCTGAACATCCTGCAGGATATTTCTTACAAGCTATGGTTGATTTTTGGAGAATTACTTTATATAGATATACGGACAAAATCAACGATGATTTCCTTCAGAAAATCGATAAAGTAATCCAAGTAAGTGATAAATTACTTGATGAAAATGAATATGATATAACTGGTCTTTTCTTCAAAGGTGGGGCTTTAGGATATAGAGCGCGTTTCTATTCAAATGAAAAAGAATGGTTTAGTGCAGCAGCGGATGGAAAAGAAGCTTACGATATATTGATGAGAGCTCATGAAAAAGCACCTGGTAATCATGATATTATGCTTGGTACTGGATTATTTAATTATTTTGCTGTTGCTATTCCTGAAGACTATCCTATACTAAAACCAGTAGTACTTTTTTTCCCTCCGGGTAATAAAAAATTAGGGATATTGCAACTTAGAGCTTCTATGCATCACTCAAGATATTCAAGTGTTGAAGCTGAAGTAGCATTGATGCAAGTTTATTATTCATTCGAAAAGGATTTTGATCAAGCTTTTTTCTATGCAAATGATTTATTTACAAGATTCCCGCGAAACCCTTATTTCCATAGATACTTAGGAAGATGCTATGTAAAGCTCGGAAAATGGGATGAAATAGAAGCAACTTGGAGAGAAGTTGTAAAAAAATGTCTAGCACGAGAATTAGGATATGACAACTTAACTGCAAGGGAAGGACTATATTATGTTGGATTATCTCTCCAAAGAAAGGGAGACCAACAAATGGCAATAAAATACTTGAAGAAATGCCTTGATGTAAGCGAATATGTAGATGGGGATAAAGAAAGTGGTTATTATTCAAGTAGTTTACTTAAATTAGGTATATCGTATAAAAAATTAGGCGATAAAAAGAACTCACTATATTATTTCAAAAAAGTATTGGAAGTAGATGATAATCAAAACAATCACGAGACAGCTAAAAAGTACATTGCTGATTACAATAAGTAGTCTAACTATTCTAATTTTAAATTCCTCTTCTCTACAATCACAAAATGTAAGATTGGGTATAGATATATTGATGAGCGACGAGATAGAAGTAGTTTTGAATAAAAGGCTAGCACTATTTACTAATCAATCAGGAATAAACGTTAAAGGAGTACCTACAGCTGAAATTCTATCCAAAGATAATCGAGTCGATTTAAGAAAAATATTTGTTCCAGAGCATGGCTACTATACTACTATACCTGCAGGTGAGCCAGTTGCTAATGATTCTATATTTGGGACACCAATTGTCTCATTATATGGTTCATTGAAGATTCCGAATAAAAAAGTACTTACAGATATAGACGCTGTTGTGGTCGATATACAAGATATTGGTGTTCGTTCTTATACATACATCAGTAGCTTACTTTATTTGATTCAAGGTTGTGCAGAAAATAATGTGGAAGTAATTGTTTTAGATCGACCTAACCCTTTGGGAGGTTTAGTTGTTGATGGCAATCTACCTGAAAGTAAATTCAAATCATTTGTTTCACTAGTTCCAACAACTTATATTCATGGCTGTACAATTGGTGAACTTGCTATGATGATAAACGGTGAACTATGGACTGAGAATAAAAAGCAGTGTAACTTGACAGTTGTTACTATGGAAGGATGGGAACGATGGATGGCTTGGGACGATACTGGTCTGATGTGGATTCCTACTTCACCGCATGTTCCAACAGCTAACTCGGTTCGAGGAATTGCAACCCTAGGTACAATAGGTGAATTGGGAGTTATTAGCATAGGTATAGGCACTACTTCTCCCTTCGGATATATTGGGTCACCATTTCTAAATCTAAACAATATGAGAGTAGATTATGAAGGAATTTATTTGCAACATACTTACTACAGACCATTTTATGGTATGTATAGTGGAAAAGATGTAGAGGGATATTATCTAAAATTCAATCTCTCAAACCATCTTAAACCATATACATCAGGTTTACTTATACTAAGAGAGCTAGTTAAAAACAACCCTACATTACTTTCAGATAGTAATCTTAAATCACAATCAAAAGAAATGTTCCAAAAAGTTACAGGAACAGATAAGATACTTAATGCAATTAGATCGAACTTACCTGAAGAAATGATTGTAACTCTCGCAAGTGAAGGTATGATGGAATTTCTAAAGACTAGACAAAAATACTTACTTTATTAAAATGCTTAAGAATATTTCAATTAGATTGGCTACAATAAATGATACTAAGAGTATTGTAGAAATCTATAATGAGGGTATTAGAAATCGGCAGAATGCGATACTAGATGAAATTATGCTTAGAGCATATCATGAAAAATTTAAAAATCGTGATCTAACAGAATATCCCATTTTTGTAGCTATACTAAATGATGAAGTAATAGGATGGATTTCTATATCTCCTTATCGAGCAAACCGTAGGGCTTATCTAAAATCGAAAGAAGTAAGCTTTTATATAGATAGCAATCATACTGGAAAAGGTGTGGGCTCTGGTTTATTGAAATATGTTATCAATTCTCGCTCCAAAATAAATTTTGATTCTTTATTTGCTATACTTTTAGCTAACAATCAGCATAGTATATATTTACTTAAGAAATTTGGATTCTCTCTATGGGGCTATATGCCAAAAGTATTAGATATGGATGGAACCAAAAGTGATGCTATAATATATGGTAGAAATTTTTAATAAAAAAAGGCAGCTAAATTAGCTGCCTTAATTTTAAAACTTACTTTGAGAAAACTATACGTTTTCGAATGTTAAAATACTTATTTCTAAGTACCAAATAATAAACACCACTATTCAGTGATTGATTATTCAAGTTTATAGTCCAATTATTTGGACCAATATTTGTATTCATATTATCAGAATAGATAATTCTACCATTAGAGTTGAATAACTCTAATCTACTAGTATCAAAATAATCTGAAATGTATTCTAAATTTACGATTCCATTTGATGGAATAGGATAAATTATTGCATTATCACTTACTATATTTTCTAAAACTGATGATTTAGTCGGTTTACTATTTGGATCCCAAGGTTTAGTTACTAATGTTGAAACTCCAGGTTCAGCTTGACCAATAGCCCATTGGCCATCCGGATCTTGTAGCTCTTCCCCATTTGTAAATCCATCTCCGTCAGAATCTAAATTGAAAATTTTATCCCATCTTATTTTATCATTGCTCATAGAATTTTGAGCAGCTTTTCCAAAAACATTCCTAGATCCACCACCATTAGCACTAACATGGCAATTTGAACAAGAATTTACTTGACCATTAGGGATTTGGTTTACCCATTGTTCTTTAGATAATAGTGTTTCTGACATAAAACTTAAAAATACGATCGAAAACAGTACAAAAACAAACTTCATAATTATCCTTGATTTGTGATTAATATATATACAAATATAACATAAAAAGATAAAAGGATACAATTTTACTAAATAGGAATTATAATTGTGGAAAAAAACATTAGCAATTTTTTCCTTTCGACTAAAGAGAGTTTAGAATAATATTTAATTTTTTAGATATGTTATTTTTTACATAACAAAATAGAGAGATAGCTATGAAGAATTGACTAGAAAAGGTATAATTTTATTAAAAAAAAGGCAACTTAAAAGCTGCCTGATTTTTTTAATCTCACTTTGTGAAAACAATTCGTTTTCGAATATTAAAATACTTGTTTCTAAGTACTAAATAATAAATACCACTATTCAGTGATTGATTATTCAAGTTTATAGTCCAGTTATTTGGACCTATTTTCGTATTCATATTATCAGTATGAATTATATTTCCATTAGAATTAAATAACTCTAATCTGCTATTATCAAAATAATCTGAAATATATTCTAAATTTATAACTCCATTTGAAGGAACTGGATAAATTGTTGCATTGTTATTTACAATGCCTTCTACAACTGATGAAACAGTCGGTTTACTGTTTGGATTCCAAGGTTGAAAAACTAACTCAGGATTTCCAGGATTTGATTGTCCAATCGCCCATTGTCCATCAGGGTCTTGTAACTCTTCCCCATTAGTAAAACCATCACCATCAGAATCAATATTGAATATTAAATCCCAACGCACATTTGCCGTTGAAATGGGTGAACCAAGATTATCATTTACAGTTTCTCCAAAAGGAGTTCGTTGACCACCACCATTTGGACTTACATGACAACTAGAGCACTGGAATTTTTCGCCATAAGGGATTTGTGAAACCCTATTTGGTCTTGAGAAAAGTAATTCTGAAAAAAATAAAAACAATACAATTAGTAAAGAAATAAACTTCATAACAATCCTTTATTTTTGATTAGACTAAGTTGTATAAACAACTAAAAGTGAAAAATGTTACAGTTCTACTCTGGAGATCCCATTATTCTAGCAAAAATCTGAGTATCAGGAAAATGCTCGAAGATTATTTTCAATAAAACTAAAAGTGGAATAGAAATGATCATACCAGCTAGCCCCCATATATAACCCCAAAATACTAAACCAAAAATAACTGTGAGGGTATTGAGTTTAAGTCTATCACCTGTAATAATTGGTTCGACTAGATTTCCCATTACCATTTGGATGGAAGAAAGAATTACCAATAATAATATAACAGGTTGAAAAGTATCAAATTGAATAAATGCCATCAAAACTGGAGGTATTGTGGCAAGTATAGACCCAATAGAAGGTATAAAATTTAACAAAAAGGCTATGAAACCAAAGAAGAAAGCAAAATTCAAATCAAAGAATAGACAAGTTACATAAACTAAAATACCTGTCAATAAACTTATAAGAGTTTTAATCATCAGATATGAAAGTATAGAACTTTGAATTCTACTCATGTTTTCTATTAATGTAGAATCAGTATCTCCTTTCACATGTGCTATATATAAATCATAGTCAGCTAATCCGATAAGAAGAACAACATAGTAAAGAAAGAACATAACAAATGAGCCAGATAATGAACTGAGGAAATTAGCTAACCCAGGTAATGTAGCTGGAATACCATACTCATTAACTAGATATTCAAGATTTATCTTCTTATCAGCAGTTGATATTGCAGTTCCAAAGTTTGTATTTATCCAAACTACTACATTCTTGATTCTCATATTAAGCTTTTCTATTAGAAAATCCTGGTTCTCTATTATAGATTGAACTGCCTCATTTAAGATAGAATATATAGCAAAAACTATTAATAAAGTTATAATAGTAACTGTAGGGAATATTAGCCACTTCGGAGCTTTGAATTTTTGAAGGAAACCGACTAAAGGTTGGAACATTAAAGCAATTAGAATAGCCAAAGCCATAGGAACTAAAATACCAGAAAGTTCTTTGAGTAAGTACATTACTAAAACAAAAAGAAATGCAAAAAGTATATTTTTTATTGAATTTAGATGCGATTCAGTATTCATTTATATGCTGCAGTATTATTCACTTCACAATTTAATTAATAATTATTGATATGTCCAATATTTTATTAAAAAAACTTCTGAATTTTAAAACTTCCCTATTATAACCTATTTAAAGCTAATATGTTGATAATTAAGATGGAATTTTACATTCATATTACTTATATTAGTAGATTAATTTTTTACATTTATAATATAAAGCAGCATAAATAAATGGCACTTTTTGGTAACGAACACATAGTTGTTACGTCGTTAGAAGATGAGATGCGTAATTCCTACCTCGACTATTCGATGTCGGTAATTGTATCAAGAGCACTTCCAGATGTAAGAGATGGACTTAAACCTGTTCATAGGCGTATATTATACGCAATGCAAGAGTTAGGATTACAACCTAATAAACCTCATAAGAAATCAGCCCGTTTGGTCGGGGAAGTTTTAGGTAAGTATCACCCACATGGTGATTCTTCGGTTTATGACGCTATGGTGCGTTTAGCACAAAGTTGGAGTATGCGTTATCCATTTGTGGATGGTCAAGGAAACTTTGGCTCGGTAGATGGTGATTCTCCTGCTGCAATGCGTTATACTGAAACTAGATTAACAAACATTGCTACTGAGATGTTGCGAGACATTGATAAAAACACAGTAGATTTCAGAGCAAACTTTGATGAATCATTAGAAGAACCGACAGTATTGCCTTCTGTAGTACCATCACTCTTGATGAATGGATCTTCTGGTATTGCCGTTGGTATGGCTACAAACATTCCTCCTCATAATCTAAGAGAAGTATGTGCAGGTTTACAAGCGCTACTAGATAATCCGAACATAACATCTGAAGAGATGATCCAATATGTACCGGCACCTGATTTCCCAACTGGTGGTATAATCTATGGTTATAAAGGTGTTCAAGAAGCAATTACTACAGGTAGAGGAAAGATAAAGGTTCGAGCAAAAGCAAGTATAGAAGAAAACCATACTGGTTCTAAGCAAGCTATAATAGTTCATGAACTTCCGTATCAAGTAAACAAAGCAAATTTAATTGAAAAAATTGCAGATTTAGTAAGAAATAAAGTTCTTGAAGGTATCTCAGATATAAGAGATGAGTCTGATAGAGATGGATTGAGAGTTGTTATAGAATTGAAAAGAGACGCTATTGCATTAGTAGTGTTAAATATGCTTTTCAAATACACTCAGATGCAAGTTACTTTTGGAGCTATATTACTAGCACTAGACAAAGGTCGTCCGAAAGTAATGACTATCAAAGAGATGATGGAGAAATTCCTAGCTCATAGAAATGAAGTCATTGTTAGAAAAACTCAGTATGAATTAGATGCGGCTAAAAAAAGAGCTCATATATTAGAAGGTTTTATAATTGCATTGGATAATATCGATGCTGTTATTAAAACTATTAGAGAGTCAAAAGATCCTAATTCTGCTTCAATATTGCTACAAGAAAGGTTTGGATTAACTGAAATTCAAGCAAAAGCAATATTAGAGATGCGTTTACAGAGACTTACAGGTCTTGAAATAGATAAGATCAGAGATGAATATCGCGAAGTACTTCAAACAATTGAAAAACTAGAATCTATATTAGCAAATAAAAGTCTCCAAATACAGATTATCTCAGATGAATTGAAAGAAATGTCAGATAAATACGGTGATGAGAGAAGAACTGAAATAGTTTACGACGCTGATGATTTTGCAATAGAAGATATTATTGCAGATGAAGATGTGATAGTTACCATCACTAGAAATGGATTGATAAAGAGAACTAAAGTTTCTAATTATAGAAAACAAAATAAAGGTGGTCGTGGCTCGAAAGGGACAGGAACGCACGATGATGATTTTGTAGAACAAGTATTCCAAGCATCAACACATAATAATCTATTGTTCTTTACTGATAAAGGAAAAGTTTATAAAATTAAAGTTTATGATTTACCTGAAGGTAGTAGAACCTCTAAAGGTCGTTCATTAGCAAATGTTATAATGAAGGATCCAGATGAAGTCGTTACAGCTTTCCAAGCTGTTGTAGATTTCGATGCAAAAGATTCATATATAATTATGTGTACTAAACATGGTACCATAAAGAAGACTGAGCTTTCTGCATTTGCTAACATACGTCAAAACGGTATAATAGCAATCGGTCTTAGAGATGATGATAAAATGATTGGTGCTATGCTAACAAATGGTGATTATCAAGTTGTATTGGCAACTCATCATGGAATTGCATGTCGATTTATGGAAAGTGAAATTCGTGATATGGGTAGAACCGCTCAAGGTGTTCGCGGAATTAGACTTTCTAAAGACGATTATGTTGTTTCGATGGTAGTAGTTAGAAGAAATGATGCACAATTGTTAATTATTGGTGAGAATGGTTACGGTAAACGGACTGCACTTAACGAATTTAGATTAACTAAGCGTGGTGCTAAAGGCGTAATAGCAATGAACTTGACAGCTAAGACTGGTAAAGTTGTTGGTATGATGTCTGTATTAGACAATCAAGATTTAATCGTAATCACGACTAAAGGTATATTAATTAGACAAAATATCCGTGATATCAGAACTATTGGTAGAAACACTCAAGGTGTGAAACTGATTAGATTAGATAGTGGAGATCAGATTTCAGACTTTACAATTGTAAATGAAGACGAAGATATTGACAATGATGATATACAAGAAGCTGACAACCAAGATACACTTCTATAAAATGAAGATTGGAGTAAATATTAATAACGCTGGGATAATTATATTTCTCAGCGTTTTTTTTGTTTTTATAAATCCAGCATTTTCGAGATCACGTGATTCTATATCACACGTAAAACCCAATGAATATCATGGCTTAATATTAAAGGATACTACTAATTCAATTCAGAAAATTGATATACAAAGAATTAATTACAGTACATTATATGATATCTTAAACACAAGAAATGAACTTTTCGGTATGTCATTAGGTATTAATGGCCATTATAATAATTTCCTTAGTTATGGAGCCATTGATAATAATATTGCATTAGGGATTAATGGACGTACATTAACCAATTATTACAACGGAAAATATAATTTAGAGAATTATTCACCAGAATTTTTCGAAAGAATTGAATTACTTAATGGTTCAGATGCTGCCGTACTTTCTGCAAGTCCAAATAATACTTTTTTGAATATTCAAGAAATAATATACAACTCGAAAATTCCATTTACTAGAATTTGGTATGCACAGGAAGGTGGTTCCTTTATTAGTGCTGATGGAATTTTTAGTCAAAACTTCTCAGATGGTTGGAACTTTACTTTTGGTTTCAAAAAAATGGATGATAGACTTGCTTTTGACAATATGTCCATGGATTATTGGAATCTTAGATTTATATTAAGGTATAATATTGATTCTACATCTTCCCTATCAATTACTGATAACTTTACTAATAATAAGACTACAACTAATGGTGGGTCAGATCCTGACAACTCATTTGATATTTATAGTCCTATTAACTCTTCACCTTATTTTAGCAAAATACAACTAAGAAATTATAGACATGATTTGAATATTACTTATAGTAATAAAATGGATTTCTTTAATATTACTAATACAACATATCTAACAAGTGATATTAATGAAAGGGCTCTTCCTAGATTTGATGGAGCAGATACATTAGGAAATACAAGTAATACTGAAACTCAAATTGGGAATAGAATTAATTTAGATTTTACTTTTGATAATATAGACTTTAAAGTGGGGTCAAATATCAATACTTTTAACTCTGATGGTACGAACTTCTTTTCTAATTATAGTGGATTTTATTGGAATATATATTCAAGAGCAGAGCTAAAGTTAACCAATTCAACTAGTATATCCGGTGGTGTAAATTATGGAAATGATTCTAAAAATGGTTTCATTGGATTTGGCGAAAGACTAAAACATAAATTAACTGATAATTCATATCTTTATATAGACCATTCATTCATCTCAAAAAATGGACTAGTATATAGTAAAGAGTTAGTAAATGAAAAGACAAATCTATTTTTAGCTGGAATTAAACTAGAATCGATTAATTTTGAGGGGTATTACAGAATAGTCAATACACCTATATTTAATAGATTGGTTAATGAATACTATACTGAGCAATATAATATAGCTGACTACCACGCATTTGGAGGATCGGCTTCTTATAATGACCAAGTATTAACTAGCTTATTTGATAAAAATGATATGATTGATTTAAGATTACAAGCAAGAATAAATTTAATAACTGGAAACGACGAGTTAAATAATTACTATCCTCTTTTTACTTTTAATGCTGGATTAAATTATATGTTAATGATTAATAAAAGTGAATTGAATATTGGTTTCAGAGCGGGTTTACTTGATTCAAAAACTGCTCCTAGATTTATTCCTATTTCAAATAGCTATGTAACCACAGTTGATAATGTTGGTATTCAAACAACTGGCTTGAATATTTATTCAATAATGAAATTAGGTAATGCATTTGTTAAAATAGAATGGGAAAATCTATTAGATGCTAATTACTATAATGTTGCATATTATCCTGAACGTGGTCAAATAGTAAAACTATCCGTAGCATGGTCATTTTTTGATTAATTCACTTTTATCATTCTATTGAAACTAGGTTGCGCTGACTTATTAATTATATCTAATCTATAATAATAAACTCCACTAGAAATTGAATTACCGTGATCATCAAACCCATTCCATTCAAGAATATTCTCTCCAAAATTAGCTGATGATTCTAGTTCTATTATTTTTGAACCCAATGAATTATAAATAGTTACTCTAATATCAATCCCGTTTTCCTTACCAATATAATTATATTTGAAAGTTGTAGATTCACCAAAGGGATTAGGATAGTTCCCAATGTCCTTAGTTATATATTTATCAGAAACATAAATATCTAAATTAAGAGTGTCTGCTTGATTTCCAGTTGCATCTTCACCGATAACTTGAAGTCTATTTAATCCCAAGTCAAGTTTATCAATTGGTCTAAAAGTGACTCTTGCCTTTAAATCATCTTGATTAATTAATTCAAAATTGAAAGTATCAACTGTATTATTAAGCATTACTTTTCTATTAATTCTGCTAAAAATAACATTATCTTTTAATACTTCAAGGGTTGATTCATCATATAATTCAATAGTAAATATAGGTCTTTCAGAAACATAAGTATTATTAGAAAGTTCAACTCCATCTGCGTAAGCAATTAACCAAGGTTTAGTTGTATCTTCATTAATTCTGAAATCTGAACTAAAACTATTATTAAATACGAATAACTCATTCTGGAATCTATCTGCATCTATTTCAAATACTAATTTGTTATTAGTTGCGAAACCAGTGGTATTATAATTCAAAGTAGAATTTATCTTAGAATCCGGATTTATATTTGATTGTTTTTCAATTTTTGATTCAGTATTAAAATTATTTTCAATAGTAAATTTGAATTCTATATTCTCCGCATTTGTTCGAGTTGATATATTTTCAACTGAATACTGGAATTCAGCATTTTCTCCTCTTTCATATTCATCACTATTTAATTTTGACTGTGATTCAATTACTGCTAATTCAGGCGTTGGTATAAAATCTATTTCAAAAGTTTTAAATAAGAAAGGAGCTCCTACACTGTCTCGCTCAATATTCAACTCTAAATTTAATAATGGTACACTTTCAGCATTTACACTAGTCAAATCGGTAACTATATCTTTACTTACCAATATTTCATTATCATCAGTTGTAAATTTGCTTTGATAATTAATATTTGATTGAGTTAGGTTCAATCTACTTTCAATAAACTTCTTTGCATTTCCAATATTATCAACTCTTATTCTAGCATCTGGTTGATATCTTGTAATATCAGTTCTTAACTGGATTGTATCTCCAAGTAAATGAAAGTCAATAGTTGATTCTGGGAACCCAATCCGAGTAAATAATACATAACTTGAATTGAATTGTAATGAATCAGAGTACTTAGCACCCAATTCTGACAAAGCTTCTTTAATTCTAGTTATACTTCCTACACTATCGGGACTTTTCTCATTATTCATGATATCTGGAGCTCTAGTTGGGACATCAGCCGTAGCTAATAACAGATAATGTCCATAAGGAAGTGAATCATTGAGAAATCTATCCAACCATCTTGAATCGATAAATATATCTTCATTATTAAATTTACTGTCCCATGTATCAAAATGCCTACTAGTAAATGTAGTATCACCAATTGTGTCTGGTATAATTACTATATTAAAACCACGTTGTAACCTATTTAGAAAAGCAAATACACTACTGTCACTTTTATCTATAAGATTAATAATAGCATGTCTTTCAGCCGTTTGATTTCCTCTGGCAGAAGATAAGAATACAGAAAATTCTTTATCATCAAATTCTAAACCCTCAGGTGTATTAACAAGATTATCATAATAAATAGTATTACTGTTGTTGTTTATAGCATAATGAACTATAGAATCAACAATTGTAGTAGTATGAAATTCGAGTTCTTTTATGGAAGACTCTATTCCACTTAATTTTTCTTTACTACTATACTCAAGTATATAATCATTATCATTATTCAAATTATCTATTTTAAGTTCAATATAATTTTCAAATATGCTTGGTGTGGTACTAGAATATACTATTTCATTATTTTCATTTCTTATTTTAAAGTTATAGTCTTTTTCAGTTCCAGTTGGATTTACAAATCTAAATATTGCATTTTTTGATGAGACATTCCAATGATTAAGAGGTTCTACTGGTAAAATACTTTGAGAAAAGACGTTGAATGTCAAATCGACCTTATTATTCTGATAGTTCACATCATTAATAAGGCTATCATAGTCGGCAAATAATTGGATACTATGTTCACCAATAGAATTCTCTAACTCGAACTCAAATATTAGATTAGAAGTGAAACAAACAGGTTCGATTCTTTTTATTAAAGTATCATTGGTCCCATTGAATGTATGTATTAACCTTACATTCATAGAATCTTTGCTAACTGTCCCTATATTATACAAACTTAAATCTACTTTAACCTTATTATCACTTTCAGTAATTATATTACTTCCAGATTGGTTTGTTATTATAACTTCTTTCTTATAAATCACTATCTCTGGTTGCAATGCAATTCTTACTGTTAACAATGGATCTCCAAGTAGGATAACTTGATTCAATGCAGAAATCGCTTTAGGATTTCGTGCTTTATATGAGTTGTATATACGACCTAAATTCCTTTCTGGGAATTCCTCATTAATAATGGAGAAGAACATTGAATATGAAACAGCCAGAGCTGTTTGTACTTCTATTGTAGATGTCCCTCCAATAACCCCTACAAACCCTTTATTCTTTGTATTTACAAATTCTTCACCTATGGAATTTAGTTGCCAAGGCTCTGCAAAAGCAGATGTATTACAAGATAATGTATTCAGAAACCCAAACTTCCCCTGATTATTCAAGTTAGGAGCTTCCCAACCTGACATATCTATAACTGTAGGCGAACCATGACCTAAGAAATTAGTCCACATCTTCCCTTTATTGATTTCTCTTTTTATATCATTAGCTTGAGATTCAGATACAGTTTGACTTGAAGATTTAGTTATAGACATTGTATCGGGACAAATGTTAGTAGATGTAAAGAATTCGTTTATATCACTCATATTTTGAGCAAAACCTAATTTTTGGTTATCATCTCCTCCAGCTATTTGAAGTATACTTTTCATCCATGGATTAACAGGGACTTCATAGTAGGTCTTAACTTTCTCTAGATAATTTTCAAACTCTAGATTATTATTAACAGGAATTCTCCCAATCACTATTTCTGGTATATAATCATCTCCTTCTAATGTACCGTAGAAATTATCAGAGTATGGAATTCCATAAACAGGGATTAATTGATCTACAAAACTACCAACTCTTTGTTTTTTAGGATCCCAGGTCGCATCCCCAACTAACGTTAGAAATTCTGGATATGCACTCCAATTATCATAAGCTAATTTAAGAAAGTTCTTAATAGAATGTGGGCTTTCTATTCCATATCCATATGTATCATATAATTGCTCTACATCTATAGATAATATCTTCTTTGCCTCTATATTTGATATATATGAAGTATATTTGCTTATAGTAGGCTCGAATAAAGGATTATATATATAGAACGCATCTACACTAGTCTCTTCAATCGGTTTTATTTTAGCTTTTATTAATTGTAATTCTTGAACTGAACTAAGTGAATTAACAATTTTTCGTGAAGGTTGTCCTTTAGGAAGAAATACTTCAGCATTATAATAGATACCATTATCTATTTTTTGAATTATATTTTCATTATTTGATTCATATTTCTGTGAGCCAATTCTAGCAAACATATATTTATTTGTAGCTGAATTAATATTATTTGCTCCAAATAAACTACTTATTTTTGATTTAATACTATTGCTGATATTGCTTTCAGATGTAATAATTAATCCTACATTTTGGCTAGAATTAATATTATTAAGAAAATTCGTAAACTCAGTTTCTGATTCAAAAAAGTTGCTGTTATTTTTGTTTCCTAAATCAGTAACAATTCCATATCCATACTTCCTTGTTGTTAATAATTGTTTATTAAAGAATATAGATGAATATTTATTGTTTGCTGACATTACAAGGTAGTCAGAATTAGTTGTTTTTGGGAATTGAATCAAATTGTTAATTGTATCGATAGCCACGACAAAATTATCTTGAAATCCATTGATGATGACTTTTGAATCTAGATTATTATTTGTTATAAATGAAAAGTAGTTATTCTCAGCGATTGGTAATACTTCTCCTGTGACATTATAATAATCAAACCCGATAATACCATTGAACTTGGTTTTATCGAAATCTTCAACAACTTTATAAGAATTTAGATTTAAAGTATTTCCACCAAGTATTAGGTTGTTTTTTGGAACAGTGATTTTAGTATTTATAATTTTACTACCTACATTTCTGATAGTATCATTTCTAAAATCATTTATATAAGTTAAAGTCTTATTATAAACCGCCTCAGGCTTTGGTAGAAAAAATATATTAGTAGCATATTCATATTCAATTTGTAAATCAGAAACTGGAAACAATGAAAATTCTGTAAAATATTCCCAAGGTTTATTGAAATCATTAGGAACTCTGATTTCATCAAAATACCAATTCTCAGATAATACTGTTTCAGTTTCTGTTACATCTACCCCATTTCCATATACTTTGTCTTCTTCATATCTATTATTTATACTTACCTTTTCAAGAAATTGATTGGTTTGTAAATTATCGATAAGATCATACTGAGTTGATTGAGTATCCTCATCATATACGATAAAGTAGGGCTCTTTACCATTGTAGTAATCAAAATATGAAGTATCTCCGTAAGGATGGGAAGCAACTATATAAAGATAATCATCATGTTGGATAGCATTTGAAGTTGAATAGAACTTTATTTCATTTCCACGATTTTTAATATGAATATTACTTGTAGATTTTCCAATTAGATTACTATTATTCTTTATTAATTCAGATAAGTTTATCCTTGCTACTCCATCTCTGGTAGTATAAAATTTATAATACTCCAATTTCGGATTAAACCAATCTGATTCGGATTGTACTTTACTTTCTTTTGATTTTTTCTTATCTATTATCAATGAAGCTAATTGTTTCTTATTTAAAATATTTATATGGAAGTTATTTTCTAAAGATAGGTTTAATAATATATTATTCTTGAATCTATATGAAAAAGAAATAGAATCTACTCTGTAAGTAATATTATTAATTGGATCAGTTCTTGTTAATTCTACACTTAAATTAGCAATTTTAGCTCGACGTTGAATACCAGCATAACTTAAATTATAATTAGGCTCTGAAGAGAAATTATTAGATTTAATTTCCGATTTAGACTCGTAAATTCTAATATTAAATCTATTTATATTAAACTCATCAACAGCAAATACACCTATCCATTCATTATTACTAGAATGTTCAAAATTGTCTATACTAACAGTTAAACTAGTTTCGGTTTCAGAAATATAATCTTTACAGTAGGAACTATTCGAAAATATTAGAAATATAATTAGGACTGATGATATTTTTAACATATTTAATACTTATAATTATTAGTTCATGAATAAACGTATTATTAAAAAAAAGGTTGTGTTCATATAACAATGAACACAACCTTAATATAAAAAGTTACATTTTAGTTCAACTAATTATTTTTTAGGAGTACCTTTGATATCAAAAATAATTTTGTCAGCTATTGCACTTGCGATTTCTCTTTGAACATTATCGCCACTAGTCATATACTCAGAAATAGCATTTTCAACTCTAGTTTTGATAATTTCAGAAGTTTGTCCAACTAAAGCAGTAGATAATTGGTGAATATCTTCTTGTTGGCCTCTAAGAGTCTCAAGTTGAGATCTATTAGCATCTTCCATTTTCTTAAGCATCTTGTCCATACGTTCTTCATTTTCAGTATAGAACATCGTGATTGCAAGAAGCACAAGCATCGTAAACTCTAAGAAGATTACAAATAAGATAACAGAAGGTCTATCCGCAGGAATAAATTTCAATCCACGAATACCAACACCCACGATAAGTACCGCAGCACCACCATAAGCAAGACCTGTTACGTTGTTAGAGAATTGTTCTGTGAAGTGGTGAGCCATATAAAGTTTGAAACCTTTTCCAATTTTCAAATGATTACCTCTCCAATCTAAACCATTCTTAGTATCTACAATCTCTGTTAATACAAACTCAGAGAAGAACTCTTTAATTCTATTATACAAAGCTTCATTTCTGAAAAGAACCAAGTCAGTTTCATCATCGTAAATATCATCAAAATCAATTAACTTTTTAGTTGCTAACTCGGTATCAGTTGTTGTTCTATCCCAAATAGTTCTATAAAGTCTTTCCATTTCATCTCTATCAGCATCTTTCAATCTGATATCAGGTAAAGTTAACATCTCGACTACTCTATCATCAAATCCAGTTTGAAGCCTGATTTTAACTTTAACGTGATCAATCTCCTTTTCAAATAATGCAGCCATAAGACCTAAAGAAGAAGGGAATAACATTGTTAAAAGTACACCTACAAATAAACCAATTACTAATGAAAGAATCCAGAAACCAATATGAGGTTCTAGGAAAATTGGATTCTCACCTAATTTAGGAGCTTTTACGTACCATTCTCCAGATTTTTTTGAATAACCATGAGTTTCTAAATTTCTATCTTGCCATGAAAAGTCTATGATATACTCATCATTAATCAAATCTTTAGCTACCGTAGTGTTTGAACCAATCGAAGCTTCTTTTTCTTTTGAAGTAGACCCCCAAGTAAGATCATTGAATTCAACAAATCCTATTTTTCCTAATTCATCACCTGAAGGTGAGAATTGAGAAATTACGAATCCAGCTGTAGCTTGAGGTAAAATGTGAAAGTGAGTTAAGTAACCTACTACTAGTGTTATAGCTAAGAATACAACCCATTGCACAAACCCTGCGCCTCTGTGTTCTTTATTACCTGTCATATTGTTTGGAGACATACATTAACCTATAAATTAATTATTAAATGATTTTTTTTCAGTTTAAAAATATTAATTTTACTAAAACTGCTGATAGTAAAGCATAAGATAAGATTTAGTTTTTATTTCTACAAATAAAAGTTTTCAATAATGACAACTTTTACGTAATAAAGCGTATCTTACAGTATGAGATTTTTAAATTCACATACAAACTATTTCAACACAAGTAAGGGTACAATAAGAGGAAGTTCTGCACTTTCATTCTGTTTGTATCACTCTAAACTCATCTCCACTCTACTTTACACTTCCATACTTAATTATAGCTACTTGACTTTGATAAGATAATAATAATAAATTTCTAGTTAAAAATATGGATAAACAAATGAAAAATACTAACTATACCCCAAAGTATTATATAAACAGTTCTAATGCCTTAGAATTAATTTCTAAGTATCAAATTGGAGATGGTATGTCAATTGTGATTGACAATAATGAAAGTAAAGGAAATATTGTAGATAGAAAAACAGGAAAGAAATATTTGGATTTCTTTACTTGTTTTGCATCTATGCCATTAGGATATAACCATCCCAAAATGCTAGAGTCTGATTTTTTAGACTATATAGGAATCAATTCTCTCAATAAACCTTCGAATTCTGACTTATATTCTGAAGTTCAAGCTACTTTTACTAATACTTTATTTAAAGTTGCTGTTCCAAATAGTGATTTCAAATATAGCTTCTATATAGAAGGGGGTGCATTAGCAGTAGAAAATGCATTAAAAGCTGCTATGGATTGGAAAGTTAGAAAGAATATAAAGAAAGGACTCTCAGAAAGTATAGGAACAAAAGTACTCCATTTCAAACAAGCATTTCATGGAAGAAGTGGATATACACTTTCAATAACTAATACAGACCCAGTTAAAGTATTGTATTTCCCTAAATTTGATTGGCCTAGAGTTGATAATCCAAAAATTATTTTTCCAATCGAAAACAATATCGAAGATTTAATTAAAAGAGAGAATGAAAGCATAAGACAAATAGAACATGCATTCATCGAAAACAAAGATGATATTTGCTCGATAATAATAGAACCTATACAAGGTGAAGGTGGAGATAATCACTTTAGAGATGAATTTTTCGTTGAATTAAGAAGAATTTGTGACGAAAATGATGCTCTACTTATTTTTGACGAAGTACAGACAGGTGTTGGAATGACAGGTAAAATGTGGGCTTATCAACATCTTTCTATAAAGCCTGATATTTTATGCTTTGGTAAAAAAATGCAAGTATGCGGTATATTATCCAATGAAAGAATAGATGAAGTGGAAGATAATGTATTCCATAAATCTTCAAGAATTAACTCTACATGGGGTGGTAATTATACGGACATGGTGAGGATTACCAAGTATCTAGAAATTATCGAAGAAGAGAATTTAGTATATAATTCGGATAAAATGGGGTATTACTTACATTCTTTACTTCAGAATTTACAAAATGACAACCCGGATTTAATTAGCAATGTCAGAGGCAAAGGACTTTTTAGAGCTTTTGATATAAAGCAAGAATTAAGAAAACCACTTCTAAATAAATGTCTAGAAAATGGACTTATTGTTTTGGCATGTGGTAATAATTCTGTTCGTTTCAGGACTAGACTGAATATAACAGAAAGTGAATTGGATGAAGGTTTCAAACTAATTTCTCAGTCATTACATCAAATTATATAAATAATTTATCCAGTTCATATATTATATTATTTTTGACATCATCAAATTCTTGGTTGAGGGTACGGGCACCAGCAGCAAACTTGTGTCCTCCTCCACCAAATTTTGCAGCAGCTTCGCGTACTGAATATTTACCTTTTGAACGGAATGATATTCTTAACTCACCTTTTTCTCTTTCAGTGATTAGCACTCCTACCTCAACTCCTTTTACAGATAGAGTATTTGCTACAAAGCCTTCAGTATCATCTTCTATAGCATCTGCTTTATCAAAATCTGACTTTCTAAGTGACATTATAGAAATACGACCTTGGTTATACAAATCTATATTTGCTAAAGACATACCTAATAATTTTAGTGCTTGTACTGTTTTTTGATTATATATCTCGTCATAGCATTTAACGGGATCAGCCCCGTTTTCCAATAACTTTGCAACTATATAATGAGTCTCTGCTGTTGTTCTATCAAATCTGAAACTACCTGTATCAGTCATTATTGCAGTATAAAGCGCATTCGATATTCGTTTGTCATATTTCCCTTTCAATGCATCAATCAATACCCAAATAAGCTCACCTGTAGATGTTGCATCTGTATCTAATAACTCTAAATCTGCAAATTCCTTTGGCTCCAAGTGATGATCAATCATTATTTTGTAAGCATTAGACATTGCAACTGCATCACCTGCATCTTTTAATCTACTCAAATCATTCAAATCTAATACAAAAATTAAATCGGCTCCGATTATATCTTCCATCACCCTATCATCATAACGGAGAATAGTATCACAACCTTCTAAAAATTTTAGATTATTATTAATTCCACCATGGATAAACATTTTAGACTTTTTATTAAAGTGCTTTTTAATAAAAAAATGTAATGCCAACATTGAACCGATTGCATCACCATCTGGACTTACATGTGAAGTAATAATAATATTATATGATTTTTCAATTTTTTCGGATATTGTAAGTGCTTTTTCTGTAAAATTCATTTTTATTGGATTTGTTTAAATAATTGTCTTAATTTAAGACTTATTCTGTAAAAAATACGAACATATAATGACATTCGACGAAAACGAGAACGAATTAGAAAATCTGAAGAATCGATACAAGAGGAATACTCCAAATGTAGAAGACGAAAATAATGATAAAACTAAAAAAACTGAAAATAAATTTTTGAATTTGGTAAACAGAAGCAGAAACAGCTTCAAGTATATCATAACTTTTTTTAGTTTTATTATAGTATTATTCTTGTTGGTTTTTATTGCTGATAAATGGATTCTACCTTCTATGGTTCATGATAGAGAGACAGTAAATGTTCCTTCTATAGAAGGAAAAAGTCTCAAAGAAGCTTCAGAAATACTTAATGCTAACAATCTATTTTACGAGATAGTAAGTGAGCAATACTCAGGGCAAGTAGAAGGAATTATACTAAAACAAATCCCCGATGCTAATAAGCAAGTTAAAAGCAAAAGACCTATATTTATAACTATCAGCAAAGGTAAAGAAACTATAGAGATGCCTGATCTAACTGGGATATCCGTTAGACAAGCAAGGGTTAGTCTATATAACAATGGATTGAATATAGGCGATATACAATACACTTATAGTGATTTAGTACCGAAAGACTCTGTTATTTCTCAAAATATTAAAAAAGGTAAAAATCTAATATATGGTGACACCGTTAATCTGATAATTAGTAAAGGTCCTGAGAATCAAGTATATATACCCAAACTTTCAGGTATGGCATTCGAAGGGATTGAAAACTATCTTATTTCAGAAGGATTCAAACTCGGAAATGTAGAGTTTATTGATAACGATACTTTTGTACCTGGAACTATAATTTCTCAACTTCCACCATCTAATACACTTGCACAATTTGGACAATATATTAATATAGTTGTTGCTAGGTAGATTAAACCATTTCTTAGAAACTATTGTCTAAGAAATAAATAATCAATTAATTATAACATTAAAGAGGTTTATATGAAAAAAATAAGTTTTATTATAACTGCAGTTATTGCTCTTGCACTAGTTACAAGCATATCGGTTATTGCAAAAGGTGAAAAATGCCATGGGAAAAAAGGCAAATGTGAAATTGAAAAACCAAATCTGACACAAGAGAAAGCTGATCGACTAAATCAGTTAAAAAATGATTTTGATTCGAAACTAAACGAAGATGATTTGAATACATTAAATTTATTGAGAGATAAAGTAAAATCGGAAAGACTCGATTTAAAACATCATATTTCTGAAATTAAAAATTCTGATATTTCAAAAGATGAGAAAAAGACAAAAATCAAAGAGTTGATGGAAGCAAATATAGATAAAAGAGACGATGTTAAATCTGAACTTAAAGCTATATTAGAAAACAATAAAGAAGCAGTAAAAGCTCTTGCAAACCAACTCAAAGAACTAAAGCAAAAAGATGGTCATCCGAAAAGAAGAAAAGAGCTTAAAGGCAATAAGGATGATGAGAATAAAGGACATAGAATTGCAAGGTTCATTCTTCATGATGAGTTTGTAGCCGTGAAAGATGGATTTAGAGAAATAGTAAAAGACTCTAAAAAACTTGATTTAGTAGTGAATAATGATTTATTAACTTTCAATAGTTCTAATGAATCAAACAACTCCAAATTTACTTTATATGATTTAAATGGTAATAGAATCGCTAACATCGCAAGTCAAAATATAATAAAAGGTGAAAATTCTATAAACTTAAATACTCTAAATACAAAATTAGAAAAAGGCCGTTATTTCTTAGTAATTGAAAATGAAAATGGTGTTAGTTCTGGTAAGTTTATTTACCTCAAATAATAGTTCTAATCAATATAATTATTAAGAGCTTATGGCATATGTGTCATAAGCTTTTTTTTTTGTTTCTTTCTTTATAGTACAATATCACTTAACTTTGATAATTAGAAAAATCAAATTTAGAAAATAAAATGTCGCTTAATCTATCAAAAGAAAATCATCAAATAGATCCTAAAATATTTAGTACTTTAAATGAAAGACAATTCGATGGTGTAAACAAGATAAATGGCCCTACACTAGTACTAGCAGGTGCTGGTAGTGGTAAAACAAGAGTATTAACTTATCGTATAGCCAATCTAATATCACAAGGGGTACAACCTTATAAAATACTTGCATTAACATTTACTAATAAGGCTGCACGTGAAATGACTGAGAGGATTGCTTCATTAGTCGGTGAGCAATCGGCTAAAAGTGTTTGGGCTGGTACTTTTCACTCTATTTTTGCAAGAATTCTAAGGTATGAAGCAACTGAAATTGGTTATACTTCTGACTTCAGCATATATGATGCAGATGATCAACTGAGTGCTATTAAAAAGATAATGAATCAAGAGGGAATCTCTCCCCAATCGTTTTCACCATATCAAGTTCGATCTAGGATTAGTAATGCTAAATCAAATATGCTTAATCCAACTCAATTTGCCGAAGAAGCTGATAATACTTTCGATAAGCAAGTAGGTTTAATTTATTTAGGTTATGAGAAATATCTAAGACAAAGTAACGCTATGGATTTTGATGATATTCTAATCAACATGATAAGACTCCTCAAAAGTTCAAGAGAGATATTAGATAAATATCAAACTAAATTCAAATACATACTAGTAGATGAGTACCAAGATACGAATAGAGCTCAATATATAGCTATTAGAGAACTATCTAAAGCACATAGTAATATATGTGTAGTTGGAGATGACGCACAAAGTATATATAGATGGCGTGGTGCAGAAATAAAGAATATTCTAGATTTTCATAAAGATTATCCGAATGCAAATGTTGTTAAACTAGAACAGAATTACCGTTCTACTCAAATTATATTGGATGCTGCTGATTCTGTTATTAAAAACAATAAAAATCAATTGAAAAAGAAACTTTGGACGGAAAATCCTAAAGGTGATTTGGTTGTAATCACTGCTGGTGACGATGAAAGACATGAAGCAGACCAAATTGCACAAAAAATAAAAGAACTAACCTTCCAAGATTTCTCGAATAAGGATATATGTATTCTTTATAGAACAAATGCTCAGTCTCTTGCATTAGAGAGTGCCTTGAAAAAAGAACGAATATCTTATGTAGTAGTTGGAGGAATATCTTTCTTCAAACGAAAGGAAATAAAAGATGTAATTTCCTATTTGAGATTACTTATTAATCCTAATGACAACGAATCATTCGATAGAATAATAAATGAGCCACCAAGAGGTCTAGGTAAGACTTCACTACAACATTTATATGGTTATGCTAATCAAACAGGAACATCATTCCTTTCTAGTAGCGGCGAAGCAGATTTAGTTGATCAATTACAATCCAGAGCACAAAAGTCTTTCAAACAGTTTCATCATCTTATTGAAAAATATCGAAATAAATTCGAGCAAGAAGTTAACAAATCTGGAATCCTTTTAGAATTTATCGAAGCAACTGAATTACCAGAAATGTTCAAAGAGATTGGAACTGACGAATCGCTGGATAGATGGAATAACATTCAGCAATTAATCTCAGATATTGGTCTATTCTTTAGAGAAAACGAAGGTGTAACCCTTAATGACTACTTGCAACAAGTTGCTTTGATTACAGATTTAGACGAAGCAGAGATGGATAACGAACAAATCACTATGATGACTTTACACAGCGCTAAAGGATTAGAATTTCCATGTGTGTTTGTCGCAGGTATGGAACAAGGCTTATTTCCATTAGAAAGAACTGAGAGTGTACTAGAAGAAAAAGAAGAAGAACGAAGATTATTCTATGTTGGAATAACAAGAGCAAAAGAAAAGCTATTTCTATCATATGCAAAGAGAAGAAGTAGGTTTGGAGAAACAAAATTTACAACTCCATCATTATTTTTGCATGAAATTAAATCCAAGTTAGTTGATTGGAAGGCAAAAAAAGTAGAAAGAAAAACTGTAAATGAAAGTGTACGTTCAGCATTTAGCAGTCAACCTACTTCTAATAGACCACAAAGAAATGAATTTGATCAAACTATAGAATATAGCTATTCGCAAATTGATGAGACTTTAACTGATTACAAAGTTGGTGATAAAGTTAGTCATGTGAAATTCGGCAAAGGAACTATAACAGGACTAAAAGGTATAGCTGATAAAAGACAAGCTGTTATTCGATTTGAAGACTTCGGTAAAAAAGCACTAATGTTAAAATATGCTAAACTAGATAGATTAAATTAAAACTTAGATTTTAGAAACACTTTTGAAAAACTCTGAATAATAAAGTAATCTTGATTGTTCATCCAAGTCAGCTATTTTATTATATGCTTTTACTTTCGCTTGGTTTAGTTCATTACTTTTCAAATCTTCAGGATTGAACTCACCCATTGTTGATATATGATCAAAAGCACTTCTTGTAATATCCATCTGACGTAATGTCTGAAATATTTTTAGTTTTTTATTATCATCACTATCTACTAGTAATTTCTCAAATACTGTATAAGTATATAGGTAATTATTTATTTTACTGAAAATATGTTCTTGGCGAGTAGTATCAAAATCCTCAACATAGCTAAAGATTCTAGAGTTTAGACTCTTTCTTTCATCTAAGCTTAATGATTTCAAATATACTTTTGGTAATACCCAACTGTTAGTATATATAGATACTGTAGATTCATTTTGCAAGATAGAATAAGGCCTTAATTCATCAATTGAAAAAAATGACAAATGAAGCACTTCTTGCCCATATTCTATCTCTAATTTGTTGATAAACTCTTTTATATCAACGTCATCACTAGTTTTATTTGTACTCACTTCAGGGATTAGAAATAACCACCCAAACATAAATAAAGCAAATATTTTCATTGTGTTACCTATTACTGTTAACTTTCAATAATAATACACAAACAATTTACGTGCCAAGTGGAAGTGTCTTATTCTAGGTACTTAAACCATTTCAGGATAAAGATTGAAAATGTCTTCAACAGTCTCTCTTCTTCTAATTAGTTTATGATTATCATCATCAACTAATATTTCTGGTGGTCTCATTCTATTATTGTAATTAGATGCCATTACATATCCATAAGCACCAGCATCTAAGAAAGTAACTATATCACCTTCTTCTACAATTGGCATAGATATATTTTTAGCAAATATATCTGAATTCTCACAAATTTGACCACAAAGATTTACTTTTTCAGTATAGTCATCTTTTCCATAAACTCTAACCCTATGGAATGCACCATAAAGAGCAGGCCGAATAAGGAAATTCATACCGGCATCAAGTCCAACAAATTTTTTGTAGCTTTCTTTTATAGCAGTTACTGAAGTAACTAAATAACCTGCATTTCCAGCTAAATATCTACCTGGTTCTAGGATTAATTTTGGTCTGCCGAATCCATATTTATCACAATTCTCGATAAATACTTTTGCAACTTTTTCACCCGTAGCTTCTACGTTTAGTTCCTCTTCCCCATCATAATAAGGAATACCGAAGCCACCTCCTATATCAACATACTCTGGAATAATATCTAATTCATTGAATATATCTCCAGCTATCATCATTAGTTTATCAACTATTTCTGCAAAGAAATAAGGCTCAAGATTGTTGGATCCTGTCATCATGTGTATACCAAATCTTTTTACTCCAGCATCTTTAGCAAGTTTATATGCCTCAAAAGCTTTTTCATAAGGTACTCCGAATTTGGCCTCAGTACCCGCTGTAGTTATACCTTCAAAACCACCACGACCATAACCAGGATTAATCCTAAATGAAACAAGTTCGGGGGTATGGATTTTTTGAATTCTTTTAAATGATGTTATATCATCTAGATTAAGCATAAGCCCTTCTTTAGCAACAGTTTCTAAGTCTTCAGGACTTTCATAATTGCCAGTATACAGAATTCTGTCATTAGTAAATCCAGCTTTTTTGGCATAATGATATTCAAAAGGAGATGAACAATCTGCTCCACAACCTATTTCATTGAATACCTTTAACACACTGATATTACTATTTGCTTTTACAGAAAAATGGATTTTAGTATTCTCATAATGCTTTATAAAAGCTTCATTTAGTCTTTTATAATTATTCTGAAACTTCAGTTTATCATAGACATAAAATGGAGTTCCATATTCATTTGCTAGTTCTTTAATATCAACATTTGCTATTTTTTTCATATTTATTATTCTATTTTCTTATTCAAAAAACTCAGGGTTCAAATCACCACTGAAAAACGCTTCATGCAAAAGAGTTATTGCCCTTTGCAAATCTATTTCTTTAACCACTATGCTCAAATTCACTTCCGATGCACCAACACTAACCATTGATATATTTATACCTTTCAATGCTCCGAAAAGTCTATTAGCTATACCAGCTGTTTGCTTTATACCTTCTCCTATTGCTGCTATTATTGCATTGTCATCCGATATGACGACTTCACCTAATACTGATAGTTCTTTTTCTATTAAAGGATTGTATTCTTTTTTATCTACTGTTACAGATATACTAACTTCAGAAGTAGTAACTATGTCAACTGGTATTCTAAGATTTTCAAATATCTGGAATACTTTACTCATAAATCCATAAGCACCTAACATTCTATTGGAGCAAAGAGTAATTGTCACAACTTCTTTTCTGAAAGCAATTGCTTTTATCATTTTAATATTACTTTTCTCAGAAAGAACTAATGTACCCTCATCATTTGGATTGAAAGTATTTTTAACACGTACAGGTATTCCTCTCTTAACTGCAGGGTGTATAGTACTAGGGTGTAAGACTTTAGCACCAAAAAAAGATAATTCGGATGCTTCCGAATAAGAAAGTTTTCTTATTTTTTTCACACCTTCAATTACTCTCGGATCTGAAGTTAAAATACCATTAACATCAGTCCATATCTGTAATTCATCAGCTCCTAGTGCAGAAGCAACAACCGCAGCAGAGTAATCAGAACCACCTCTTCCTAGTGTTGTAGGTCTTCCTTCTTCGTCAGAAGCAATAAACCCGCCCATTACTGTAACGTCACTTTCTGAAAATTCAGAATTAAATTTTTCAGTTATTATCTCACAACTTCTATCAAATTCTAATTCAGCATTTGTAAATCTACTATTAGTTTTCATTACTTTTCTTGCATCTACATACTTGACATTTAGTCCTTTAGAACCGAAATATGTGTAGATTAAAGTAGAAGATAAAATTTCTCCTTTCGACATAACAACATCTTTCAATTGAGGAGAAAGCGGAAGATAATTAGTTATTACATCAATTTCAGATAGTTCATTAGTTATAAATTCTTTAACCAAATCTAAGATTCCGAGCTCATTAGCAATAGTAGTATGTTTTTTAAATAATTCTGATATTATTGGAGATATAGATTCTTTTTTACTATTACATATATCCACAAGCATATTAGTTACTCCAGCATGAGCAGAAACCACAATCGCTTGTTTTCCTGAATTACTTATAACTATATCATACACTTTACTAATAGTTTCGGCATCTTTAACAGAAGTACCACCAAATTTTAAAACATTTAGTTCATTCGTGTTCATATATCTTATTTAATTCCCAGTCGGTTAAATATAAAATCTACTGAATCAAATACTTTGTCATAAGAGAATAGATTTCTTAACTCCTCTTCTTCGAAGTGAGACATAATATCAGAATCTGCTAATAATGAATCTATTAATGGAATTTGTTCATCCCAAGTTTTCATTGAATTTCTTTGTACTAGCACATAAGCATCTTGTCTTTTAAGTCCTTTTCTAGCTAAAGCTAGGAGAACTTTCTGAGAATGAATTAGTCCGAAAGTCATGTTTAGATTTTCTTCCATTCTTTCCGGATATACTATTAATCCATCTATCAACTTAATAGTTCTATTTAATATATAATCTAATGAAATTGTACTGTCGGGTATAATAACTCTCTCAACAGAAGAATGTGAAATATCTCTTTCATGCCATAAAGCATTATTCTCAATAGCTGCGTGAGCATTACCTCTTAGTAATCTTGCTTGACCGCTAATATTCTCAGATGCTATTGGGTTACGTTTATGTGGCATAGCAGAACTACCTTTCTGACCAACAGAGAAGAACTCTTCTGCTTCTCGAACTTCTGTTCTTTGTAGATGTCTTATTTCTATTCCTATCTTCTCAACAAGAGTTGAAATAATTGCAATAGTAGTCATGTACTCAGCATGTATATCTCTTTGGATAACTTGTGTACTTATATTAACAGGCTTTAAACCCAAATTTTCACAAACGTGACGTTCAACTAGTGGTGATAAATGCTCATAAGTTCCAACGGCACCCGATATCATACCTACTGATGATGTTTCAACAGCTCTTTTCATTCTTTCAATATTGCGTTGACATTCATCATACCAAAGAGCAAGTTTTAGTCCAAAAGTAGTTGTCTCCGCATGAATACCATGACTTCTACCAACAGTAATAGTATGTTTAAATTCAATTGCTCTTCTTTTTAAAACTACAGCTAATTTTTCTAAGTCATCTATTATCATCTCCCCTGCTTGTTTCATTTGAACAGCAAGGCAGGTATCTAAAACATCTGAAGAAGTCATACCTAAGTGAATAAATCTAGAATCTTCACCTACATACTCTTCAACATTAGTTAGAAAAGCTATTACATCATGCTTAGTTACTTTTTCAATTTCATTAATTTTATCCACATCACATTTGGCAGTAGCTCGAATATGTTTAGCTGCGCTTTCTGGTACTTGACCTAATTTTGCCATTGCTTCTACAGCTAGTATTTCTATTTCTAACCAAATATTATACTTATTATCTTCTGTCCATATTTTTCCCATTTCTGGGCGTGTATATCTTTCTATCATTTATCTACCTTCTTATGAGTTGGTGTAAAGTCTTGATAATATTGCGGTTTGAATATTGCTGACTCTATAAATTCTTGTTTTGCAAATTTTAATTGTGCAAATTTAAGTATAAATCTCGGAGTAAGTCTATTTAGACCTGAAAGTTGATAATTATTTTCAATAAATTCATTTGCACCTGTTCCACAAACTACTTTTGACGCAAGATTCAAGCACTTAACTTCTTCTTTTGAATATAAGGTGGGTTCTGATTTAGATTCCCCTATTTGTGAGAACTCTTGAACAAAGAAATAATCTTTATTTGATGGAATAATTACAAATATCGAATCAATATTTAATGATATTGCAAATTCTGACGCCGCAACAGCAAATGCTGACATTGTAGGAACATCAATCAGCTTAGGATGATTTCCAAAAGTAAGGCCTTTGGCAATTGCACTTCCAACACGTAATCCAGTAAATGAACCTGGTCCTGAAGATACAGCAACAGCACTAAAATCAACTATACTTGTTTTCATCAAATCTAATGTCTGCTTTATTTGATGAGCAAGAGTTTCATCATGTGAATGTTTTAGATAAAGTGAAGATTCATAAATCAATTCTTTATCTGTACCGATTGCTATTCCAGAATTTATTCCAGAACTTTCAATAGCTAATATTCTGTATTCACTCATACTTCGATGAACTCCATAGATCTTTTTAATTTCCAAAGTAATTCAGCTGCTTCGTTTCTATCTTTTATATCTATCTCACATGATAATCTTAATTTACCTTGTTTCAAACTTGCATTGTCAATTGTTTGCAAATAATCTAACACAGTAGGAAATGCCTCTTTGTAATATTGTTCATTACTTTCCTCAGGGAAAACTAGAATAATTTTATTTGGCTTGATAATAATCTTATCTAACCCAGTTTTTACAGCTGCGGAACGTAACTTGACTACAAATAATAAATTCTCTGTTTCTTTAGGAAGCTTTCCGAACTTGTCTAACATTTCTTGTCTTAAATCTTGAAGTTGAGTATTAGATTTGATGTTATATAGCTTTTTATAGTAACCGAATCTATCAGTATCAGATTTTATATAGTCTTCAGGAAGAAATGCATCTTCATCTAACTCTATAGATATTTCTTCATTAGCAAATAAATCTGTTATATCTACTTCTGATTGATCAAATACATGTTTGAACTCATCTACTTTTAATTCTTTAACTGCTTCTTCGAGGATTTTTTGATATAGTTCAAAACCAATATCATAAATAGCCCCACTTTGTTCTGCACCGAGTAGGTTACCAGCGCCACGAATCTCCATATCTCTAAGAGATAAATTGAAGCCACTACCTAAATCTGTAAATTCTTCAATAGCTTTTAGTCTTTTAAGAGCTATTTCATTTAACTTCTTAGTTGCAGGAATCGCTAAGTAACAGAATGCCTGTATATTACCTCTACCTACCCTTCCACGCAATTGATATAACTCTGCAAGCCCAAAATTGTGAGCATTGTTTATTATCATTGTGTTAGCATTAGGTATATCTAGCCCAGATTCAACTATTTTAGTTGTTAATAGTACATCTGATTTACCAGCAATGAAATCTTGCATGATTCTTTCTAATTCAGTAGATTTCATTTGTCCATGAGCAATACTAAATCTCACACTTGGTAATAACATTTTCATTCTAGTGAAAATATCCTCTAGATCTTGAACTGTATCATTAACGAAGAAAACTTGACCTTCTCTTTTTATCTCTTCATCTATAATATCTGTGATTTCGTCAAGATTCCATTCAACTATTTCAGTCTGAACAGGTAATCTATTTCTAGGAGGAGTTTCTATTATACTCAAATCTCTCGCACCCATAAGAGAAAAATTTAGTGTCCTTGGTATAGGTGTCGCAGTAAGTGTCAAAGTATCTAGAGTTTCACGTACATTACGGAGTTTTTCTTTGGCCCCAACTCCGAACCTTTGTTCCTCATCTATAACTAATAGTCCCAAATCCTTAAACTCTATATCTTTACTTAGTATTCGATGAGTACCAATTAGTATATCTACTTTACCTACTTTCAACCTTTCTAATATTTTGGTTTGTTCTTTTTTTGTTCTAAATCTTGAAAGAACATCTACAGATACAGGATATTTATTCATTCTATCTTTGAAAGACATGTAGTGCTGTTGAGCTAATATAGTTGTAGGTACTAATATTGCAACTTGCTTTCCTGATTGAACAGCCTTGAAAGCAGCTCTAATAGCAACTTCAGTTTTACCAAACCCTACATCACCGCAGATAAGTCTATCCATAGGATTTTCTGACTCCATATCTACTTTTATTTCTTTAGTAGCTTTCATTTGGTCAGGTGTATCTTCATAAATGAATGATGCTTCAAACTCTTTTTGCCAGACATTATCTTCATCAAACATAAAACCTTTCTGTAGCTTTCTCTTTGCATAGAGTGCTATTAAACTTCTGGATATATCCTTAACTTTCTTTTTGATTTTGGCTTTCTTTCTAGCCCATTCAGTACTACCAAGTTTACTTAGTCTAGGTAGTTCACCCTCACTAGCAGAGTATTTATGAATTTTCTTTATATAATTTAGATTGACATAAAGTCTATCACCACCATGGAAAGCCAACTGAATACAATCTTGTTTACTACCACCGATTTCAACAGTCCTAAATCCTTCGAATCTTCCTACACCTTTATCGTCATGGATTACGAAATCACCTATGTTCAGTTGCTTCAATTCATCTAATGAAAACTTCGCATTTTCTGATGAACGAGTAGTTACATTTCTGTGACGATTGAATAATTGATGCTCGGTATAAATACATACATTTGAGTCTGATACGCTAAATCCCTGAGATATAGTCTTATCCAACCATAGTATGTTGTTTGATGTTTGTTCAGGACTTGCAAAATCAGAATCATCATCCATAATTAAAGCATCATGAATAAGTTCTTTTATTCTTGCTAAATGAATCTTTCCATCTGCACAGATTATTATATTTACACCTTTTATGGTCTGTTCTTGTAGGTGTTTTGTGAATTGCTTAATTGAAGAATTGAAATTATTTTGTTCTTTGATATTTACTTTAATGTCACTATTATCCAATGAGTTAACATTGATTACAGTGAAATTATCAGGGATTATAAATTCATGTTCTTCAGTAGATAAATTTTCTTTTTCTATTTGAAGTATTATTGCGTTATCAGGGATATATCCGAATAAATCTCCAGTTCGCTCAGTATTCATAGAATGAAAAACTTTAGAAATAAAATTAATCTCTTCGTATTCTTTTATACTTCTTTGATTAGAAACTACGAACTCTCTAATAGAATCTATCTCATTACCCCAAAATTCAATTCTAATAGGGTTTTTAAACGAAATCGGGTATATATCGAGAATACCTCCACGAACAGCAAACTGGCCCTGTTTCGCTACATAGTTTTCCCTTTCAAAACCATTGTAAGCTAGTTGATTTTTCAAATCTTCAAAATCAATTATCTGACCTTTTTTTAGAGTAGTCTTATTCTCTATTATATTAGATTTATCAGGAACTTTTGTTCTAAATACATTAGGTGTACAGAGTGCTACAAAATTTTTATCTTCGAATTTACCTAGTGCATCTATTAGCTTACCATAATGAGATTCTGTTTCGTGGTTTATTCCATGATGAGTTTTTTCTATTAAGTTAGACACTGAATGATTTTGAAAAAAGCTATCAAAATCAAAAGCAATATCTTCTAATAATTCAGCATTTTTAGAGATAACAATGACTGGTCTCTTGATAGACCTCTGTAAATAATCAATTAACAGAGAAATGGAAGAACCATTTAAATATTTAATATTTACTTTTTCACTACCATTATTGATTTTTGAAATTAATCTATTAAATGGTTCTATTTCATTATATAAAATATCTAAGTGATTATTATTTTTCATCTTCAACTATAAACTGTTCAAATAAATTTTTAAAATGAAATAGATTCTCGTCTTGTACTTTTAATTCATAATATGAACCGGTTTCATCATCCTTTTGTTCGACTATCTCTGTCAAAGCAAAGAGTTTTTGAATCAAACTAGCTTGTTCATAAGGTAAGAAAATTCTAAAATTATTGCTACTTCTGTCATAGAGCTCTTGGAACTTATTAAGTAAAGTCTCTATATTCATATTTTTAGATGCACTTACAAATATGCTATCAGGGTAATGATCTTGATATACTTTGACCATTTCTAGCTCATCAAGTAGATCAATTTTATTGAAAACTTGAAGAATCGGTTTATCAGTAATTTTTAATTTTGCGAGAGTTGTATCTACAGTTTTAATATGTTCTGCAAAGTATTTATGTGATATATCAACTACGTGTATAATAAAATCTGCCTCCCTTGCTTCCGCTAATGTACTTCTAAATGAAGCAACTAAATGACTCGGAATTTTACGGATGAATCCTACTGTATCACTTAGTATTGAGTCTTGTCCACTTGGTAGACTAAACTTTCTCGTAGTAGTATCAAGTGTTGCAAACAATTTGTTCTCTATATATACATCTGCCTCTGTAATTGCTTTCATCAAAGTAGATTTACCGGCGTTGGTATATCCAACTAACGCAAAAGTAGGCACATTTCCTCTAGACCTTCTTTTTTGATCACTTTGAGTTTCTATTACTTTTAATTTATCTTTTAGACGTTCTATTCTTGTTCGTATTAACCTTCGATCAACCTCTATTTGTGTCTCACCAGGACCTCTAGTACCGATACCGCCACCATATTGCTTAGAAAGGTGAGTCCACATACGTGTCAGCCTTGGCATCAAATACTGCATTTGAGCTAATTCAACTTGAGTTTTAGCTTCACTTGTTTGGGCTCTCTGTGCGAAAATATCTAAAATTAGTCCACTTCTATCTAATACTTTAATCTCGAGTTCTTTCTCTAAGTTTCTAATTTGAACAGGACTTAGCTCATCATCAAAAATTGCCAATGCAATCTTATTTTCTTTTGCAAATTCTTTTATTTCCGCTAATTTTCCTTTTCCAATGTAAGTTGCACCAATAGGTCTAGTCAATTCTTGATGGAATGTCTCTACAACCTCAGCACCTGCCGTCTCTGCAAGTAATTCAAGTTCATTAAAGAGTTCATAAGACATTTCTCTGTCTCCCCCTTTTTTGAATACTGCTACAGTTACTGCTCTTTCAGCTTTTTTTCTTACATCTATTAATTTTTCTTCTAATGACATATTTTTTTCGTACTTTTAATTATTACAAAACTAATAAATGTCTCAAACAATGTTATTAAGATTATTTCTAGTGACTTCTATTATTTTTTATTTATCTAGCTCATTTGTATATACTCAAGTTAAAGGTTCTAACGTTGAGATATACACAAAAAGTAATGAAATATTGAAAGGAGAGTTGATAAATGTTGATTCAAACAAAATTGAATTACTAATCAGACTACCTAAAACTCCAACTTCTTCAGCTTCTCATAAGACGATACAAATCGAAAACAATTTGTGTGACAGCGTAGTAATTCCTGGATCTTTTACCGGAGCAAGTCCGTATATCATAAGTGGATTGCTTGGGTTAGGAGCAGCTGCGATAACTATTGGGAGTAACGATGAACCTAACTACTATGTTGGTAGTGCATTAGGGGCAATAGTCGGATTCTTTAGTTATATATTTATAGATAAAACCCTATCTACTCAAGAAATCAGATTTACTGAAATCGATAAATATCCTTGGAAGCTTAAACCATTTAGTAGAAACTATAGACCGGATTAGTCTTTAGTATCACCATATTTTTCAGGATATGGAGGTAATGGTAAAGTACCTGGAATTCCCATCAAAGGGAAATCTTTTCTAAGTGGGTGTAATGATTCACCTGTTTCTGGATCATTATAATCTTCAGGCATATAGAATCTTCTCAATCCTGGGTGACCTTCGAATTTAACTCCATACATATCAAAAGTTTCTCTTTCGTACCAGTTAGCAGAAGGCCATATATCAATAACAGTAGGACAAGTCAAATCAGATTCATCAACTTTTACTTTTAGTCTAAGTTTGAAATTATAATCTAAAGAATTAACAAAATAAACTACATCAAATCTATTTTCTGGTTTTAACCAATCAATCGCAGTAATGTCAACTAAATGATTAAACTTAGTTGATTCATCCGCTTTCAGTGCAGCAGCGACTTCTACTATTTTATTTTTCGGAACAGTTAGAGATAATTGACCTCTGTGTTCATAAATTTCAATGTCTTCCGTTACTTTACTTATAACGCTTAGTATTGTTTCTTTAGTTAGTGCCATTTTGATTTTTCTTGTTTGTTTTTTACAAAACTAATAAATTTTGGATAACTTTGTTAATCATATTATTAAAATGTTGAAACTGTTTATGAAATTTATTACTATAATTATAACTATTTTATTCTTTTCTATAGGTTTATCAGCTCAGACCAAAGATGAATTGACTACATCACCACGTAAAACAATGGAAACGCATCTTAAGTATTTGCAAAAGAATAACTATAAACCTAAAATTGCTGCAAAAACTCTAAACTTAAAAAATAGTGGAGATGAACACTCTCAAGAATTAGCAATAAAATTAAAGAAGATACTTGACGCTAGAGGTTTATATGTAATATTAGATGATATACCTGACAATCCTAATTTTAAAGATAAGAGTCAAAAAGAATATGTTTTCATTCCTTTCAAATCTGTTCCTGAAATCTATCTAAGAAAAATAGATAAAGAATGGCTTTATTCAAAAGAAACTGTTAATAATATTACAGACCTTTACTCTGAAACATTTCCAATGGAAGCTTTAGGTTTAAAAAAATATATACCAGACTCAATGAAATCGAAAGTAATTGGTATGGCATTATGGAAATATGTAGGTTTATTGATCTTTATAATTATAGCTCTAATCACTTATAAAATAGTAAGTTGGATTATTGGATATTTTCTTGTAAGAATTTTGAAAAAGGTACTTAAAAATTCTCCAGTTATTGTTAAATACATAGATCCTATATCGAACCCAATAAGTTTTCTTATAGTAATATCTTTTCTTTCTGCATTTATACCATTATTAGAAATACCAATACAATTTAACGTTTGGGTCGCAAATATTGTAAAAGCTCTCTTCCCTATTACTATTACTCTTATCGTTTATCGATCTTCAGATTTGATTGCAGATTTCTACTCTGTACTTGCTTCTAAAACAGAAACAACTGTCGATGACCAACTAATACCTTTAGTTAAGAAAGTTATTAAAATTATCATTGTTATACTTGGGTTTCTTTATGTTTTATCTGTTCTAGGAGTCGAGATAACTCCCTTATTGGCTGGTGCTTCTGTAGGTGGTTTGGCTTTGGCATTAGCTGCTCAAGATACTTTGAAGAATTTCTTTGGCTCTATAACAATATATACTGATTCACCATTTGAGGTTGGTGACTGGATTGTATTCGACGGAGGTGAAGGTGTAGTAGAAGAGATTAGGGTTCGTTCAACTAGAATTAGAACTTTTCATAATTCTGTAATCTCGGTACCAAATGGTATTTTAGCAGATCTGAAAATTGATAATATGGGAAGAAGAAGATTAAGAAGATTTAGGACACAAATTGGTTTGACTTATGACACACCACCAGATTTGATTGATGCTTACATAACTGGATTGAGAGCTATTGTCAAAGAGCATCCAAAAACTAAAAATGATCCTTATGAGATAAGTTTAAATGATTTCGGAGCTAGTTCGTTAAACATATTAGTTTATATTTTCTTTGAAGTAGAAAACTGGTCACAAGAATTAAAAGCTCGTCAAGAATTTATGCTTGAGTCTATTCGATTAGCTAAGGAATTGAATGTTAGGTTTGCATTCCCTACTACTACTATACATGTAGAAGAAATACCTGGTTCAGAATCATTAACTCCAGAATATAAAGACGATAGAGATACATTTTTCAATAAAGCCACTTCATTTGTTGCAGGTAGAAGAAACAAATATAAAGATGAGTTTAACTAAATGAAATTAATAATACAAAGAGTCTCAGAAGCTAATGTATCTGTAAATGGTAATACAGTTGGAAGTATTGGAAATGGAGTATTAGTACTTTTCGGAGCTAAAGAATCGGACGGTGATTTAGAAATTAATTGGTTAGTAAATAAACTAATTAATCTGCGTATATTTAATGATACTGTGAATAAAATGAATCTATCTGTAACTGATATAAATGGAGAGATTTTAGTTGTACCAAACTTTACACTTTATGCGGATTGCAAGAAAGGATTCAGGCCAAGTTTTATAAATGCAGCAAAACCTGATATTTCTGAACCATTATTTGATAACTTTGTAAATAATTTAAAAGCAAATTCAAATTTAAAAATAGAAGCTGGTATATTTGGAGCAGATATGAAAGTTTTACTTATCAATGATGGACCAGTAACAATAGAGATAGAAAAATGAGCGAATATATTTTAGTTGGGGTTATAGTTAAAACTAAGGGCTACAAAGGCGAAATGATTGTAATAGATATACCTAAAGCAATAGAGAGCGTTAGTAGTGATATTGATGTAAAGATTGGGTATTCTGAACAGTTTTCTCGTATGTTTCGTTTGACACAATTCAAAAGATATCAAAAAAATGGTAATCTGAAATTAAAAGGAATAGAAAGTGATACTGATGCTAATTCACTCAGAGAGCATGGACTCTTCGTACTTAAATCAGATATAAATAGAAGAAAAAACACTTATATAGACCACGAACTGGCTGGATGTAAGGTATATAACATCCATACAAATGAATTACTAGGTGAGATAGTTGACATAATGGAACTCCCAGCAAATGACGTTTGGGTAATGAGAACAGAAAATGCCGAAATACCATTACCTGTAATTGATGATGTAATTAAATCAGTTGATATTGAAAAGAAAGAAATAAAAATTGAGTTGATGGATGGATTAATGGATTTGGAAATGTAATATGTCTGCAATTAGATTCGATTTTTTATCATCGCTTCCAGAATCATTTAATTCTGTTCTAAATACAGGGATACTCCGAATAGCACAAGAAAAGGAATTAGTTGAATTTAATATTCATAATCTACATGATTATTCTGATAATAAGTTTGGACATATAGACGATACTCCATACGGCGGAGGAGCAGGTATGTTAATCAAATGCCAACCTGTTTTTGATTGTATTAATAAACTCAAAGATGAAAGAGAATATGATGAAATTATATTTGTAACTCCAGAAGGTGAGTTATTTGATCAGAGTTTAGCAAACGAATTATCTTTAAAAAAGAATATAATTATACTTTCTGGCAGATACAAAGGTATAGACCAAAGAATTCGAGATAGTTTAATAACTAGAGAGATCTCTGTTGGTGATTTTGTTCTTTCTGGTGGAGAACTCCCCTCTTTAATAATTGCTGATGCTATAACTCGACTAATCCCTGGTGCATTAGGTGATAGCGAGAGTGCCTTAACAGATTCACATATGGATGGTCTATTAGAATCCCCCCAGTATACTCGACCTGCAGAATACGATGGAATGAAAGTACCGGAAGTATTGACTAGTGGTAATCATAAATTAGTAAGAGAGTGGCAAGAACGAAAAGCTCGTGAAAAAACAGCAAAACTACGTCCTGATTTACTAAAATAGAGTATATTTGTAAACAGTTTTTGCAATATTCAGAATTAAGAATTAATTTTGTAATCTTATTTTATTATGGTGCCGTGGCCGAGTGGTTAGGCAGAGGTCTGCAAAACCTCGTACGGCGGTTCGAGTCCGTTCGGCACCTCAACAAACAAATATATTTAAAAGGTGAAATGTGGCAGATACTACAGACTTATACAAAGGCGGTTACATGCGTTATGAAGGCAATATTTGTCAAATAACAGATGTAGAATTCCGTAAGCCAGGTAAAGGTGGAGCATTTTATAAAGTTAAAATGAGAGATATAGACTCAGGAAAACAAAAAGAGCACACTTATAATTCTGGATCAAGTATTGAAATGGTCAGAATAGAGAGAAGACCTTATCAGTTCTTGTATATTGAAGGCGATAATTATGTCTTCATGAGCAATGAGACATTTGAGCAGATTCCACTTCACAAAAATATGCTTGGAGATCAACTCAAGTATCTAAAAGAGAATGAGATTTGCCAACTGGCTTTCGAAGGTGATACTGTTCTTTCTGCAGAGATTCCTCAGCATATTAACTTAGAAGTAACTATGACAGAACCTGGATTCAAAGGAGACTCTACAAGCAACACATTGAAACCTGCTACGCTAGAGACTGGTGCAGAGATTCAAGTACCTTTATTTGTTAATCAAGGTGATATGATTAAAGTAGATACTTCTACAGATTCTTATATTGAAAGGGTCAAATAACTAAGAAATTACTTTTTTTTTAAGCGTGTTTTTCGTAAAATGCAAAGACACGCTTTTTTTATGTTTTAATTTTAAAAACTTATCCGAAGGGAAATTATGGATTTGCAATACTTAAAGAAATTACTTAAAATCTTTGATGATAGTACTGCAGAAGATTTGGAAATAGAAGAGAAAGGTATAAAACTAAAGATTTCCAAGAACAAAGAAGATAAGGTTAGTGGAAACGCACCTATATTTAATCTATCAGGTGCATTACCATCGAATCAAAACTATCAACCTCAACCACAGCACGCTCAGACAGCCCCTGTACCTCAATCGCAAACTTCACCTGCTGATTCAAAAGCGGAAGTTGCAACTGGTTTTCATGAGATTAAAGCTCCTATGGTTGGAACTTATTATGGTGCTCCGTCTCCTGATTCAGAAGATTTTGTTAAAGTAGGACAAAAAGTTAAGAAAGGTCAAACTCTTTGTATAGTAGAAGCTATGAAATTGATGAATGAGATAGAATCAGACATTGATGGAGAAATAGTTAAAATATTAACAAACGACACTGAAGCAGTAGAATACAACCAAGTTTTATTTCACATAAAACAGAACTAATTTAAAATGATAAAAAAATTACTAATTGCCAATCGTGGTGAAATAGCACTAAGAATAATCCGAGCTTGTAAAGAGATGGGAATACAAACTGTTGCTGTTTATTCAGAGGCAGATAGATTTTCGTTACATACAAAATTCGCTGATGAGGCTGTTTGTATAGGTCCTGCTTCGAGTAAGGAAAGCTATTTACATATACCATCTATTATATCTGCAGCAGAAGTTACCAATGCTGATGCAATTCATCCTGGATATGGTTTTCTATCTGAGAAAGCAGACTTCGTTAACATTTGTAATGAACATGGAATTACTTTTGTTGGACCAAGTGCTGAAGCTATCTCTAAAATGGGAAATAAATCAGTAGCTAAAGACACTATGAAAGCTGCTGGAGTTCCAGTTGTTCCAGGTAGTGAAGGAATACTAAAAGGTATAGAAGATGGGAAGAAAGTAGCTGCTAAAATCGGATATCCAGTATTATTAAAAGCTGTATCTGGTGGTGGTGGTAAAGGAATGCGTATAGTTGAAAAGGAAAGTGAATTTGAAAATGCATATAAAACTGCATCTAATGAAGCTGCTGTTTCTTTCAATGATCCAGATTTATATTTAGAAAAACTTGTAATTGGCTCTAGACATATAGAAATCCAGATTATGGGTGATAAGTTTGGGAACGTAATTCACTTAAATGAACGTGAATGCTCAATCCAAAGAAGACATCAAAAATTAATAGAAGAAGCACCCTCCCCTGTTCTCAGTCAAAAACTTAGAGATGAGATGGGCAAAGTGTCTGTTGAAGGTGGTAAAGCTGTTAACTATGTAGGTCCAGGTACTATCGAATACTTAGTTGATAAAAATATGAACTTCTTCTTTATGGAAATGAACACACGAATTCAAGTAGAACACCCCGTAACTGAAGAATCACTAGCTATAGATTTGATCCAAGAACAAATTAGAGTTGCTGGTGGTGCTAAACTGACTTTAAAAGAGAAAAAGCCAGTTTATCATAGTATAGAATGTAGAATAAATGCAGAAGATCCTGAAAATGGTTTCAGACCAACTCCTGGCGAAATAACTAGTTTGCATTTCCCTGGAGGAAGAGGAATAAGGGTAGATTCTCATGTTTATCAAGGTTATAAAGTTCCTCCATTTTATGATTCTATGATTGCTAAATTAATTACATTTGCTCCTACGAGAGAAGAAGCAATTGCCAAGATGAGAAGGGCATTGGACGAAATGGTAATTGAGGGTATAAAAACAACAATTCCATTCCATAGATGGATGATGGACAATGAAGACTTTATCTCTGGGAATATAGATACAAAATACTTAGAACGTCATAATTGGATGGAACTGAGAGACTAGAATAAGTCAAACTTTTCAAGTATTATTTAGCCGAATTTTTTTCAAAGTTCGGTTTTTTTTTGTGCTTTGTAACCTTAGTAGGTATTTTTAGTAATATAATAATACTTTATTGTTAAATTTTGAGGACTGATGATATGAAATATTTTGGACTAATTTTTCTACTTTTTATCTCTTTTAATTTTTTAATTGCGGAAGATAAAATTATTTTAAATAATGGTAGCCAAATCTTTGGTTATATAATTTTATTAGGTGAGGAAGAGGTTATAATTGACAGGGGTGGAAGTGAATTGACATTAAAATCAAAAGATGTTAAAGAAGTTATTTTTGATGAGAAGTCTAGTTTAAAAGACACACCTTCATTTGGAATAACTTTGGGATTCCCCAATATAATCAATCTGACAGCGGCTTATAGTTCAAATTATTTTCATACAAGAGTAACAGGTGGAATCATTCCAACTGAAAACGCAGGAATTCAAGGATTAATAGGTTATCCTATTTATGGTTCTGAGAAAGCATTAATTGCTCCTTCTTTTTTTATAGGAGCTACAGAAGGAATTAGTAATGCTTACATACTAACTTATTACCCAAATTTAGATAGATATTTTGAGAGTAAAGATGATACTTATTCCTACTATGGATTTGGGGTTGATCTACATTTCTATGGAGTTACTGCTTTTCTAGGATACGGATTTGAATTAGATGAAGATATTCATGGAAACAATTTAATCTTTGATATTGGGTACAAATACTCTTGGTATTAATCCTCACAATCAGCTAACTCGCGTCTCTCTTCCATTTCTTCTGCCAAATCTATAATTTCGCCAGAAGCTTTCTTTTCGAAAGTCCATGGTAAGACGGCGTGTGAAAAACAAATAAACGATAATTTCAACATTTTAAAACCGAAACTACTGGCCTTACTGAAATGAGTAAAATATGACTCTCCGACATCATTGGGGTGTTCGACAAATTTTGAAATCATAAGAACTTTTCTGTGTTTTGAACAATTGATAGCATTAAGGTACGAAAATTTTAGTAATTTCTTTATATTTGTACAACCAATTTTTTTAAAACGGAGAAAACATGAACTTCCCAGAAGATTTGAAATATACTGATGATCACGAATGGGTGAGAATCGAAGGTAATATAGCTACTGTTGGTGTTACTGACCATGCAGCAAGTGAGTTAGGCGATGTAGTATATATTGATATAGAGATGGATGGAGCAGTATCTAAAGGTGATACAATCGGAACAATCGAAGCTGTTAAAACAGTTGCAGATATGTTCTCACCAGTTTCTGGTAATATAACTGAAGTTAATACAAGTCTAAATGATAATCCTGAAGTTGTCAATAACGATGCTTATGGAGATGGTTGGATTGTAAAGATTGAGCTTTCTGATGCGACTGAGTTAGATGGATTAATGAATGCAAGTTCATATAAAGAATCAATAGGACACTAATTTTTATACTTAGGGCAATTATATTGCCCTTTTTTTGAGGTATTTATGCTTAGCACAAAGGAAAGTATCAGTAATAGAACTGAAGAAATAAGAAAAAACATTGCTGGTTTGGATAAAAAAGTAAGATTACTCAACGGCACAATGCGTCAATATACTTTCTTTGATAATGCAGCAAGTACCCCATCTTTCTTATCTGTCCGGGATAAAGTAAATCAAGCAATAGACTATTACTCTGCAATACACAGAGGGCAAGGAATAAAATCATTTATTTCTACTGAAGCGTTTGATCAAGCACATAAAATTGTATCTAAATTTGTAAATGCCTGTCCTGAAGAATATATCACAATATTTGTTAAAAATACAACAGAAGCAATAAACAAATTAAGTTATAGAATATGCCTAAAACCGGGAGATGTCATATTATCATCCGATATGGAGCATCATTCTAACGATTTGCCATGGAGAAGAAATAACTTTGTCGATTACATCTCTGTTGACGACAAGGGTTATTTAGATATGAATGACCTCGATGAGAAAATTAAACAATATGGCAAAAGAATAAAGCTTATTACACTGACTGGTGCATCAAATGTATCAGGTTTTGTAAATCCATATCATGAAGTTGCAGAAATTGCACATTCTATTGGAGCCAAATTCTGTTTAGATGCGGCTCAACTAGCTCCACATAGGAAGATTGATATAAAACCTAGTAATGACCCTCAACATATTGATTTTTTAGTTATGTCTGCTCATAAGTTATATGCACCTTACGGTTCTGGAGTTCTACTTTGTCCACGTGAATTATGTGAAGAAGGTGACCCTGAATTTGTTGGTGGTGGTATGGCCGCTTATGTAACTCATTTGGATACTATATGGGCAGGATTGCCTTTCAAAGAAGAGGCTGGTTCTCCAAACACAATAGGTGGGATAGCCATGGCAGCTGCATGTAAGCAATTAGAGGCTTATGGAATGGACTACGTAGCTGAGCATGAATTAGAATTAACTAAGTACTTATTAGAAAAATTAGATCAAATACCTGAAATAGAACTATTAGTTGAATCTAATTATGAAACTTTAGAAGATAAATTAGGAGTTATTACTTTTAACTTAAAAGATATGCATTATAACTATGTTGGTTCTATTCTCGCTCATGAATATGGAATAGGAGTTAGGACCGGTTGTTTTTGTACCCACCCTTATATAGCCAAATTACTTAATATTGATGAAGCTATGGCAGAAAAACTAAAAGAAGATATAATGTGTAAACGAAAGGTAGATCTACCTGGAGCAATTAGGGTAAGTTTTGGGATTTATAATACTTTTGAAGAAGTTGACTATCTAGTTATGGCGCTGGAGAATATAATTGCTGGAAAAATTGAAGGAGATTATATTTCAGATGATGAAACGGGTCTTTTTGTACCAAAAGGATATGACTTCATATTATCTGAGTACTTTAGCTATGATTGAGAATTTATCTGAAATCAGGCAAGAATATACTAAATTTTCGTTAGATATTAATGATGTGCACTCTTCCCCATTTCATCAATTCAAGGACTGGTTCCATATTGCAATAAAATCTGATTTGTTCTATGATCCTACTGCATTTAATCTGTCCACTTGTGGTTTGGACATGCAACCTTCGTCTAGAATAGTATTACTCAAATCTTTTGATGAAAACGGGTTTCAATTTTTTACTAATTATTCCAGTGAAAAAGGGAAAGATTTAACAGAAAACCCTCATGCTTCGATGCTATTTTTTTGGGATAAACAAGAACGTCAAGTTCGAATAAATGGCTCAGTAGAAAAACTAACTCCTAAAGAATCTGATAATTATTTTAATTCTAGACCATACGATAGTAAAATAGGAGCTATCGCTTCAAACCAAAGCTCTCCGCTTAGTTCTAAAAAAGAAATCGAATCTAAAATAATTGAATTGAAAGCTAAGTATCCCGATAACCCTCCTAGGCCTTTGGATTGGGGTGGATATATAATAAAACCTACTGCTTTTGAATTTTGGCAAGGAAGAGAAAGCCGTTTACATGATAGAATCAAATATCAGTTAATATCTGACAATTGGGAAATTGAACGATTATATCCTTAGTTTATAGAACTTTTTTCTAATTTTTGCTTGTTTTCAAATATTTGCATATTCATTCTCTCTATATGTTTATTCAAATCTTCTATTTTTGATTCTTTGGCTCTTATATCAGCATTTAGTATTTCTAACTCACCTGCTAACTTCTCGTATTCTTTCTCTTTATTACTCTTACTTTGTTTCAAAGCGTGTAATTCCTCAGATTTGAATTTAACTCGAAAATATCTAAGAAGCCCATTACCATACAGAACTAAAAGAAATACAAATGTAATTAATATAACAAAGTTGAATTCAGAAGAGTCCCCGAACAAAAATTCAGCAATTCTATCTGAATTGAATATAATAGCCACAGATATTATCAAAGCAATAAAGTTGATGGTACTTTTTTGTTTTGAATTTTGATGAATAAAAGGTTTAAGATTATTATCTATTTCATTTATCTCATTACGTAAGGAAATACTTGACTTTCCTAAACTATCTGAATCAATTTCCATTTGTTCTTTATCTTTTCGAAATTCTTTTATTTCATTACCTACATTTATTACATCTTCTTGTAGAACTTTATTCCTCTTTTCTATTTCTGCTTTATATTTTAACTGGATGTTCTCAATATTATTAATCTTTTCATTTTGTATTTTACTATCTCTTATCGTATTATATTCCATTAATAAACTAGAGTATTCTGTTTTCAATGAATAGAACGACTTTTCTTTTTCGAATAAATCTGTTCTATTTTCAAGTAATTGTGAAACGTTCTTATCATTGTTGAAATAATTCTCTAAAACAAATGATTTATCGAAATTCTTGAAATATGCTAATTCTCTTATTAATTCAAATTCAGTATAGGTAAATGACTGAAATATTGTTTTTAATGAATTGCTTATTTTGATTAATTGCATTGAATCAATATCTTCATAAATAAGCTGATAAACAGCAAAAAGTAGTGATTTTGCCTTGTCATTCAATTTATATCCATACTCAGATTTATAAATAAAATCAATATCAGAGATTAATTTGTTATAGTCCAATTCACTTAATTCAATTTCTTCTAATAGATTTAACTCTTTCAATGTAAATTCATCAAATAATGATGAAAATATAATGAGTCTTTGATACTCAGCTGGAACATATTTTAGTAAATGATTCGTAGCATATACTGATGTTGAATTGTTTTTTTCTTCTTCGATTTGAGAGTAAAAATCAGCTAAAGTAGGTATTCCTAAAATTGGCACCCCTAATACATCTACATTAGGTAATAATTCGCTATATGACTCCGTTACTTCATTTTCTGTATTGTATCCTAATACTAGTTGCTCTGTCTTGATATCATTACCTATTAGATCCAATGACTTATTTCTACTAATATATAATAAATCTATAGTGAAAAATTCACCAAGTTTGATTTGTGTATCTTTACCTTTGTAATCATAAAGGAGTAAATCGCCTAAATGCTTAGAAGTCATATATGAGAAGAATAGTTTAAACCATTTTTCTATTTTTGGTGAAACTGACTGTGCATCATCAAATATTAGAAGTATTTTAATTGGTTCTCTTGATAATAAATAATCAGAAAGAGATTCAATTTGATTATTCAAAGGAAAGAAATTATTTAACAAATCTGCTATTAGACATTCTATACTAATCTCAAAGTAGTTTAGTAGAAGATTCTTCTTCAAATCATTTTTTACATTTTTTTTAATTTTATCACATAAAGCATCATCCAATTGCTTTATATTTTCTATTAATAGGTACTCATTTACCTCATTAAATAATTCTTTATTAGAAATATTTAATGTGCCTAATGTATCAAAAAAACTCTTCACAAAGTATTTCGATTCATCAAAAGTAAATTCAGGATGCTGTAAATTAGAATTCTCGAAAAAATCTGATGTTATATCAAAAAGATAATTGTATTTTTCCCAATCATTTACATAAGAATAAACATTATATTGATTTATAAAGTCTATATCGGTTATTAGTTCTTGTATTGCAGCTGTTTTACCTGTAAGAAATTCGCCATTAATATTTAAAATTTTAAATTTGTCTCTTTCGGATATGAAACTTTTAATTTGGTTAATCATATCTCTTTTATTGTTGTATTTCATATTCTAAAACCCATCTTTACTTCTGTCCCACTACTTGTACTATCGATATTCATAACATCTGTTAATTTCCGAATCAAAAACACACCTCTACCTGACTGTTTTAATAAATTCTCAGGCAAAGTAGGGTCTGGTACTTCTGATTCTAGAAACCCATTACCTTCATCACGAACATAGATAATAAACTCTTTAGAGTTTTTTTCTAATCTTATTAGAACATTCTTCGTCGAATCTTTTCTATTTCCATGGTAAATAGCGTTATTTATAGCTTCTGTAAATGCTATTAGTATATTCATAAAACTATTATCTAACTCTATTAAGTATTCAGACCTGAAATCATTAAGAAACTCTTCGGCTTTTACTAGAGTATTATTGTCTGTAGATATTAATAGTTCTTTTGTCATAATTTTATATTTGTAGATAGATAAAAATTAACAAGTTCATTTTTCCTAATCAAGTTTATTGATTGGAATTCATACCAAAAATCAAATTTGAAAGAATTTCCAGAATCAAATATGTACTCAAATATCAATTCTGGAGCTATGGATTCAAAGTCGTTTAAAATAACATTATTTTGTGAAATAAACTCACTTATTCGAATATCTTTTCTTTTAAAGTATCTAATTCCCCCTCCAAAATTAATAATTTCAGACCTTTTCATAACTAGACCTCTTAAAAACATCTCAAAATTAGATCTTTGAGGTTGTTCAGCAAAGTCATCCCAGTATAATATCCCTCGTTCCGAGTATCTTATTTCATTCTTAGTTTCTAAATACAAATTATTAGATAATTTTATCTGTAAAGAGTCTAGATATGAGACTTCACGAAAACTGAAACTATTTATTCCAGTGACTATATTCTCAAAATCATATGTTGTGTAATTTACATTAATTCCAAAAATTGGCTTATAATAAAAATAATTAGATTTTATTAATATTGTAGGTGCAAGTTTAATTATTCTATTCCAATTATTTGATGAACTTCTTTGTGATTTAAGATAGACATAATGCAAAATTCTAAATTCATTTCTTAAACCGATATAAAGTATGTTAGAAACTCTTCTCAAATACTCTATATCACCTGCAAGAGATAGTTCATCTCGATCATCATAATTTTTATCTGATGGTGTATCATACCTTAGTAGTCTATAATCTGAACCTATTGTAAGTGAGTCCTTTTCAGATAAACTTATAGAACTATTTAATTTAAAATTAAAATAAGACTCTACCCTATCTTGTCTATTTTGATCTGTTTTATATATTTCAAATTGGTTGGTAGGGAGATTCAGTATATTTATAGCTGAATAGTCTTCGTTAGTTCTATTGTAATTTATGTAGGACAATATTGAGAAGTCATTAGTTATATAGTTCATTGTATTAGATATATCGAAATGATATATATCTACTTCTCGCTTAAAGTTAGATTCGTTTATTGAATTATAATTAGAAAGGTAATTATTAGATATTAGTTCATTATTGAGACCAATAGAAATAACATTAGAAATTCTTTCTGATAATTTGAAATTGAAATTGGTACTTAATTGGATCTTATCAGATTGCCTTCGTCTAATAGGGATATCTATTATTCCAGGATTTATTTCTGGATTATCTCTATTTCTATTAAGGTATTCTACATCAAAGTAAATAGAACTATTCTCATCAAATGTTTTAATTGTATTGATTCTAAAATTAATATCCTTATTCACTCTTCCGTCATTGAGATTTACTATATCAGCAAACCCTTGACTATTTATATAAAGCTCTTCATATTCCAAACTATTAATAGAGTAGTTAGCATAGTAGTAATCACCAACCGTTTCTATTCCAACTGTTGTATTACGTTCTTTCCCAAAACCTGCTTCTAAGAATGAACTTTGTAAAAAAGTATATTTACTACCTAAAAGAAAATTCAATCTCTCTAACTTGTTTTGACCAAAGTTGAGAGTGTTTGATGATATAAACCAATTGTTTTTATTGAATAAAAATAAATCAGGGATAATCTCATATTCATAGTTGAGACGTAATTTTTGATTTTCTTGGAATGAACTACTATTTGCTAGAGGAGTGCCTTGTCCATAATAATTTTGCAATATATATAGATTCCCATAATCTCCTTTTTGAGTTATGTATAACTCATCCCCAAAATTATAAATATTCTGGAATTTATTTGTAGCCGTTCGTAAATAGCTACTATCTTGAACATAATAAATAGGTTCAAATATAGCTTGAGATTTAACGGAGTAAGTTATAATTGTTAATAGTAGTAGATATCGAAACAATTTTTATAGCAATCATATTTTATATTACTCTAAAGTATAGAATAATAAAACGCTTTAAAAATAAAATATCTAATTATTTTTCAATTCATTGAGTAATGCTTGCTTTTCTATTTCTAATTGTCTTATTTTTCTCTCAATTTCATCTAATTCTTGAGGCATAGAATCCATATCAATTCTTAATCTAGCTGCTGCTTCATCTATCAAATCAATTGCTTTATCTGGTAAGAATCTCTCAGTTATATACCTATTAGATAATTCAGCTGCAGAGACAATTGCTTTATCTGTGATTTTCACACCATGATGTACTTCATATTTTTCTTTGAGTCCACGAAGTATAGATATAGTATCTTCGACAGTAGGTTCTTCAACTAAAACTTGTTGGAATCTTCTTTCTAACGCTGCATCTTTTTCAATATGTTTTTGATATTCGTCCAAAGTAGTTGCACCTATAAGTCTTAATTCTCCTCTTGCTAATGCAGGTTTGAGTATGTTTGCAGCATCCATACTACCAGAAGTAGCACCAGCACCAATCAATGTATGAATCTCATCTATAAATAGAAATATTTCACCATTTGAATCAGTTACTTCTTTTATAATTGCTTTTAATCTTTCTTCAAATTGCCCTCTAAAACTAGTACCTGCAACTAAAGTTCCCATATCTAAAGATATTATTGTTTTATCTTTAAGCCCATCTGGCACATCACCTGAAACTATTCTTTGAGCTATTCCTTCTACTATAGCAGTCTTACCCACTCCTGGCTCTCCTATTAATAAGGGGTTATTCTTTGTTCTTCTAGCAAGAACTTGCAAAACTCGCCTAATCTCACTATCTCGCCCAATTACCGGATCAATTTTTCCTTTCTGAGCTTCTAGATTTAAATTTCGACCATATTTATTCAATGAATCATATTTGTCTTCAGCATTTTTATCTGATGCTGAGTGTGTTCCTCTTATATCTTTCATTACTTTATATATTTCCTGTTTATTTATTCCATGATTCTTTAACAATTCGGATACAGAACTATTAGATTCTATAATGCCTAAAAGCAAATGCTCCGAGCTTATAAATTCATCTTTTAGAGTTTGTGCTTCTGATTGGGCTTTCGAAAAGACTTTCTTCAAATCATTAGATACATAATTATCTGATTCAGCATTAATAACTTTAGGATATTTTTCAATTAGAGTAGTTATTTTAATTTTAAGAACATCTAATTGGTTTGAAATACGAGAAATAATACTTGATACAATACTCTGATCATCTTGTATTAAAGCAGCAAATAAATGTGCTGGTTCTATAGCTTGGTTATTAAAGCTTTTAGCAATTTGCGAAGCATTGTTAATTGCTTCTTGTGACTTAATTGTATAATTATCAAAATTCATTTTAATACTTCTAAGATTAATACTGTTTAAATATAGACGGTTTTTATAAGATAAAATTGAACTTATATTAGAATCTAATATAATTAAATTATTTTTAGTAAATTTTTAAAAACATGTAGCATTTATGTAAAATATACGTAAGATAAGTTATACATTACAGAAATAAAGTATAATTTGATACTATACTATAGCCAAAATTGGAGATTAGATGATCAGTAAAGGTAATATCCTCTGGATTGATGACGAAATAGAAGTTTTGAAACCGCATATAATTCTCTTAGAAAAAAGAGGTTATGATGTAGATAAAGCTACGAATGGCGAAGACGCAATAGAACTAGTAAAATCTAAACATTATGACTTAATCTTTTTAGATGAGAATATGGTGGGAATGTCTGGCTTGGATACTTTACCTGAACTTAAGAGATTAAGTGCAGCATCTGCTGTTGTAATGGTTACTAAGAATGAAGCAGAGAGCGTAATGGAAGAAGCAATTGGTTTAAAAATTGATGATTATCTTACTAAACCAGTTAACCCTGCACAAATACTATTGGCTTGTAAGAAATTTTTAGAAACTGAAAGAATAGAAACCGAAAAGTTTACTCAAGACTACATGAAAGGGTTTTCTGAAGTTAGCAGACAGCTGATGGGACCTATGGTATGGAATGATTGGGTAGATATTTACAAGAAACTCGTTCAATGGTCATTCGAATTAGATAAACACCCAGACTCTGGATTAAAAGAAACTTTAAACGACCAATGGAGTGATTCTAATACTGCTTTCTCAAGATTTGTAGAAGATAATTATGTTGGATGGATAAACAGCGAAGAAAAAGAAGATTTACCACTATTTTCCCCTGATATTTTAGATGCATATCTATGGGAAGAAATTGAAAAAGAAGGCCCTACTTTCTTGTTTGTAGTTGACTGTATGCGTTATGATCAATGGCTATTATTCGAAGAAGTACTAAGACAATATTATACTTTCGATACAAACTTCTATTGTTCTATATTACCTACAGCAACTCCGTATTGTAGAAATTCACTATTCGCAGGTTTATTCCCTTCTGATATTAAAAAGTACTATCCTCAATATTGGCAAGTTGAAGTTAACAGTGAAGAGCATACTCAAAATAAATTTGAGAAAGAGTTAATGCAATCATGGATTCAAAGAAGAAGAATTAAACTAAAAAATGATCCAGTTTATATAAAAATATTTGATACTGACTACGGTAAACGAGTTGAAAAAGACATATTAAAATTTGCAAGTAATGATTTGACAGCGATAGTGCTAAATGCTGTTGATATGATAGCACACTCTAGATCAGATTATGCAATATTAAAAGAAATAGCTCCTGACGAGTCGGCTTATCGTTCACTGACAAGCTCATGGTTTAGACATTCTAGCTTTTTAGGAATGCTAAAACAACTTTCTAATGTAAAAGATGCAAAAATAATAATAACTACAGATCATGGATCTATTAGATGTCTTAGAGGTGTTAAAGTATTAGGTGATAAAGATACATCTACTTCCCTTCGATACAAGTTTGGAAAGAATGTAAAAGCTGATCCAAAAACAGCAATGCAAATCAGTAACCCTGAAGATATTAAAGTACCAAAATCAGGAATAACTGTTAATAATATAATAGCCAAAGAAGATTATTATTTTGTTTATCCAACTGATTATCATCATTATTTGAATAAATATAGAGATAGTTTTCAGCACGGAGGCATATCAATGGAAGAGATGATAATCCCAGTTATAAAACTAAAAAGTAGATAATTTTTTAATTAGTAATATCTTTATTAGTTTTGTTGTTATGCTTGAAACAAAATATACAACAACTAGCGAAGAAGAAACAATTGAGCTTGGTAGTAAGTTTGCAAGACGACTGAATCTAGGTGATATAGTGTTTCTATACGGTGATTTAGGCTCTGGTAAGACAGAGTTTATCAAAGGTATATGCCAATACTTCAATGTTGAAGATTTGGTCACTTCCCCTACATTTACAATTATGAACAAGTATATTGGCGATTATAAGAACCACGAGGTTCCTATATACCATATAGATTTGTACAGAATAGAGCAAAACAAAGAATTAAATGAAATTGGTTTTGATGAGTGTCTTTATGAAGAAAACTCTATCAAACTAATCGAATGGGCAGAAAAAGCTGAGACTCATTTAACCAAACCTGCCTTTATTGTTAAAATCATTCCAGATGAAGATTCAGAAAATATTAGAGAAATTTACATTTCTGAATCAGAAGTAGTCCTTAATTAATTATATTTGCCCAATGGAAAGGCAGCAATTTAATTTTAATACTCGAATAAAAAGTTGGTTTAGGACTGACTCACCAGTTTTTACAACTCGGATTTCACTTTTACTTACTATATTTATCTCGATTTTTGGGATTACTTTAGGTATAATTGAAGATTCATTGGCTGTAAAAACCAATGGTATAATCTCAGCACTTGATATTCTAAACTCATTTCTCTTTCTAAATGCAGTAAATATGAGTGTTCGTAATCCTGATTATATATTTAATTATGGGTATGGGAAGTATGAAAGTATTTCCATACTAGCCTCCTCCATCTTACTACTTCTTGTACTTGGATATACTAGTATAGAAGCCATTTCCAATTTTGGCAAAACGGATGTTGGAGAAAGTAACTACTTTATACTAATGGTCTTCTCTTCAGTTTCATTTCTTTTAATGAGATTAGTATATAGAATTCAAAAGAAATCTTCGAAAAAATTTGGAATGCCAATATTAGAATATGATGCCAGTCTATAGAAATATGATAGCTATATTGAACTATTCGTATTAATAAATTTAATTATCGGGCTTGGATTACAACATTTTGGACTTCGTTACATAGGTTTGATTGTTGATTCTGGAGTAGCAATTGCTTTAACAGTATTTGCCTTAGTTGTTCCATTGAGAGGTTCCAAAGAGGCTTTGAATCAGCTTTTAGATAGAACTATACCTGATGAAGTTCAAATGAGATTTTTAAGTGTAGTTACTAAAAATCATACTAATATATGTGAGTTCAAAGCTATACATACTAGACAATCTGGGAAAGATATTTTCATTGAACTTGACATTATACTGCCTTTTGATGAAAGTATGGAATACAAAGACAAATTAGAAAAAAAGATATCAAAAGAAATTATAGATATTAATTCAAATGCCGTTCCTAGAGTATATGCTAAGGCATGTGATGGTAAATGTTTAGATAATAATAAAAGGAATTGTCCTATTCATATATTTAGAAGTTTAAATGAATGATCCAGAAAACATATTAAATCCAGATCCTAACAGTAATGAAGCTAATGAATTTGCACTAAGACCTAAGGCATTTAACGAATTTACTGGACAAAAGAATCTAGTAAGTAATCTAAAGATATTCATAGAAGCTGCTAGAAAAAGAAAGGAAGCACTAGACCACGTGTTGCTTATGGGCCCTCCTGGCCTCGGAAAAACTACTTTGAGCTATATAATAGCTAATGAGATGGGGAGTCAAATTAAGACTACTTCTGGCCCTGTATTGGAGAAGCCGGGTGATTTAGCTGGGATACTTACAAATTTAGAGGAAGGTGATGTTCTATTTATTGATGAAATTCATAGATTATCAACTGTGGTTGAGGAGTATTTATACTCTGCAATGGAAGATTATACGTTAGATATCATGATAGATAGTGGACCATCAGCGAGAACTATTCAGATTAAAATTCCCAATTTCACTCTAATTGGTGCTACAACAAGAGCTGGTTTACTAACAGCTCCTCTGCGCTCAAGATTCGGTTTATTATTTAGATTAGACTATTATAACACTGCTGATTTAATCAATGTAGTAAAAAGATCTGCAGATATTCTTAAAACAGGAATAGATGATCAAGGCGCTACAGAAATTGCTTCTCGTTCGAGAGGAACACCTAGAATTGCAAATAGATTATTACGTAGAAGTAGAGATTTTGCTCAAATAAAGGGTGATGGAATAATTAGCCAATTTATAGCAAACATGACTCTGGAAGCCTTGGAAGTTGATAAGTTAGGTCTTGACGATATGGATAAGAGAATACTTCTTACTATAATAGAGAAGTATAGCGGTGGGCCAGTTGGTTTAAATACAATTTCTGCAGCTGTTGGTGAAGAATCCGGCACTATAGAAGAAGTTTATGAACCATTTCTTATACAACAAGGATTTCTTCAGATAACTCCAAAGGGAAGAAAAGTAACTCTAAGTACTTATAAATATTTTAATAAGAGTATTAGCTCGGAAAATGAAAAAGGGTTATTTTAACCCAGGTTGTATAGCAGAAACAATTTCTGGTATTGCTTCTAGTATTTGCTCACGAGTTTTGAAAATATCTTTTGCTTGATAATTTGGGTAAGCCATTCTCATTTTTACATCATAGATGTAAGTATTCATAAGAAACTTATCACTTTGTTTGTTGAACGTACCTACTACAACCTTCTTTATGTTGAGTAATTGTACGGCTTTCCATAAATCAGATTTATATTGTGGGTTAGATGGATCCAAATTAAGTTCAGATAAAACCATTTCTACTGAGTCAGCAGGAACTATATAATACTCTTCCCCACTTTCATCGGCTTCTATTAATGCAGTAGTAAGTGATTCCTGTAAATCATAACATAGAATATTATAATCTATATTTCCGTCCATATTTTGGAATGGAAGTACTGCTACTCTAGTTTGTGAGTATAAAGATGTAGTTGCAATTAATAAAGTTAAAACTAATATAATCTTTTTCATAATTTTTATTTAAGAATTTTGTGAAAGATATTCTTGTATTTCTAATAGTCTAATACGAAACTTCTCTTTGTTTTGTTCGAGACCTTCCCAATCATCACTTTTAACTTGAGCCATCATTTCTATACCTATATCACCTAAATCTGAAAATCCAAATTGATATGATGATCCTTTCATAGTATGGGCAAGTCTATACATAGATTCCAAATCCTTATTATTCTTATATTCTATGTATTCGGTATCCAATTTATCAATCCAATCATCAATAAATTCGGGTAGAAGTTCTAATACAAACGGATCATTAGGTAATTGCATATTAAAAAAGATTGAATTAATAAATAAATATAAATTTAATAAAAAAAAACTAAAAATACTATAAGCCGAATCCTGTCTTCTTATTATTTAAAATAAGGAGGTAATCATTTATCTAGGATACTTGTCGCCAAGTAACTCTTGCGGTTTACCCAAGTATGCATGCCCTAAGACAACTCAAACGAACAGCTTGAAATCATACTCTTATTTAACCTTGCTCCGTACAGGGTTTACCAAGCCAATTTGATCACCCAAATCGCGGTAGGCTCTTACCCTACCCTTTCACCCTTACCCACCGAAGTAGGCGGTTTACTTTCTGTTGCACTTTCCATACTACTTTTCAGTAGTTCTTCCCGTTAGGAAGTGTACTGTTCTATGGAGTTCGGACTTTCCTCTGTTATCAAAATAACAGCGATTACCCGTATTTTAGTTTTAGTATATTATATTGTTTCTACGTCAGCTTCAGTAACTTCTATTTCCTCAGGAATCAATATACGGGCACAATTTTCACATGTATAAAGTATATCGTCATCACTTCTCATTTCCACTATTAGCTGTGGTGGAATAGAACTAAAACAGCCAGAGCAAGAGTTTTTCTTTACTCTTACAGCAGCATCACTATGATATTCTCTCACTCTATCATATTTAGCTAAAGACGCTACGTCTATCTTGCTTACTATTTTTTCTCTTCTTTCTACATATTCAGCTTTTTCTTCGTCTTGTTCTTCTTGAACTTCGACTAGATCTTTTTTAGTATTTTTTAACTCTTCTTTAGAACTAATGAGATCTGCCTTTTGTTCATCTAGGATTCTCTCTAGATTCTGTTGTTTTATAGTCTCTTGTCTTAACTTCTCTGTCAACATCTTAGATTCTTCTTTCACATGTTTAATTTCACTTGTGATAGCATCAAACTCTTTATTATTTCTAACTTGAAATTGTTGCTGAGATAATTTTTCTTCTTTTATCTTCAAATCTTCTAAAGTTACTTTCGTAACAGAACAAAACTCCTTGACTTCTTCTAAAATTTGTTCAGTTTCCTTAACTGTTGCTTTTAGAGCTGTATTTTTCTTCTCTTGCTCAGCAACTTTCTGTGGTAAATCACCAAATTCTTCTTCTAATTCATCTAGATTTCTATCTATAAGTGCCAAATAGGCAAGCAATTGTGATTTAGATTCTTCCATTACTGTTATTAACCTTTATAATTATTTAAATATTTTTTTTGTTTCTCTTTATAATTTTGCTGGGGATAATAATTAACAGGATTAGTTAAAACACTTCCTGTAAATAAATTAATGTCTTCCCCTAGTTTTTCTTTTAATATATTTTTCATAGCCATTGGAACAAACTGTTCCATTTCGTAATGACCAGGATCTATTATTGTCATTTTTCCTTCTACACTATGGAAGTCATGATACTTTATATCTGCTGTAATGAAAGCATCACAACCTTGATTATAAGCTTCTTGTATATAGCTACTTCCACTTCCACCGATAATAGCTATTTTTTTGATGTCTTCACCTTTACCTTTGTTAAATTTGAGAGGTGAATTACAAACATCATATATTTTTTCTAATAATTCGTTCATACTTATTAAAGTATCTAATTCTATTACTATTCCCATACCATAACCGTCAAGATTAATATCAGGTATTAAGTATCTTGTCTTTTCAAACCCAAGTTGTTTACATAATTCGTAACTTGTTCCCAAAGGATGTGAATCAAAATTAGTATGAATTGCGTATAACCCAATATCATTCTTTATTAACTTTGATACCAAATTGCCTACTCTATTGTCTGAAGTAATATTTGATAAAGGTTTAAATATAAGAGGATGAAAAGTTACAATTAAATCAGAAGAGTATGTTAAAGCTTCAGTTATAGAATCTTCATTAAGCTCTAATGTAAAATAAACGTTTTTTATCCGTGATTTACTATTACTAATTTGTAAACCAATACTGTCATCACTCCACGCTGTTTTAGGAGGGAATTCCAGCTCAAATATATTTACGAGCTTTGATAATTCCATAAATTGTAATTATGTTCTATGTATCTAAATGATTTTTTTTGAAAAAACGTTTTAGAGTAAGGTGCTAAATTAATGAAAAATAAATTGTTTCTAAACTATTGATGTAAAAGATGAGCAAAAAACTTCTATTTTCTATTATTTTTGTGATAATTTCCTGCTTTCAGGTCAAATTAATCGCACAAGTTACTGGTGGTGGAAATGGAGAATTCGATAAAGATAGTGTTATTGTATTTGAACCTTCTTCTCCACTACTAACTTTAGGTGAAATAAATGAAACAAAGACTACTGCAATGGGATTTGATTTGATTTTTTCTACTTTTGGATTTGGTGGAGGTATGTTTTGGCGAGCAGATATAAACGAGGAGTTTGTATTTGTAACTGATTTCTTTATCACAGGAATTCGTAAATCTGATGAATTAGAAAGATTTAACCAAACAACAGGTGAATTATTTATCCCTCATAAAATAAATCGCCTATTCTCTATTCCATTTTCTGTAGGTATACAATATTTTCCGTTCAACAATCAAATCATAAGTACTTTTAAGCCTTTTATAACAGCTGGTACTGGGTTTTCTTTTATTATTTCCACTCCTTATGATAAAAGCTTTTTTAATGCCTTCGCGTACGGTGAATATTATACTAGACCTTCTTTTAATATTTCTATCGGTGCAGATTTTGGTAATAAAAAGAAATCTCTTTCTGTATTCCAGATAAGGTACTTATCTATACCATTTGGGGGTAATGGTTTGCAAAGTTTATCTGCTAATGTAGAAGATCCAATTACTAATTTTGGAGGTGTCTTTTTAGATTTAAGAATTGGTTTTAATTATTGAGATATAGGAAAAGTTAGAGTAATTACTGTACCATTATTTGTTCCTTTACCAATTATATTAAAGGTACCGTTATGCAATTCAATCATTTTCTTAGCAATTATTAACCCTAAACCAATACCTTGTTGTTCATTTTTTTCTCGATTGAATTGATTAAGAGCAGCAATATTTGATATTTGATTATCATCTATCCCTATTCCCTCATCATTCAGTTCAACTATCAAATTATCATTCGAAATCTTAGATGACATAGTTACTTTATCACCTTTTTTAGAAAATTTAAAAGCGTTATCACTCAATTCATTCATAATAACAAAAAAGTTTTCCGACGACATGTTAATACTTATGCCCATAGTTTCTTCTTTTACTATAAAATCTTCAAATCTATCATATTTCGCAGCAATATTATTGACTATATCATATGCCACTGCAAACGGCTCTTCAGTTTTTTGTAATTTAAGTTCTTCTAATAGTTCCTCGTTACCCTCTATGTTATTAAGTCTTATATATAATAAGTAGTTCTCGGTAATCTTGGACAACCTAGATACAGATTGAACAATGTCATGCGAAAGCATTTTTATCTCACTAGTATCAAGAGATTCTGATTCCTGATATATTATACCTGCATTACCTTTTATCTCGTTAATTGCAGTTCTGAATTCGTGTGGAAGTGCATAGGTTACACTTTTACCAACTTGTTCAACTTTATTCTTAACATGTTTTTCGAATACATTATATTTTTTCCATTGTGCATTAATTGCTGAAACGATTTCGTCTCTAGAGTAGGGTTTGACTAGATAATCATCAGCCCCCTTTGTCATTCCATCACGCATATTAGACTTTTCGTTGAATGCGGTCAGAAAGATAAATGGAATTCTATGAGTAATATTATCCGACCTTATATTATCAAGCACTTCGAATCCATCCATAACAGGCATTGAGATATCACAAAGTATCAAATCTGGTTTGAATTCTTTAGCCATTTGTACACCTATACTACCATTTTCGGCAGTAATTACATCATAACCTTCAAACTCTAAAAGCGCTGAAGTACTTTCTAAAATGAATTCAGCATCATCTATAACTAAGATTCTCTTCATGATTTTCTCAATGTTGAATAATTATTAATAACTATAAGTGTAATTGTTAATAACATAATATAATAATAATCTTTTTTATGTTAATTATGTAATCTAAAATATTTCAATATTAGATTAAATTATGTCAACTGCCAAAAGAATAAATTACGAAAACAAAAAAGAAGCTTCAATTAGTCCAATTGTAGGTAATAGAGTACCGCCGAATTCAATGGAAGCCGAAGTGGCAGTGCTTGGTGCTATGATGTTAAATAAACAAGCAATTTCAAAAGCTACAGAACTTCTTTCATCTGATTCATTCTATTCACAAAAGCACAAACTAATTTTTGAATCAATAATAGCTCTATCTGAGAAGAATGAAACAGTTGACATTATTACTTTGTCTGAGCATTTAACTAAAAATGGAAGTTTAGAAGATGTTGGTGGTAGGGGTTACTTAGCAAAGATTAATAAGGAAGTTGCTACAGCCGCTAATGTAGAACAGTATTCTCTAATAGTTTTAGAAAAGCAATTACGTCGTGAGCTAATTCAATCTAGTGGTGAGGTTATAAATAATGCATACGATGATAGTAAAGATATTCTAACAGAAATAGACAAAGCAGAATCAGAGATTTTCAGAATTGCTGAAAAACGAATGACTAAGAACTATCAAGGTATGAGAGAACTAACCAAAGAGACTTATCGTCAAATAGAGCAAATGCGTGTTCGATCTGAGTCAGGTTTAACAGGAGTTCCGACTGGTTTAGTAGATTTAGATAAATATCTAGGTGGACTTCAGAAATCAGAATTAATTATTATTGCAGCTCGACCTTCAATGGGTAAGACAGCTTTGGCATTATCTATAGCCCGTAATCTAGCAGTTGAATATAAAAAATCTATAGCCTTTTTCTCACTTGAGATGGCTTCAACACAATTGATTATTAGATTACTAT